>JANMLS010000243.1:0-7360 GCA_031372675.1 Verrucomicrobiaceae bacterium
TTCATGCGCGAGTGGGCGCTCGATTATGTCGAAATCCCAGTAGCCGTGTAATTTTTTGTAACCTCGCGGCAGCAACGGCTCAGGTAGTGAATAAGCCCGATGCTGGGTAAAACAAAAAAACTCACGACCATGCCTACTTCACCAAACTCCATCTGCCCAAAGTGCAGCACTCCCATCGCCGCTGGCGCACCACAGGGTCTTTGCCCAAAGTGCGTGCTCCTCGGCGCAGCCACTTCTGCAAAGCCGCGTGCGACGGAACCAAAAGCTCCTTCGCCGCAGGAAATCGCCCCGCATTTCCCCGAGCTGGAAGTGCTGGAACTCATCGGCGTCGGCGGAATGGGCGCAGTTTACAAGGCGCGGCAGACCAAGCTCGGACGGCTCGTCGCGCTGAAAATACTCTCCAACTCGCTGGCGGAGGATGCGGAGTTTTTGGAGCGATTTGACCGCGAGGCTCGCGTGCTCGGGCGGCTGAATCATCCGGGCATCGTGACCATTTTCAACAGCGGGATGGCGGGGCCGTGCGCTTACTTGCTCATGGAGTTTGTCGATGGCGTGAACTTGCGGCAAGCGATGCAATCCGGCGGGTTCACTCCGCGAGAGGCGCTGGCCGTCACGCAGGAGATTTGCTCGGCGCTGGAGTATGCGCACGGGCAAGGGATTCTGCATCGCGACATCAAGCCGGAGAACATCCTCATTGATTCCGCTGGTCGCGTGAAAATCGCGGACTTCGGCATCGCAAAACTCGTCGGCGACCAAGGGCCGGACCACGCGACGCTCACCGTGCGCGGCGCGATTCTCGGCAGCATGAGTTATATGGCCCCGGAGCAATTCGACGCGCCCGGCGACGTGGACCAGCGGGCCGACATCTACTCGCTCGGCGTCGTGCTTTACGAACTGCTCACCGGCGAACTCCCGCGCGGACGCTTCGGCCCGCCGTCGGATAAATCGGGGGCAGACGCCCGCATTGACGAAATCGTAATGCGCACGCTGGAGCGCGAACGCGACGCGCGGTTTCAAAACGTCCACCAAATGAAAACGCAGGTGGATGCAGCCACGCAGCCGGGAGTCGCAGCACCGCCCGCGAGCGAGCCTACGCCCACAAAAAAGACGGCGCGGTTCGCGAATGCCTCGCTGGTTTGCACCATCTTGGGCCTAGCGTTGGCCTTTGTCCCCTGCACCGTCTTTTTCCACAATCTCACGAGACAAAGCGAGCGCGGAGCCATGCCGCAAAACGGATCGTCCATAGCCATAATGCCTATCCTTTTCCTGATCGGGATCATCGTCCTGCCGGGAACTTTGCTCGGTATGCGTGCGCTCCGCGAGATTCGCGGCTCTGGCGGCAAATTGGCGGGACTCACTCGGTCGAGCTTCGCCGTCCTCACATGGCCCACACTGATTTTCGCACCCCTTGCGCTTGCCAGCTTTACCACGATCTCTGCTGATAGCGGCGTGGCCACCGTCTGGCGGATTCTGCTCGGCACACTGCTCATCGCTACCTGCGCGTTAGGCGTGGTGACGTTCCGGCGGTTCATCCGCTGGACAAGCAATTCCCTCCCGGCAGCACCCGGCATCAGCGCACACGTCCGGCGCTTTGCCGCCACCGCAGCCGTCGCAGCGGTTTGCGTCTTCGCTTACGTCCGCGAGGAGAGAGCAACTAGAAAGTCCTTCCTCGAACCAACCGGAACTAGGTGGACAATCGAAATGGAAATCCTGCCAAGAAAAATGATGGATTTCCGAGTCGTCCGCGTTGACATCGCGGGAAAGGAAACAGCGTTGGGAGTCGAAGGCACGATCACCGCGCCGGTTGACAGAAACGTCCACGCAAAGTTCACGGTCACCACCACAGAACGGTGGAAGGGAAGCCCGCGCCAGAAAATCGAAGTCAGCTATGCAGTGCCTTCGGGGGACACCTACACAAGAAGCGTCTTTCTCGATGAGCATTGGAAGTTCACTACTTCGGGAACTGGGCGGTCCCAGATGTTCAGCATGAAACAACAACGGATAGAAATCGCCACGCGGAGCAACTGGCTCGGGGAAAAAGTGGAGACGCTTTACCTTGAGACTATCGCGTCTGAGCATACTGCACCCGCTCCGGCGGTGGAGAAACAACCATAGCCATGCCCGAAAACCCTACAGCCTCCGCCTTTCACCCCACACGCTGGACGCTCGTGATGCAGGCGCGGGGCGACTCCCACGAATCGCGCACCGCGCTCAGCGAACTGTGCGCGGCGTATTGGAATCCCGTCTTCCATTTCCTCCGCCGCGAAGGGCGCAGCGACGACGACAGCCGCGAGCTTGCGCAGGAGTTCTTCGCCCGCCTGCTCGCACGCGGCAGCATCGGTGAAGCGGATCGCACGAAAGGCCGCTTTCGCTCCTACCTGCTCGGCGCGCTGAAGCATTTCCTCGCCGAACGTCGCCGCAGCGAAAGTCGCGAAAAGCGCGGCGGCGACGCGGTCATCGAATCGCTCGACGCGCCCGCCAGCGAGGATTCGCCCGGCTTGCAAATCGCCGATCCCAGTGCTGCATTTCCCGACAAGCTCTTCGACTGCGAATGGGCGCACGCCATCATGGACCGCAGCCTCAGCGCCGTGCAGTCGTCCTTTGCGCAAGCCGGAAAAAGCGCACAGTTCGAGGTGCTGAAACCGTGGCTCGTCGGCGACACCGAGAGCCTCTCGCAAGCCGACGCCGCAGCGAAACTCGGCATCAGCACCGGCGCGATTAAAGTGACTATCCATCGCCTGCGAAAAGAGTTCCGAAGCGCCGTAGAATCCGAGATTTCCCAGACCGTCCCCTCCCCCGAAGACATCGCAGCAGAGCTTCGCTACCTAGTCGAAGTGTTGAACTGACTTGCCGCATCGCCCGCAAACTACCTACCGGATAGCTCACTATCTGGCGCAGGCGCGAGTTGACTGCCCTGCGCATCACCAGCATGTTACCGAGCAAATGAGCACCATCACCGCAGATGAAGACGGAAGCCTGCATCTCCCGCTACCGGCGGAGCTTCAGAATCGGCGCTTAAAAATCACCGCAACCATCGAGCCTGCCGATGATGCCGGAATAGAACCACCGCGCCGCGTGGTGCCTGTCGCCACGCCGGAGATGATTGCGCGACGGGAAAAAGCATTCGCCGCACTTCGCCGCCTTCAAGAACGAAATCCCTACCGTGACATTGAAGACCCCGTCGCCTGGCAGCGCGAGATTCGCAAAGACCGCCCGCTTCCGGGCCGTGAGTAGGCTATGCTGCTGGACTCAAACATCATCATTTACCTCAGCAAGCCGAAGTTTGCGACAATTCACCAATCACCAGTCACAGCTTCCGCTGCAAGGGTCACCACCATCATTTCAATTCGGGTGACTCGCTAGGTTGACGCCTATCATGTCTTCGGGCATTTTTCGAGCATGAGCACGCTGATTGAAATTGAGGAAGCCATTGAGCAATTGCCGCCAGTGAAGTTTAACGAATTACGGCTATGGATAGAGCAGCACAGCAAGGTGTCGCAACTCGCCGCTTCGACGCGACAGTCAAAGCCTGATTTTCTCGCACGCCAGAGGTCTATCTTTGGAGGGCGGCTAATGCCCGATTCACAGTCTTCCTTGGATGAAATCCGTGGGGACCGATTTTGATGCGCTATTTCGATACAGGCGTCTTGCTCAAGCTCTATATCCCTGAGCCAAACTCGCCGCGAGCGACGGAGTTGGTGGGGGATTCGGTAGCGGTGCTCTCGGCGTTGCACCGTTTGGAGATGCAGTCTGCCCTTAGCCAAAAGCTTGGGCGTTGCGAGATTACTGAGGCTGAGTATGGAGACGTGCGGGAGGCTATCGAGAATGACGTCGCTCAGGGCGTATTTATTACGGCTGTTATGGACTGGGGCCGTGTTTTTGCGCGTGCGGAGGAATTGGCGGTAAAACACGGTCCGGCGACATTGTGCCGTTCGTTCGATACGCTCCACGTAGCACTCGCACTTGAATTGGGTGTTTTAGAGTTTTGCACGTTTGATGCCCGTCAAGCGACTATGGCAAGAGCGACGGGCTTGTCGGTTGTGCAGTAATTGATTGAGGTATAGCTGCCGTGCCGATGTGTGTTCCGACGGGGCTACTCGCTTTCCAGTAGGGGCGATATTTCAGAAATGGTGGAGAGTAGGGGGATCGAACCCCTGACCTCGTCATTGCGAACGACGCGCTCTACCAACTGAGCTAACTCCCCGTTTTCGGAAAAAAAACAGTGTGCGAAATGAACACAGCGTGCGTTTTGAAGTCAAGGCCCGCTTCGGCGGGATTTCCGCGCGTGTTTATCCGATGAGTAATGGCGCGAATTCGCAGAGGTATCCCGATTCAAAATACGGGAGCGCTTCGCCCAGCATCACGTTTTCCTGCATCGCGAGGACTTCCACATCGCCCTTCACGGTTTCGGCGCGGGTGGCGAGATTTGTGGCGGCAGCGAGGACGGCGGCATCGAGGGTGAAGGGCTTTTGTAGCTCCACGCATTCGCGCACGAGTCGCTCGCGCAGTTCACGGAGGCGGTGTGTGATTTCTGTCGCTGCACGGGTGGCGTAGTCGGTGCTGTGTGCGGCGGCGAATTTCTCCGGCAGCGTGGGGAAGCGTTCGGTGATGATTCCTTCGAGATGGCGATTCAATGCGGCGCGGGCTGGCTCCAGTAGGCGGCGCTCTTTTTCCTGCGGCTCGATGCTGCGCTTCCCGTCTGCGCCGAAAAGCCGTGTGCGGACTTTTGCTGCGGTGCGGAAAAGCAGCCAGTCGGCGAGCTTTTTTCGCACGGGGATCGAAGCCGTTTCGATTTTTGCGGGGTAAGGTGCGGAGTCGAAAACGGGAGAGAGCGCATTAATTGCGGCGGCGCTGGAAGGGCCTGTGGAAAAGCCCGCCGTCTCCATTTCCGCACGCACTGCTTCATCCAAGCTCAGGCCCGCATCGCTCGCGGATGCGGCTTGTTTTACGAGATGATCGATTTCTTCAAAAGTGCTGCGTCCCGTGTTGAGCAGGATTTCGTTCCAGTGCGCGGAGCAGATGTCGTCGAAGCTTTCCTCCACGGAAAACCAGCGCTCCAAGCGCTGCCGCATTTCCTCCCGCGCAGCGAGCGTGCGAGTGCGGATGATGTCTGCTGCGTTGCGCGAATTGCGCTCGTGGAAGTCGCTAAACTTCGCGCTCCAGTCCTGCCCACTGAGTCGGTCCGTCGCGGCGATTCGAGCATCGAGCACAGCCAGCCGGCGTTCGCGTTCGCGCTGGATGACGGCGACCACCTCTACCTCCGCGCTCGTGGCAGCGGCGTGCGCTTCTTGGCAAAGTGAGTGGCCTTGCCGGATGCTATCACGGACAAACTCCCGCATGTAATCGCTGCTGTTGAGATAATCCGTGAGGTCTTCGATAAACGCATCGAACCCCGCGCTGCTCTTGTTTTCCTCGCTGTGCGAAAGGAACGCCGATGCCGCGCCTTGCAAGTCCACAGCGTGAATGCGAACGCGCCCGGCTTCGTAGGCTTCGCGCATCGGGCCGGCCATGGAGAGCGTGGTGAAAGCCTCGATGATTTTCTCCGGGTGCTCGCTCTCCGCGCTTGGGCGCAGGCTGCCATCGGGCGCGAGGTCGCGCTTTCCGGCGTCCACATTGACCACGATAAAAATGCGGCTGAACAATCCGAGGAGTTGATTGAACTCCGCGAAAACCTGCTCAAGAAAAAGATTGTCCGTCTTCACCACAAACACCGCGCACGCCGCGCTATCGCGAAACTCCCGCGTGAGCACATCGTAGCCGAAATTCATCCGGCTGTACAAGCCCGGCGTATCCACGAGCACCGTCGCAGAATCCGTCAGCGCGGGCACGGGGAGCTGGATGTCTATGCGCCGAATTGCTTCGGGGAAACTTGTGCGCGGATCAAAAATCTCGCCCTTTGCTTCGCTCATGCGGATTTGCTGCGCGAGGGCCAGATGCGCTTCATCCACGGACGCAGCGAGCACGGTCTTGTCGGCAAATTCCGTCTCCTTTCCATTGTAGCTCGTGGCGGTGAAACGCGGCTCCGGGTGATTGCTCACAAAGACGATGCACGGATAGCCGGGCAGCGAAGTCACCTCGCTCACATACGTGCCGCTGATTGCATTCATCAGCGTGCTCTTCCCGCTTTTCAGTGGACCAAAAATCAACACGTAAGCGTGCTGATTGCGCAGCTTGTCCGTGAGCGAGCGAAGCCGCGCACGCACATCGTTTAATGTGGCGAGCGAGCCGCCCAGCGCATCCGCCCTTTGCTCAAACTGCGCACACGCCGCATCCAGCACCGCAGGCAGTGCCTCCACGCTCTCCACACACGCTGCGCAAAATCGGGAAATCTCGGTTTTCATGCCGCGAACGGTTGTGAGTTTGCGCAACCCCGTCAATCCCCGCTCCGAAAAATCGCGGTGTATTTCAAAGCACTTGTCTTTCCGCTTTTCGCAATCCCCTTTCCCCACTAAGCACACGCGCACTATGAGCAAAGTCACACTCGGTCTTGTCCAAACCGCCGTCAGCGCGGACCTCGCTGCCAATCTTGCGAATGCAGTCGAGCGCAGCATCGCCGCCGCAAAAGCGGGCGCACAAATCATCTGCCTTCAGGAGCTTTTTCGCGGGCATTACTTCTGCCAAATCGAAGACCACAAATACTTCGGCTGGGCGGAATCCATCCCCGGCGAAAGCACCGAAGCGCTCGCCCGCGTCGCCCGCGACCACAAGGTCGTCATCGTCGCCTCGCTGTTCGAGCGACGTGCGCAAGGGCTTTACCATAACACCGCCGCCATTCTCGATGCCGACGGCACGCTGCTCGGCAAGTATCGCAAAATGCACATCCCCGATGACCCGGCGTTTTACGAAAAATTCTACTTCACGCCCGGCGACCTCGGCTTCCGCACTTGGGACACGCGGTATGGCAAAATCGGCGTCCTCATTTGCTGGGACCAATGGTATCCCGAAGCCGCGCGACTCACCGCACTCAGCGGCGCACAGATTCTTTTCTACCCCACCGCAATCGGCTGGCACCCCGCCGAAAAAGCGGAATACGGCGCACGCCAGCACAGCTCGTGGGAGACCATTCAGCGCGGCCACGCCATCGCGAATGGATGCTACGTCGCCGCCGTGAACCGCATCGGCCACGAAGCGCCGGACGGCGGGCCGGGGCTGGAATTTTGGGGCCAGAGCTTCGTCGCCGATCCCGCCGGGCAGATTTTGAAAAAAGCCAGCGTGGATAAAGAGGAAAACCTCATCGTCGAAGTGGACCTCGGCGCACTGGAGTTCCAGCGCACGCACTGGCCCTTCCTCCGCGACCGCCGCATTGACGCCTACGGCGACATCACCAAGCGGTATATTGATTAGTGGCCTTTACGGAACT
>JANMLS010000260.1:0-8100 GCA_031372675.1 Verrucomicrobiaceae bacterium
GCTTGCATCGGAGCTTGATGCTGCAAAAAACGCCGCTGGGACTGCTAACGATAGCGCGAAAATTGCCGAGCTGACCGCAGAGAAAAATTCGCTGGAGGAAAAGTTGGCGGCATCAACCCGGCAACTCGAAGAAGCAAAGCCCCGCCCCGCTTCCCAGACAGCGGCATCGCAGCGGCAGCTCGATGAGCTTCAACGCCGGATTCTCGGACTGGAAGCGGCGCAGAAAGAAGCCGCGCTGGAGCTTCAGCGGGAGAAGGACGCGAAGATCAAATTTGAAAAACTCCTCGGAAATGCAGAGCGCGTGCAGCGCGAGAGTGCGCTGCACATGGAGGCGACCAAGCAGGAAATCCGCAAGGATATGGAAGCAGGCTTCCGCAAGCAGCTCCGCGAAATGGAGGAGCATCTGCGCGAGGCGGAATCGCAGCTCGCAGACAGCCGCGCCAAGTCTGCACAGCCGCCCGTGGAAGACTTCTCCACGCAGATTTCGGCGGTCACGTCGCAATTTGAGTCCGACATTGAAAACTACCGCGAGCGCATAAAGACAGTCATCCGCGAGCGCGATGAAGCCCGCGCCGCCGCAGCACAAGCACCCGAATCGCAGGAATCCGGGCAGGCCGCAGAACGCATCGCCGAACTTGAGAAGCAGCTTGCAGCCTCGCAATCGCTGCAAGAGCAACACGCCACACTTCTCGCTGAATACGACAGACAACAAAGCGAGTTCGCAGCGCACAGACAGCAAGCAGAGGCAGAAAGTGCCGCCGAGTTTTCGCGTCTCGTGCAGGATGTCTCTGCTGCGAATGCACAGTTGCAAACCGCGCAAGCAGAGAGCGACACGCTCAAGTCCATCACCGCGCAGCTCAACGACGAGGTCAACCAGCTCCGCGCATCACTCTCCCAACTTGAAAATGTGGAGCAAAAGAATGCCGAGCTTCAGGCGGAAATCTCGGCACTTTCCTCGCAACTCTCGGAACTGCAAACGGGCCTCAGCCAGACCTCGATTGGGCGCGATCACTTGAGCGAGCAACTTGGCAAACTCTCCGCCGAACGCGACATGCTCGCGGTTGAGCGCGACACGCTTTTTGAAGAGCTTGCAGCCAGCCGAAAAGAGAACCTGGAAACTGCATCCTCACACGAGGCGGAAAGAACCGGCCTGCTCGCGGAGCAGGAAGCCGCCGCTGCACGGCTCACCGCCGCAGAGAAGGCGAATGCGGAGCTGGAGCAGGCACTTCAGGAATCGCGCACGGCATTTGATAATGCGCTGAAACCGGTGCCGGAAAAAGAGGCGCAAATCGAAAGCCTGCAAAGCGAGATTGCGGCACTCGAAGGCCGCCACGCTCAACAAATCGCGGCACTGAAATCCGAACTCGTCGCGGCTGCGCAGCACCGGGATGAAGCGACGGAGAAATTATCCGCACTGGAGCAGCGTCTCGCGGAGCAGGCATCTGAATTTGAAGCCCGAATCTCCGCGCACGATCAATCGCACGCCACGGAATTGCAGGCTGCGCGAGCAAGCCACGGCGGACAGTTGGAAACCGCGCTACACGAAGCGACAAAACAAACTGAACTCGCACTTCAGGAGCGCGAGAAGCTGACTGAACGAATCTCAGCTCTCGAAAAAGAACTCGCTGCGCACGAAGGCAACTCCCAGTCGAAATTTGCGGAAACAGAATCATCGCACCGCACTGAACTCGCATCCGCAAAGCGCGAGATCGAGCAGATGCACTTCACTACGGACACGCTCCAATCCGAGTTGGCCGTCGCGAGGAAAATGCACATCGAAGTGGTTTCCGGCCTAGACCGCGAACGTGCGCAATTTATCGCAGAAAAGGACGCGCTCGCAGAAAAACTCCGCGAGATCGAAACCGCGCGCGGCGAGCTTCAGAGCGGCGTGAGCGAGCGGGACAATGCAATCCAAGAACTCAATGCGCGGATTCAAGCTGTGGAGCTGGAGATTGAAAAAACAGGCAGGGAACTCACCGGTTTGCGCGATGAGAATACGGAGCTGAAGGGCCGCGCGGGAAGTCTCTCCTCGGAGCTTGCAGATGCTCGCAATCAACTCGCCATCGTCGAGTCGCGCTCCGGTGAAGCGGCTGCCGAACTTGAAAAAATCACCGCCGAACTGGAGCACGAGCGCAATCTCCGCGAGGAATTCCAACACGACGCCGCACGCGAACTCGCTCGAATCGAGCGCGAGGCCACGCGCATCCGCGAGCAGCGCGACGTTCTTCAACGCGAGAAGGACGACCTCACCGGACGGATCGCGCAATTGACCGATCAGCAAAAGCGGATGCTCGATGATTTTACCGCAGGCATCGGCCAGCAGGCCCGCCCGACAACTCATTCAGCCGAGCGCACGGCTTCCGTGATTCTTCCATCCACGCCGATCATCATTGATGTGACGCCGGAGGATTCAAACATCAGCCTTCCGCGCATTCGCCCCGTTCACGTCCGCCCTCCGCAGGTCAACGTGGGGTGATAAATCGCAGCGGATTTTTGCGGGAGGAAGTCTCGACAAAACGCAGCATTCCATAAAGAAATCGCGCCCATGAGATTTGCAAACCAAGTAGCTATTGTCACCGGCGCAGGCCGTGGAATCGGGCGTGCCATCGCACTTCGCTTTGCGAGTGAAGGCGCACGAGTCGCCATCGTTTCGCGCACAGAAAAAAACAGCGTCGCCGTCGCCGAGGAGATCAACGCGAAGCACGCGGGACTCGCCATTCCCTACGCGGTAGACGTTTCCGACCACGCCGCAGTGCAGACTCTTTGTGCAAAGATTCTCGCCGATTTCACGCGCATTGATGTCCTCGTGAACAATGCTGGCGTCACCAAAGACGGCCTCTCCATGCGCATGTCGCCGGAGGATTGGGACACGGTCATCGAGACAAACTTAAAGGGCGCATTCAATTTTTACCAAGGCGTCGCCCGCGCCATGATGAAGCAGCGCAGTGGGCGCATCGTGAATATCGCAAGCGTCTCCGGGCTGATGGGCAATGCGGGGCAGGCAAATTACGCCGCGAGCAAGGCTGGGCTGATTGCTTTCACGAAAGTCATCGCCCGCGAACTCGCATCGCGCGGAATCACTGCAAACTCGGTCGCGCCCGGATTTATCGCCACGGACATGACGGAGGTGCTTTCGGAGCAAATCAAAGCGGAAGTGGTGAAGCAAATTCCAGTGGGTAGTTTCGGCGAAGGCGAAGACATCGCTGCCGCAGTCGCATTTCTCGCGAGCGGCGAGGCAAAATATATCACGGGCCAGACACTTTCCGTGGATGGCGGGATGGTCATGATGTAGGCTGAGGCCATGTATCTTTACCTGCTACGCCATGCGGATGCGGACACTCCCGCCGAGTGCGACGAGCAGCGGTTTCTCTCCGAAAAAGGGATGATGCAGGCAAATCGCGTGGCCCGTTTTTGCGACGCGCATAATATCCACCCGCAGCACATCCTCTCCAGCCCGCTGCGCCGCACGCACCAAACTGCTGCCGCTGTTGCCGCGCTGCTGAAATCCGAGCTAGTCGCCGTCCGCTGGCTTGCGTGCGGTGCGACGCCGGAGACGATTCTGGAGCGGCTGGATGAGTATAAAACATCTGCCACTGTGATGCTCGTAGGGCATGAGCCAGACATGGGGATTTTCATCTCGCGGCTCATCGGCTCGCGCCCGCTCGACAGCATCCGCATTAGGAAAGCGTCGCTCACGCTTGTGGAGATTCCCGATCTGACTTCGGGGAACGGGCGGCTGGAGTTCTCCATTCCGGTAAAGCTCATGTGAGCGGGAAAATCGCGTTGCGTAATACTACGCTCACGTAATAAATGGCGGCTTCTTACGCCATGTCTTCCAACACTTCCGCCCGTCTCACCCGCTCGCAATGGCTCATTTGCACCATCGCTGCGATTGGCTTTGCATTCGACATCTACGAGCTGCTCATGCTGCCGCTCATCATCAAGCAGGCCATCGCCTCGCTCTCTGCGCCACTGGTTGAGGCGATGGTCGCATCGGGAATCGCTCGCGTTGATGCTGTTCAAATGTGGTCGCCGGGCGGCGAAAAATACGTGCAGTGGGCGCGGACGCTTTTCTTCGTTCCGGCACTTGCGGGCGGCGTCTTCGGGCTTTTGGGCGGCTACCTCACCGACCTTCTTGGGCGGCGGAGAGTACTCACGTTTAGCATTCTTCTTTATGCGTTTGCAGCGTTTGCGGCGGGATATGCGACTTCGCTGGAGCAACTGCTCTTTTTCCGCTGCCTCGTTTTCATCGGCGTCTGCGTGGAATTTGTCGCCGCCGTCGCGTGGCTTACCGAGATTTTCACCGATGCTCATCAACGTGAAAAAGTGCTTGGCTTCACGCAGGCGTTTTCATCGTTCGGCGGGCTGATGGTCGCTGGCGCATTCAAACTCTCCGCAATGTGGCAGGATTCTCTGCCAGCAATTCACGGAATGCACGAAGCATGGCGCTACACACTCATCTCTGGCGTGCTCCCCGCGCTTCCGCTTATTCTCATCCGCCCGTTTCTGCCGGAGTCACCCGTGTGGCAAAAGAAGCGTGAAGCTGGAACGCTCAAGCGTCCAAGCATCGCCGCGCTTTTCAGCCCGGAGCTTCGCAAGACGACCATCCTCACTACGCTCGTATTCGCAGCCAGCTACGGCATCGCATTCGGAGCGATCCAGCAGCTTCCACAAATCATCGGCGCACAGAAACCCGGAACATCTTTAGAAGCAGGACACGCAGCCATACTCGCCGAAGCCAAAGCAAACGGCAAAACAGCACTGACCAAAGCAAAAGCCGCCAACAAACCCGAACCGGAAGCCCAGCGTGCGATGCGGCAGGCTGTTGGAAAAACAAGCGACGATTTAGTCGCTGGTGTTACACTCTGGCAGGAGATTGGCGGCCTTGCGGGGAGATTCCTCCTCGCAGTCCTCGCGGTCAAAATCATCAGCCGCCGCGCGCTTTTCCGCGTGTTTCAAATCCCGTCGCTCATCTACGTTCCCCTGCTCTTCTGGTGGATCTCCGGGCAGCTTGGCAATGCAGACAGCCTCGGCATGATCAAAGCGGGCATCTTCGTTGCTGGCGTCCTCACTGTCGCACAATTCAGTTTCTGGGGAAACTACATCCCTCTCGTCTTCCCCGTGCATCTGCGGGGCACCGGCGAGAGCTTCGCGGCGAACATCGGCGGGCGTGTGCTCGGCACTGCGGCGGCGTGGATTACCATCACACTCTCCGCCTCTGCCAAGCCCGACCCTGCACGCATGGCCCTCGTCGGAGCATGTGTCGCGGGCGCATACGCGCTCATCGGCGCAATCCTCACGCACTTTTTGCCGGAGCCGCCGAAGGATGGGGTGGAGTGAGGGGGGAATGCGAATGACGAATGACGAAAGCCGCGCCGCAAGCGATTTGGCTATCGGCTATTGGCTATTTGAAATTGGCCAATAGCAAATAGCAGATAGTCAATTCGAGCTTCGCCATTCCGCTAATAAACCCGCTCGCGGAAACGATTTCCTCCCTCCCAACGGCTTTTTGCTTGAGAACACTCAACCAATCCCGCATTGCTCTTTCATGAACCTGCCTTCGGAGGGAGAATTCCTTGGCCATGACTACCCAGCGGAACCGCTCAAGCCCATAAAGCCGGCTGCTGAATCGCCGAAGCCCATCACCATGGCTACGATTGCGAAAATGGCGGGCGTTTCCCAAGGCGCAATCTCCTCCCTGCTCAACGACCGCGACTACGGAATCCGCGTTAGCGACAAAACCCGCGACCGCGTCTTCAAAGCATGTCGCGAACTCGGCTACATCCCCAACGACCTCCGCGCCGAAGTCCGCATGTATCCTGAGACTGGCGACACCTGCCTGCTCGTCTCCGATAAACTCCCCGGCAGCCTCTCCCACCCATTCGTTGGCCGCATCGCCAATGCGCTTCTCGCATCCACAAAAGCCCACGGAATCGGAGTCGCGCAATACTCCGAAACCAAGGACTACGAAGCCGACTTCAGCGCATTGCCCGCAGCCGTAAGAAACGGCACCGCGTCCAAATTCATCGCCATCGGAGTCCCCAATCCCTCGCTTTGCAAAATCATCCAGCGCCGCGATTATCCCCTCATCATCATCGGCCACGAATCCCACGTCGCAGGAGTCACCAGCATTTTGCCCGACTACGCAAACGCCGCATCGCTCGCCCTCTCCCATCTTTCCACACTCGGCCACCACAACGTAGGCATCGTCGGCGGTCCATTTGGCAGCCCCGACCCGCGCCTTGCGGAAATGAACCGCGCCCTCGGAATCGCTGCGCCGGATAACGGCATCATCATCTCCGCGCAGGACATCTTCCACAGCGACCTCAGCTTCCAGGCCGGACTCTCCGCTGTGCAATCCATGACGGGCCGCACCGCACCCACCGCGCTCCTCTGCCTCAGCGATCTCTCCGCATGTGGCGCAGTCGCTGGCGCAAATTTGAGCGGCATCTCCGTGCCTCAAAAACTCAGCATCATCGCGCTCACCGATCACGACAATGCGCTGCCGAGCACCATCACCATCACCGCCGTGATCTCCTCCGTGGAAGAACTCATCACCGCAGCCGTCGCCGAGGCCGAGCGCCAAATCCGCGAAGGCATCCCCAGAAGCCCCGTGCGGATACTCAAGCCCGCCACACTCGCTCATCGCGGGTCCACCGGCGCACCAGTCCGGCATTAACTGCCAAGACCAGCGCCGGCGAAGCGTGGGCATAAAAGTGCCCGCTCGACATGGGAGCGGGTGCGAATCATCTTCCGCGCCTTTTTCCATGAAGCTCAACACATCCATCATCCGTTCCATTGGTGCAAAAATCGGCACGCCTTTCTGGCTGTATGAGGCTGCTGTGATCCGGCAGCGCATTGCCGATATTCAGTTTATGACCAGCGCACCCAATGTGCAGGCGCGCTTTGCGATGAAGGCGTGCCCTGCCACGAAAGTGCTTCGCGAGATGGCGGCGGCGGGGATTTGGATTGATGCGGTGTCTGGCAACGAAGCGCTCCGTGCGCTGCACGCGGGACATGCGGCGGGCAATCATCCGCCGGTCGTTTGCTTCACCGCTGATGTGTTTCGCGATAATGCGCTGGATGTTGTCCTTTCAAACAATCTGCTCCCAAACATCGGCTCGCCGGGGATGATCCGGCAGCTCAAAGCGGCGGGCTATTCGGGGCCGGTGAGTCTTCGCATCAATCCCGGCTTTGGCCACGGGCATGTGAATACTTGCGATACCGGCGGGCCTTCCTCGAAGCATGGCATCTGGCACGGCGATCTCATGCAGACTCGCGCCGACGCACTCGCGGCGGGGTTGAAAATCGTGATGCTCCACGCGCACATCGGCAGCGGGCCGAAGCATCAGGAATTGCACGACAACCTCACGCGCCTCGCGCTGGAGTTTCGCGAGCTTGCGCCGTCATTTCCCGACTTGCAGGCGGTGAGCCTCGGCGGAGGAATCCCGCATAATTACCGCGAGCGCGCGGCGCAGATTCCCGTGGAGCCGCTCCGCGAA
Organism: Verrucomicrobiaceae bacterium; assembly: GCA_031372675.1. Taxonomy (GTDB): domain Bacteria; phylum Verrucomicrobiota; class Verrucomicrobiia; order Chthoniobacterales; family Chthoniobacteraceae; genus SXWH01. The sequence continues at coordinate 7,503 of JANMLS010000260.1, forward strand.
TTATTCACGACGTGCCAGCAGCGAATCAGCGCGGCGGCGAAGCGCGAGCTGCGGCTGGAGATCGAGCCGGGCCGCTACTACGTCGCGCCAGCCTGCACGCTCATCACGGAAGTTCACGATGTGAAAAAGACCACGGCCAACGAGAAGGGCGCGGGTGCGACGTTTGCGATGGTGGATGCCGGTTTTGTGGACCTCGTCCGCCCGGCGATGTATGGCAGCTACCACCAGATCGAAGTATTCGACGGCGCGACGGGCGAGCCGCTCCACACGGAGCCGGAGCCGATTGTCGTCGCGGGTCCGCTTTGCGAAAGCGGGGATGTTTTTACCCGTGGCGGTGCCGACGAGGAATTGCAGCCGCGCATGTTACCGCGCCCAAAAGTGGGCGACATCGTCGCACTGCGCGACGCGGGCGCGTACGGTTACGCGATGAGCAGCAACTACAACTCCATCGGTCGCGCCCCGCAAGTGTGGGTGGAGTAGGACGGCACCTGCGAACTCATCAGCCGCCGCGAGACGCTGGAGTATATTCTGAAAGCGGAGACGAGCGAGCGGCTTTTGGGGAGCGCGCTCCCCTGCCGGCTGTCGGCGTCGTCTATGG
>JANMLS010000309.1:0-6307 GCA_031372675.1 Verrucomicrobiaceae bacterium
GGGGAAATGCTTGCGCCGCCGATTACGGATCCAAAAGGGCCGTTTCTGGGGGATGCTGCGTTTGAGAAAAAAGTATGGGAAAGGCTTTCGGCTGATGTGGTTATTTTGCGTGAAAAGAAAATTTTAGATGATGCCATCAAAGCTGCCGAGCAACGGTTGAGGGATTCCGTGCATGAACCCGAAAATATCCGAGCTGAGAAAATCCAAATGTATAATTCGGAAATCAAAGCATTGAGCGCGAAACTTCCACCATTCGAGAAAGCCGAAAGACGCGCTAGTTCCCTAGCGAGCGCAATCGGCAATCTACGAGATGCCCGTGGAATACGCCTGATCGCCCCTATCGCGTTTGAATCGGATATTTGGTCGGTATGGTACGGAGATCACGGCAGCGGTTCGTTTGTTGCAGGCGTGCTTTCACACTTACGAGAAAACATGGCGGCAGGTGTTATCCGAGAAAAAGTTCCATTCGCAGAAGAAGGTGCCAAGTGGCCCGAGGCGACGGCGATTCCTTGGCGAAAATGGTTCCTCGCGAACAAAGAAAAATATGGCTTCATCTATCAGTTGCCGCCTGAAACTCCAAAGCCAGCCAAGGAGCAACCGAAACCAGAGCCAGCACCGGAAAAAGCTCTCGCAACCACGCCAACTCCAGTGCCGCCAACATCCACACCGGTGCCATTAGCAACAAACGCTTCCAAAGCAGAAAACCCCGTAGCCTGGCTCATCATCTTTTTAATCGCATTATTTACCCTCCTTGCGGTCATTCTGTATCGTAAAACACATTCAAAGGACTAACCATTACAGTGTGCGCAAACTCGGTTTTTCCGCGTTGTGTGGAGAGTTGATTGATCGGATGAAAGCGGATGTGCCGATTTGGAAGCGGAATGCGATGTAATCGCACCGGAACAAGTTCATCGCGTCGGCAATTTATCCCCTGATAATTTTCCTGCCTTCCCGTGCTGCTGCGTATATTTAGAAAGCGAACTCCCAATGCTCACAATGATTCGCAATTCACTCGCCCTGTTCGCCATTGCAGGCACCGCTGTCGCTGCACCGCTATCCCAAGAACTCGCCATACTCAGCGCGGAGGCACGCGGAATCCTCGCGCACAATTGCACCAAGTGCCACGGCCAGCATAAGCAGAAGGGCGATCTGCGTCTGGACTTGCGCGATGCGGCCATGAAGGGCGGCGAAAGTGGCATCGCGATCACGCCCGGCAAGGCCGATGAGAGCGAGCTTGTGCGCCGACTTCTTCTCCCAAAAAGCGATGACGAGCTGATGCCGCCGGAAAAAGGTCCGCTGGATGCAAAGGACATCGCCACTTTGAAAAAATGGATCGCCGCTGGCGCTCCGTGGCCGGACGGCGAGACTGCTGGAATCGTATTCCAACGCGCTCCCATCGCGCCGAGAACACCTGCATTTCCGGCGAGCGCCACGGCATTTCAAAACCCGATTGATAAGTTTGTGGATGCCTACTTCCGGGAGAAAAAAATCGCGTGGACCGCAGCCGTGGACGACCGCACTTTTCTCCGCCGTGCTTCGCTCGATGTGATCGGATTGATTCCCGAATGGAAGGAACTCAGGGCTTTTGACGGCAACCGCGCAAAAGCCGTGGATGCGCTCCTCGCAAATAAGAAGGACTACGCCGCGCACTGGCTCACTTTTTGGAACGACGCACTGCGGAATGATTACGCGGGTGTCGGCTACATTGACGGCGGACGTTCGCAAATCTCGCAGTGGCTCTACAGCGCACTCGTGGCGGACATGCCGTATGATAAATTCGTGCGCGAACTAGTCACTCAGGAACCGGGCGCGGACGGCTTCATCAAGGGCATCAAATGGCGCGGCGACGTGAGCGCCGGGCAAGGCGTGGAATTGCAAGCTGCTCAGGGCATCGGTCAGGTTTTCCTCGGCCTAAACATCAAGTGCGTGTCGTGCCACGACAGCTTCATCTCCGACTATAAACTGAAGGATTCCTACGCGCTGGCAGCGGTGTTTTCGGACAAGCCGCTCGACATGTATCGCTGCGACAAGGCGACCGGGGAAAAAGCCACCGCTGCTTTTTTCTGGCCGGAACTTGGGAGCATCAATGCCGACGCGCAGAAAGGTGAAAAACGCAAGCAACTCGCCGACATTCTCACGAAGAAAGAAAATGGTCGTCTGGCTCGCGTGATGGTGAACCGCCTTTGGGCCGCGTGCTTTGGTCGCGGGCTTTGTGAGCCGGTGGATGCGCTCGATAATCCGCCTTGGAGCCGCGACTTGCTCGACTGGCTGAGTGCGGATTTTGCGGCGAACGGCTACCGCATCACACACACGCTGCGGCTCATCCTCACATCGCGCAGTTACCAGCTAAATGCGGTGGAAGTGGAAAGTGCCGATGAACTCACGAAGTCGTCATTCGTCTTTCGCGGCCCGCTCGTGCGGCGATTGAGCGCGGAGCAGTTCGCAGATGCCGTGAGCCGCATCGCTGCGCCACTTTATCCGAAGCCCGATTTCAGCCCCGGAGCCAAGGCTGGCGCAGGCTTCGCCTCGACCGCGCAGTGGATTTGGAACGACGAGGCAGATAGAAAAATAGAGGCATTTCCACAAGGAACACGCTACTTCCGTGCGTCAGCAGAACTTCCGAAAGACCGCAAACTGCGCTTTGCCCGCATCGTTGGGACTGCGGACAATTCGCTCACTTGCTACATCAACGGAAAGGTGGCTCTGAAAAATAAGAAATGGGAAAAGGCCGCAGACGCCGATGTCACGGCACTCGTGGCGGGCGCTTCGGAAATCAACATCGCCGTGGAAGCTACCAATGATTTACCCGGCGCTTCGGGCCTGCGCCTCGCGGTGGCGGTTTGGTTTGAGGGAGCGGAGGCGCCTTTAATAGTGAGCACCGGACCCGCATGGCGCAGCGCTGAAGTGGCTCCAAAAGGATGGGAAGCTGCGAAGTTTGACGACTCGAAATGGCCGCTTGCCATCACGCTCGGACCTAAAGACCTGCCTTGGAAAAACGTCACGGGATTTACGCTCAACGACCATCAGGGAATGGTCCGCGCGGCATTTGTGAACAATGATCCGCTGCAATCCATTTTAGGCAGACCTATCCGGGATCAGATCAACATGAGCCGCCCGACTCAAGCCACGCTGCTCCAGGCACTCACGTTCACAAATGGGAAAACGTTCTCAAAAATCCTCGAACAAGCTGGTGCGCAGTGGGCATCAAAAATCCCCGACGCTAAATTGCGCCTCGCGGAAATCTACCGGGCCTCGCTGCTTCGCGAGCCACGGGGCGACGAGCTGGCCTTTGCGCAAGCTGCGCCTGCGGACATCCTGTGGTCCATGTTTCTGCTCCCCGAATTTCAACTTATCCGCTAATTCCGATCTATGAATACACGCCGCGTATTTCTCCAACAGCTCTCCGCCGCATCACTCGCCGCAATGACGGTGGGTGATCCTCGCCGGGTGTTTGCCGCCGGTCAAAAACCGAAGGCCACTGCCGATACTGTCATCTTGCTTTGGATGGCAGGCGGCATGGCGCACACGGAGACATTCGACCCGAAACGCTACACGCCTTTTGAGGTAGGTGCCGAGACGGGCAGCGTGCTCTCCACATTTCAATCCAAGCCGACTGCGCTGGATGGTATTCATTTTTCCGACGGACTTGAGGAAATCGGCAAGGTGATGGATCGCGGCACGCTCATTCGCTCGCACGTCGTCGCGGATATGGGGCGCATCTTGCATTCGCGGCATCAATACCACTGGCACACTTGCTACGAGCCGCCGCAAACGGTCGCCGCTCCGCACTTGGGCGCGTGGGTCGCGAAGGAACTCGGCCCGAAGAATCCTGTGATTCCGCCCTTAATCGTCATCGGGCAGCAATTTGAGATGGGCGAAAAAGAGGAGCTAAAAGCCGCGCACAGTGCAGGCTTTCTCGGCAGCGAATACGGGCCATTTATCATCGAGGAACCGACCGCTGCGCTTGATGCCGTGCGCCCTCCAGCGGGAATGACGCCGGAGCGCTTTGAAGCGCGGCAGTCGCTTTACCGCGAGATGCTGAAGAAGAGCGGCGTCGCTGCAAAATCCAGCGACTACCAGCAGGAATCGCTGCTTCGCTCGATGGAGCAGGCTTATGCGCTGCTCCGCTCGCCGCAGGCTGCTGCGTTCGATTTGGCAAAGGAGAAAAAGGAAAACTACGACGCCTACAACACCGGGCGCTTCGGGCTTGGATGCTTGCTCGCACGCCGACTCACCGAGGCTGGCGCACGCTTTATCGAAGTCTCATCTAATTACATTCCGTTTGAGTTTTGGGACACGCACAAGAACGGCCACGACACGGTGGCGAAGATGAAAATGAGCATTGACCGCCCCATCGCGCAACTTGTGCGCGACCTTGAGGAACGCGGACTTTTGGATCGCACGATGATCATTTTAGCCAGCGAGTTCAGCCGCGACGCGATGCTGGAAGGCGCAGCGGAAAAACCCGCCGAGCAAGGGCAGGACCAGAAAAAACTGCCCGACAAGATGCAGGGAAAACAACATTACGGAATGCACCGGCACTTCACCGGTGCTGGTTCCGTGCTGATGTTTGGTGGAGGCGCAAAGCGTGGTTACGTCCACGGAAAGACAGCCGACGAGCGTCCGTGCAAGACCATCGAGAAGCCCGTGAGCATCGGCAACATTCACCAGACGATGTATCACGCGCTCGGCATCAATCCAGACACACACTACGAGATCGAAGGCCGTCCATTTTACACCACGCCGGACGGAAAATCGCCGCACATACCGGAGTTGCTGGCACGCGGATAGAGCGACAGCAGCCGCCTCATCGCTGCGTGAAAAAAAGCAGCAGTCCGACTGCGGCAAGCAGCAGCAGACCGGCGACGAATCGGCGGCGGTGCAGCAATGCGCAAGCGGCGGCGATTGGCAGTAAAACCAGCGGTCCCCAAAATGCAGGCGGCCATTGTGTGAGCAGGACGCCGAGGCACGCCATCGCGAGGCAGACGAGTCCGGCAGGGAGCGATTTCTCGCCGAGATTGTAGCGCAGGCGCATCCAGCCCCAGCGGAGGATCGTCATCGGAGCAGGCGCTGGAGGAGTGCCAGCGGGCGGCGGCACCGAAGGATCGAGCGCGGTCGCAAGCGGCAGCCAGTGCGAGTTTCCGGCGATTTGCAGAAAGTCGCCACGGTCGAGCTGATGAGAGTGCGCAAGCTGCGCAATCGCACGGATGGAGAGCGGCCCCATGATGGTGCCAGCTTTGAGGATGTAGTAAAACGGCTCGGTTCCACCGACAGCCTGCGGTTCTTTTGGAACTGCGGGATTTGGGATGATTACTGGCTCTGGAATGTCGGCTTCGCTCATGCTTGCTTCGCCACGAGGACATAACGCTGCCCCGGCAACGGCTTGATCAGACGTTTTAACTCCAACCTCAGCAAAGTGGTGCTGACTTTGTAAGCGGGGAGCCGCGTCGCTGCGCAAAGTTCATCGAGCAAAAGCTCGCCGACTTCCAGCGCCGTGAGCAGCAGCGTCTCATCCTGCGTCAATCGCGGAGCTGGCTGGATTTCGAGTTCAGCCTGTGCTGGCGAGTCCGGCTCCGCACGACGCGGCGGCGGGACGGAGCGGCGATCCGCCAGCTCCTCCAGCACGTCCTCCGCGCCCATGATGAGCTTTGCGCCGTTCTGGATCAGCCGGTTTGAGCCTGCACTCGTGGGACGATCAATTTGCCCCGGAACCGCATAAACATTGCGCCCTTGTTCGATTGCCTGATTCGCCGTGATCAAAGCGCCGCTGTTCAATCCCGCCTCCACTACGACCAAACCGCGCGACCATCCGGCGACGATGCGATTTCGATAAGGAAACGTCTGCCGGTCTGCCGGACGCGCCATCGGATACTCGCTCACCACCGCGCCGCTCTGCGCGAACTTTTCTGCAAGCCCGCGATTTTCCGGCGGGTAGAGTTTTTCCAGACCGCTGCCGATTACCGCAATCGTCCGGCCCTTTGCGGCAAGTGCGCCCTGATGCGCGGCGGTATCAATTCCCCGCGCAAGCCCGCTCACCACGGTGTAGCCCGCGTAAGCGAGCTGGAAGCTGATCTTTTTTGCAGACTCCGTGCCGTAATGCGTCACGTTGCGCGACCCGACGATGGCGATGGAATCCGCATCCGCAGCTACCAAATCGCCCCACACATAAAGGACGAAAGGCGGATTATCTATCGTGCGCAAAAGCTCGGGATACTCCGGCGAACTCCACGTAAAAACTTTCGCGCCAAAATCCGCCACGCGCTTCAACTCCGCCGCAAGGTCCACCGTCTGCTCCCAGCCCGCAATC
>JANMLS010000320.1:0-9036 GCA_031372675.1 Verrucomicrobiaceae bacterium
GGTTCCGCCGCTTTTTATGACGGGCAAAGTCCAAAGCCCATCCCTCCCGAAGACCATGAAGCTGCGCCCGTCCTCGGTTGCATCATCCCCGAAAAGCGGCGCACCGATGGCGATGTCGGCGAGTCCATCGCGGTCAATGTCGCCGATGCCCGCGACCGAAGTTCCCGCGTGTTCGCCGCTATTACTCCCGATGAATGAATAGCCGTTGGTGCCGTTGATATTCGCGACATTGACCTGCAAAGGCATCCGTCCGCTGCGACCAAAGAGCACATGCGCCGCGCCGCTGTTGCTGCCATTTGCATCCGACCTTGGGACGCCGACGATGATGTCGGCAATGCCGTCGCCATTAAAATCGCCGACAGAGCCTACGCTGCTTCCGGCGAAATCCGTATCCGCAGCGCCGATGATTTCAAATCCGCTGGAGCCATTGAGCGATTCCACGTTGATCGCGGAAGCCCATCCCTTCGCCTTGCCAAACAGCACGTAGGCAGAACCCGGCTGCTCCAAAACGCTGGAACCCACTTTGCCCGGCGCACCGACGATCAGGTCATCCATGCCGTCATTGTTGAAATCTCCCGCGCCGCTCACTGCAAATCCGAGCGAGGAAAATGGACGCTCGCCGATGATCTTGAAGCCCGTTTTTCCGTTCAGCGTCTTCACGCTTGTGGTGGAAGATTTTTGCGTCGCTGCGCCAAAGATCACATACGCCGCGCCTTTGAATGCGCCATACACATCGCTCGGAACGGAGAATGACGGATCGCCCACGACAACATCATCGAAGCCGTCGCCATTCACATCCACCGTGCCGACTGCTGCGCCAAAATCCGCGAGCAAATCTCCCTCGCCATCTATTTCAAATCCGTTCGCGCCATTGAGCGAGGACGACGCAACCGAGGTTGCGAATGGCTGGCGACTGCCAAATAAAACGTAAGCACGCCCGCGCGAATCCGCCCCGGCATTTGGCGCACCGACGACTAAATCCGTGATACCGTCGCCGTTCACATCGCCGGAAGCATTGACTGCAAAACCGAACAAACCTCCATCGCTTGCGCCGTCGAACCGAAAGCCGTCGCTGCCATTGAGGTCGGATAGATCGAGAGTTGGGGAGAACGCAGCACTGCTTCCAAAGACCACATACACCGCGCCCGTTTCAGCCGCGCCGGGGTCCGCACTGCTTGCGCCGATGACGATGTCTGCAAGGCCGTCGCCATTGATGTCGCCGCCGCCGCTCACGCTGGAACCGCTGAGATCGCCGGTGCTCACGCCCAGAATTACGAAGCCATTTGTGCCGTCGAGATTGTTCACTTCGAGCAGCGCACTGAATGGCGTCTCGGAGCCGAAGAAAACATACGTGGCACCAAAGTCGGGCGAGATTCCGCCGGACTGCGGAGCACGCGCAGCGGTGACTGCAAAATCATCGAATCCATCGCCATTCACATCGCCCAGCATCGAAATTGCAGAGCCGAGTTGCTCGCCATTTCTCGCGCCGCCGATGACGAATCCATCGTCCCCATTTAATCCGCTAAGCTCCGTTGAACCGTAGGCGAGGCGTCGTGTGAGAGTGACATCGTTTCCATCGCCGCCGAAATAGCTGATTACGTACGGAGTGGTCCCCAGCAAAACGCCTGCACCTTCCGCAAGACCGCTGAAAGTTCCCGTGATGGGTTCGATGCCATCATTGTCGATGAGTTGAAGTGGCCGACTCACGGGACCGTTGATCGCTCCGTCAATTCGCAGCGAGGCACCGGTGAGATTGATGGTTCCCGTCACGCCCACCATTGTGCTGCTGAGGGAAAAAGCATCGCCTTCGACTCGAATGCCAAGCGTGGTTCCGCTGGAGAAGGCAAAGGCTCCGGTTTGCCAAGTCCCGCCATCGGTGCCGAGCGAGAGAGACGGCAGCGGGTTCACATTTTCTGCGTTGATGTCGAGCCGGGCGAGTGTGAGCGGGACAAGGATTTCTACATCATCGTTGCCTGCTCCGCCCGAAAGCACAAGCCGACTGAGCGGCTGTGGGTCGTAAGTTTGCACGGTGATTGTATCGGCTGCATCGCCGCCGCTGATGGACAGCAGATTTGCAGGCGATGCGAAGCGGTAGAGCAATCCTGCCGAGGTGGTGATGTCTGTGACTCCGCTGCCTTGGTCCGCCACGGTGATTGTGTAGTTCGTGTTATCCGTGAGCAAAAAAGTGCGGCTCGCGGCGGCTCGCAGGTCCGTCACATTTTCCACCTCGCTGTGAGTCACATTGTCGGAGTTAAACAGCAGCGCTCCGGTCGTGCTTGTCCCCGCAAAATCAACTGCGGCTGGCACGTTGCCCTCGACAACTATGCCGTCGTTTCCATCGCCTCCCACGAAACCGATTGTCCCCGTAGAGAAAGCACCGCCGCTGTAATCCAGAATGAGCAAATCGTCGCCCCGGCCAGCATTGATGCCGATCAAGCCGGTGATGTTCGCAAACGGAATCTCCACGGTGCGCGCATCAATTTGCGTAGCCCCGGCAAGCGCGTTGAGGATGTTGACGGGATCGCTGATGCGGAGGTTTGCGCCGCTGCGGATCAGGCGCAGCGTCGAGTTGGAATCCGCACCAGGAGTATCATCAATGGCGACGATTCCCGCTGTGAACGAGATGTCTATGTCGGTCATCGGTTGCCCGTAAATGACGTATGCCGCGCCGGAGGCCGCGCCGTTTGCCGAGGAACCCGGCGCACCCACGATGAAGTCCTGTACTCCGTCGCCATCCACATCGCCCGCACGACTCAAACTGCGTCCCAAAATATCGCCGCCAGCGCCGCCGGTGATCTTGAATCCATTGGAGCCATTCAGCGCAGTGAGATCGAAAGAAGCTCCAAAGCTGCCCGTTTTTCCAAAAAGCACATAAGCCTCGCCAGACTGCGATGCAGGAGGAATCCCGGACTTGAATGCACCGATGATGAGATCAGCGATGCCGTCGTCGTTCACATCACCCGCGCCGGAGACGCTGGAGCCAAAGCGGTCCGTGCCGGAAAGCCCCGTCATCGTAAAACCATTCGCGCCGTTGAGCGCAGAAATCTCCACCGCCGTGCTGATCGAGGCACTCCCAAAAACCACCGCCACCGTGCCTGGAACGCTGGAGGCATCAGGGTTTGGTGAGCCGACAGCCACATCATCAAAACTATCGCTATTCAAATCCCCCACTCCGCTAACCGCGAATCCTGCGCGAGTGCCGGGCGTCGCCCCGCGAATCTCGAAGCCGACCGAGCCGGAGATTGAACTCGTCGTGATGTAGCCTTGGAACGCCGAATCTCCAAACAACACATACGCAGAGCCGGAGTCGGAGCCGTTGGAGTCCGTCCCGAATGCGCCGATGATGATGTCCGCAATTCCGTCCTTATTAACGTCGCCCGCTGCGGCAACGCTCGAACCCATAAAATCAAAATCGGACTCGCTGACGATCTTACAGCCGAGGCTGCTCAACGAGGATACATCAATGATTGCGGGCAAACTGGCTGCGCCATAAATCACGTAAGCCGCACCGGAATCAGTTCCGTAATCATCATCGCCAGTCGCGCCAATCAGCACGTCCTCAAATCCATCGCCGTTCACATCACCAGCGCGACTCACGCTTTCTCCAAATTGCTGACCCGCGCCGGAGCCTGCAATTTTCAGCCCATCGCTGCCGTCCAGCGCGGAAACTTCGACAACAGCAGACGGCGTGAGGCTTCCAAAAATCACGTAGGCCGAGCCAGCCGCATCCACACCGGGAGCGCCGACAATCACATCCGCGAAGCTGTCATTATTTACATCTCCAGCAGTGCTCACGGACTTGCCGAGAAAGTGCGTGGTGGCGGCGCCCTTGATTTTGAAGCCATCGGCAAGCGACGCTGGCGGCAATGTGAGCGCGGCGGGGATTCCATTCGCTTTGCCGAAGATGACGTAGGCCACGCCGGAATCGGCTCCATTTTCATCCGCGTACGGCGCACCGATGATCACATCCGCGAAGCCATCGCCATTTACATCGCCCGCCTGCGCGACGGAGTAGCCCGCGCCATCGCCCAATGTCGGGCCATCCAGCCGCACTCCGATGCCGGGCGCGATGGTTGATAAATCCAGCACTGCGGCGAATGCCGGAGCGATGCGGGCCTCCAGCGGCTCAGGACACGGAAAGATGGATTTCGGCAAAAAAGACGGACGAGATTTCATAAATTGAAGCCGGGGGAATGGGCGGCATTACGCCGCTCAAATGACTTCAACAAGTCGGAAGTCTCCCTCGGTTCCGAGCACAATATCATCCTTGAGCACTTTATCTAAAATTACTTTCACGCCGTTGATCTTGGCGGTTTTGATTTGCTGCGCGGTGATGCCGAAGGAATCCGTCCCGCCATCGCTTCCCTCCGCCACGCCCTTGATGATCAGGTTGGCGATGCGGGATATGATGAGCGGCGTCGGATCGTCCAGCGGTGCGCCAATGCGGATATCGTTTTGTCCAAATCCGTCGCTTGTGTCGTCTTTGACTCCGGCGACAAGACTCGATGCGGTGAAGTTCCCCAGGATGGTCACTTTTCCAGCACTTGCGTCGCCGTTGACTGGCGTGAACTCGGCATTGTAGCCGAGCAAAATCTCAGCGTTCAAAACATTGCCGCGCACCGAGAGCGCGTTGATCGCAATCGCCGATGAAGGCTTGGAGGAAGGCGGCGAAGCAAGCGCGGCGACGACGCTCGGAACGGCGGGATCATCGCTCGTAATCGAGCCGAATACTTTCACAACGCGAATCGCGCCCGCTGCTACAATCGCGCTTTTATTCACATTGCCGCTAACGCTTGCGCTGTTGATGCCGCCGGATGATTTCACGGAGGAATTAGTGAGTGATTGCTTGAGATTCAGCGAGCCAATGCTGCCTGCGCTCAGGCCGGAGCTGGACAATGTGGTGCCGCCTGCGACTTGCGAAATCAGATCGCGACCAAGCGCAGCGAGACCCTGCAACTGGCTGGAGTCGTATGCGCCCGTGCCGGAAAATTCACCCGCGACAGTCGCGGTGCTGAGTTTGCCGAGAACTTCAAATGTGGCGTTGGTAAATGCTCCCTTCACGATCAGCTTTGGCAGTGCGCCACGGATTTCGCTCTTCAGCGCATCGGCTGTGCCGGGGACTTGCGTGGAATCGCCGAGCGCACCGATGCTTCCCACGATGAGTTGTTTGAGCGCGGGTTTGAGCGGGTCGCCTTTTCCGACCACGATGCGGCCAAGGTCGCCAGTGATATTCACCGTGCCGAGTCGCAAGCCTTCGGCATTGATCGCGCCGACGTTGATGATGCCGTTTCCACCGTTTGTTTTTACCGAGAAGGAAATGTTTGCGCCGTCTTTGAGGGTCTTGGCTGCCGTGAGATCGACGAGCTGAAGCACTCCGCCGGGGCCGAACACGAGCATGTCGGCAGTGATTTTTCCGCCGGTGACTTTGATGGTGATGATGTCGCCATCAACATCATTGAACACGATGCTCGTCGCGCTTTTGCTCGGCACGGGGAGCGCTTGGGTTGCGGCGCCTGCGATGAGATATGCGCTCGCGCTGCCCGGCGCGGTGATGAGCAAATCATCGAATCCATCGCCATCCACATCGCCCGCGCCAGCCACGGAAAGGCCCACTTCTTCACGCGCTGCGGAACCGTAAAAACGGAAGCCCGTGGTGTCATTGAGCGTCTCCAGCTCAAGCTCCGGCGCGAAACCGGACTTCCTACCAAACATCAAATACGCAGCGCCTTCGCGATTTTTGGAATCAGGCGAGCCGATGAGGATGTCATCAAAACCGTCGTTGTTGAAATCGCCCGCGCCCGCGACGGAGATGGTGCCGTCGGCCTCAATTGCCTCGGTCAAGAGCCGGAATCCATTTGCGCCAGTAAGTTTGGAGAGATCGAGACTCGCCTGGTAGCCGCGCTCTTTTCCAAAAACCACGTAGGCCGCAGCAACATTCACATTCTCTGAAATGTTTCGTTTCTTTGCTCCGATCAGCAAATCGCTGAATCCGTCGTCGTTGAAATCGCCCGCTGTCGCAACGCTCACACCGAGTTGCTCGTCGCTCGCAAGCCCTTCGATGACGAAACCGTTTTTCCCATCCAGCGCAGTGACTTCGATGGTTGCTACAAACCCGCTCGCTTTTCCGAAGATCACAAAAGCCGCGCCGGTATCTCCGCCGACTACTCCGTTGTAATTTGGAGCGCCGATGAGGATGTCTGCAAAGCCGTCGCCATTGATGTCTCCTGCGCCGGAAACCGATTCGCCGAGGCGATCTCCCTCTGCGCGGCCATTGATTCGGAAGCCATTCGTGCCGTTGATCGCGGCGAGTGAAAACGGCTGGGTAAATCCGCTTTGGGAACCAAAAACCACATACGCAGAACCGGAATCCTCGCCATTCGGATTTGCTTCGGGCACTCCGATGATGAGGTCCGAAATCGTGTCGCCATTTACATCGCCCGCGCCACGGACTTCAAAGCCCGCCGAGTCGCCCGATGCGATGCCGGTGATGACGAAGCCATCCGCCGACGTGAGCGTGGAGAGATCGACGGATGCTGCGTAGCCGTCGGGTTTTCCAAACACCACATACACCGCGCCAGCGCCGGAAGCGCCGAGATTGGAGTCCACATCGGCGATGAGAATATCGTTGATGCCGTCGTCGTTCACATCGCCAGCAGATGCGATTGCCGAGCCGCTGCGAATCGCGGATGAACCGCCGAGCAGCTTGAATCCATTCGTCCCGTCGAGCGTGGAAACATCGAACGTCGCGGAGAAGCCCACGCTTTTTCCGAAGATCACATACGTCTCGCCAGCGGGATTCAGGAGCGGCGCGGATACGGCGAAATCCGCAATCGTATCTCCATTCAAGTCGCCAAGCCCGCTCACGAAAATATCCGAAGATTGGCCAGCTACGAGGCCGGGAATCAGCAAGCTGGTGACGCCCGGCGCGTTTTCGATCCGCACGAATCCGGGTGGTAGAAATGGATTGCGCAAAACAAACCCGCCCGCGCTGTAGGATGAGAGGATCAAAGGCGGGAGAGTCTCGACTGCAAAAGTGCCAGTCCTCGTTCCTGCGGAAATCGGAGTAATCGTCTGCCCTTCGCTGAGGGTGGAGCCGTTCACCAGCACTGCCTCAAACGTGCCAGCAAAAGTGACGAGGCCGCTGACAATAATTTGATCGAAATTCGGGCTAGCGATTCCGCCAATCTGGATGACCACGGTGGAGCTATCGCCGAGCGTGAGATCGCCAGTGATATTGATCGCGCCCGGATTACCGTCTGGCTGGATCGTGCCGCTCGTATTCACCACGTTGCCGGTGATGGTGCCGCTGCCACTGAGAATGCCGCCAGCCAAGACGGCAGGCACGGCGAAGGTGGCGCTACCGCCACCGAGGAAGGTGGAGCCGCTGTTTTGCTGGAACGCGCCGAGGAACGAAGTTGTGCCGGTGACGAAGTCCACAAGGCCGCCGTCGTTGATGAAGCCCGGTGTGATGGTGGAGGTTGAGTTGCCGACTTGGCTAAATGAACCGCCGGAGTGGATGGTGATGTCGCCGCCGGTGCTGTTGGGGTCTGTGATTCCGGCGTTATCGATCTGGAGGGTGCCGGAGACGCTGATGGTCGCTGCGGAGTGGAGTGCGAGTGCGCTGCTCGCTCCCATCGTTAAGCTGGCTCCGGAGTTCACAACGATGGTGCGCCCATCGAGGTTCACAGAGCCGCCTGCGGAGATAGTGAGGTTGCCGCCTAGTCCGATAATGCGGGTGGTGCCGGTGCTGCTTTGTGTGCCGCCGGACCATACGACAATACCCGCGATGTTGAAGTCGCCACCGGTTATCGTGCCGCCGGTCTGCTCGAATGGATGGCCCGCTGCGACGGTGACAGCGCTGCCGGTGAGCGAGATAGTGCCGCTACTTAACAGCGTGGTGCCGCTGCCGGTGAAAACATTACCGCCGGAAAATGTGTGCGTGCCGCCTGCAAAATCCAGCGTCGCGCCGGAGAGCACCGTCGCGCTTACATTCGTCCCCCAGCTCCCGCCGCCGCCTGCGCTGAACGTGCCATCATTCACGACGAGACCGGAGCCATTCAGGAAAGCGACTGCGATGTTGGTGTTGCCGGCACCCGTTTTCGTCACCTGCCCGCCCGCGCCGATGAGATGGTGAAACGTGCCGCTGCCGAGGATGTCTGCACCGTTTGCGATTTCAAAGGAGCCGCTATTTTCCAGCGTCGCGCCGCTTGTGAGCGTGATGCTTGCATCCATCACCGTGAAACCCGCGAGCGTCATCGTCGCGCCGTCCAGCGACTTCGCGGCTGTGCCGGTGATGCTGATGGCCGCTGTGCTGCCCGTGGTGAATGGCGCGGAGATCACGCCGCCCGACCATGTGAATGAATCGCTCACCGTGAGCGTGCCGCCGCCGTTTAGCGTGCCGTCAAAAAATGCCAGAGAGCCTATTTGCGCATTGCTGCCGAGCGTGACGGTTACTGGTGTTGTAATTTGTGCGCCATCTCCGGGAGTCGGCACAAAGTCGTTGGACCAGTTCAGCGGGTTAAACCAACTGGTATCAGCACCCGCCCCAGCGTCCCATGCGAAAACCATTGCTGTGCGTTCGAGCACGAGTCCTGTCGAATCCGGCTGCTGGACAATACCAAATGTTTGACCGCCCAACGTGGAAAATGTGCCCGGATTACCTGCCGTCTCTACCACACGAAAACTATCCCCGCCCGATGGTATAAAGCCGCCCAAGTTCGTAATATTCAGCGTCCCTCCAAGCGTTGCGGCGCCAGCAACACTAAGCACATCGTATTGCGAACCTGCCGTCGTGCCGCCGAGTTCCGCCGCGAGCGTGCCACCCGATCCCTGCGTATATGTTCCAGTGATCGTCAGCGTCCCCGCCACACTCGTTCCGCCGGGCCGTACCGTCGCACCGATGTTGCTCACGTTGCCGTCTAACGTCCCCATGCCTGTGAGCGCCCCACCGGAGAATGTAAACGTCGGGCCTGTGATCGCTGCTGCGAGCTGTGTCTCTCCCGCTGTTTGAGTGAAGGGTCTTTGCAGCGTCGCGCT
>JANMLS010000337.1:0-35550 GCA_031372675.1 Verrucomicrobiaceae bacterium
AGGACGAGTTTGGCCCGGATGTACAATTGCACATCGAATGGATGGCACCACCGGCTTCAGGGAATGGTCAGGGACGCGGAAACAGCGGTGTATTTTTCCACGGTCGCTACGAAGTGCAAGTGCTCGATAGCTACGAAAACCCGACCTATCCCGATGGCCAGGCCACGGCGCTCTACGGTCAGACCCCGCCGCTCGTGAATGCCACGAATCCTCCGCAAACGTGGAATGTGTACGACATCGTTTTCACCGGGCCTCGCTTTGATGAAGAAGGGAAGCTGCTGAAGCCTGCATACGTGACCGTTTTTCACAACGGAGTGCTTACGCAGAATCACACGGAAGTGACCGGCAACACGTCGCACAAAGCTGTGGGTAAATACTCAAAACACCCGGAGAAGACAAACATCTCACTGCAAGATCACGGTAATCCGATGCGCTTCCGAAACGTGTGGATTCGTGAGCTGAAGCCGACTGGCGAGTAGGTCGCGTGGCGCGTTTATTTCCAGAAAACTTCGCCGACCAGCTTGCTCACGGTGACAGGCTCGGCGGTGTGGAGCATGAATTCGTTCACGCCTTCCTTGAGCCGTAGGAGTGGCATTTCTGCAAACTGGAAGTCGCAGGTGAGCTGCATCGGTTTTGCAAATTCCACCGACGCTCCTGCGGGGATGATGATGCTCAATTTGAATTTCCTCGTGGGCTGCTTTGCTACCTGAGTCACCGCGCCATCGAGCGAAACCGCGCTACCTTGCGCGAGTTGGATTTTGCGTTCGGCGAGAGCATCTTCAAATTCCAGCGCGACGGGCAGGGGACTCTCCACAAGTCCGCCGACGATTGGGAAAGGCCACTCAATCACTGCGGCTGCGCGTCTTTCAGCCAGCGAGCGGTTCGCGATGGTGAATGACGCGCCGCTTCGCACGATCTCCAATCCGTCTGTGAGTTGGAAAGCGTCTGCACTCAGTGGGCGTTGGAAATAGCCGTTGAAATAACGTGGCACGCGCTGCGGGTATGCTCCGAGAAAGTATTTCCCCCAGTTGAAATTTGAGAACACGACGCGCTGTCCGGGATTTAGCGTGGCTGCGATTTGGTTCTCTGTGCGGGTTTCGATAGGCCACGGTTTATTGTCTTTTGTCGTGAGGAAAAAATCCGCGTATTCACGTTCGTAAGCTCCTTGGTTGCCGAGCTGCACGACGTTCTTGAAAGCCTCGCGGCTCGCGGCCAACTCCTCCACGCCAAGCACGGCGCGTGGGTCGCCAAGGCTATGAAAATACGCGGCAAAATCTGCATCGAGCAGCCGCCATTTTCCACCCGCAAAAATCTCCGGGACTACGTGGCCTTCGAGTCCCCAGATGCGAACTTTCAGACCGCAGAGTTTTGCGAGTCCAGCAACTGCCTGCGATGCGTCGTCGCAAAATCCGTAGCCGTAGCACGCAAAAAACTTCACGAGATCATGTTCCTCCGCGCCTTCCGTGACGGGCTTTGCGTGATAGCGATGCGTGGCGACAAATTTCCAAATCGCAATGGCGCGGTCCAATTCGTCTTCGATCTTTCGCAGCCCCGCGCTTTCGATCATCGCTTCCGCGTTATCCCAGCGAATGCCTGCATGAATCAGCGGCATCGCAATCGGGGCGTCCGTGGGATTGGTGATGGCATACTGATAGAGCGAGGGAGCTTGCGGAAACTCGATCTTCCGATCCACGAGGCTGAACGGGATTTTTTGTGCGCCGGGGATGGTGCGGTCTGGCAGTGTTCGCGGAGAAGGAGGCAGCCACGGAGTTTTGGCTGCGCTGTATTCAGCAGGCACGGAGCGGTTCAGTTCCTGATTCATCTGCGCGGTGATTGCGATGGCATCGCTTGCTGGATTGCTGTCCTGCGGCGTCACTCCGTAACGTGCGAAAAGTGCCTTCAAATAAGTGCGCTCTTGCTGCGAAAGTTTGGAGCTTTTAGCGGAAGACTTACCTCCCTTTTTTTTTGCCAGTGCTGACTCAGCTTTCTTTGCCCGTGCGCGGTAATCGTGCGCAAGCCACGCGCACGAAACTGCAATCACGCCGAGAACGATGCTGAGATAAAGTGTTAGTGATTTTTTCAAAGCGAGTGAGTGCGGAGCCATTGCTCAAGGACGAGCAAGGCCCAGATTTTCTTTCCGTGGTCAAATTTCCCGGAGCGGTTTTGCTCGATGAGCGTGCTGATTTTCTCAGCCGAAAGAAAGCGGTGACAGCGTGCGCCTGTACCCAGCAAATCGCGCACGACATCGAGATTCGGCTCTGCGAACCAACGCGCAAGCGGCACGGAGAAACCGAGCTTTCCACGCCCTGCGATGCGCTCCGGGAGGAAGTCGCGGAACAAATCGCGGAGAATCCATTTCGTCGTAGTGCCGCGTACTTTCCATCGAGCAGGAAGACGTGCTGCAAGCTCCAGCAATTCGTGATCGAGAAATGGCGAGCGGGCTTCGAGCGAGTGCGCCATCGTCACGCGATCCGCTTTTACCAAAAGCGCACCGGGCAGATAGTGGTGAAGGTCTGTGTAGAGCGTGCGGTCCACGCGATTGCTTGCGAGAGCATCCGCGAAAGTGCGCTCCATCGCGGCGTGGCTCGGCTCTATCGCGCTGCTGAAATCGCCGGTATAAAGCGCGGCTTTTTCCGCTTCGGAGAAATACGAACCCCACCGCACCACACTCGCGCCGCTGCCCATAGACGCTGCGTGCCCCAGCTTTCGCAGAGCTGCTGGCAGGCTCTTTTCTACGGGTTTTTTTCCATCCACAGGAAGCAGCGAGAAGATGCCATTTGCGGCGTTGCGCAGGAACGCGGGCACGATTCCGTAGAGGTTTGCCACGGCGTCCGCGTAGTAGCGCTGGTAGCCGGCAAACGCCTCGTCGCCGCCGTCACCATTGAGCGCGACAGTCACATACTGCCTCGTGAGTTTGCTGAGATACCAAAGCGGGATCGCAGCGGAGTCTGCAAACGGCTCATCGAAATGAGCGACGAGCGGCTCCAGCACATCCATCGCGGATGGGCTTACGATGAACTCCTCGTGCTCCGTGTTGAACTTCTTCGCCACAGCGCGAGCGTGGTCTGTTTCGTTGAAAGCTGCTTCATCGAAGCCGATGGAAAATGTCTTCACGGGCCGCGAGGACATTCCCGCCATGAGTCCAACGATCACGCTGGAATCAATTCCTCCGCTGAGATGCGCACCGAGCGGCACTTCGCTCATCAGCCGGATGCGCACGCACTCCTCGATCTTTGCGCGGATGCGCTCGCGAAGGTCCGCGACATTTTCCTTCGTGCGAAAATCTACGTCCCAATATCGCCGGATGGAGACGCGCCCGTTTTCACAAACCAGCGTATGCGCGGGCGGCAGCTTCCGCGCTGCGCGGAAGCCGGTGAGCGGGTCGGGCACGTATTGAAGCGTGAGATAGTGATGCACCGCTTCCGCATTCAGCTCGCGGGGGAAACCGGGATATTTCAGCAGGCATTTCAGCTCGGAGCCGAAGATGAGCGCACCGTCGTGCTCGGCGTAATAAAGCGGCTTTTTCCCCACACGGTCGCGGGCGATGAAAAGCCGTCGCTTCGGTGCATCCCAGATTGCAAACGCAAACATCCCGCGAAGGTGCCGCACGCAATCATCGCCGTATTCCTCGTAGGCGTGGACGATGCACTCCGTGTCGCTGTGCGTTCGGAAAATGTGACCGCGTTTTTCCAAATCCGTACGCAGCGCCGGGTGATTGTAGATTTCGCCGTTGAACACGATCCACAGCGAGCCGTCCTCATTGCTCAAAGGCTGGCGTCCGCTGGCGACATCAATAATCGCCAGCCGCCGCATCGCGATGCCCGTCGGTCCGTCGAAATGAAAGCCATCGCTATCCGGCCCGCGATGCGTGATGGCGGCATTCATCGCCGCGAGGACTTGCCGGTCTGCGGAGCGCCCCGAATCGTGGTAGGTATATCCGGCGATTCCGCACATGGCCTAAAGCGACACCGCCCGCTCCAGCACATCCGCGAGCTGCGATGCTGCTGCGCGACCTGTCTCCAAAACTTCCTCGTGACCCAGCGTGCCCGGATGCAGCCCGGCGGCCCAATTCGTGAGGCAGGAAAAACCTGCGACTTCCATTTTCAAAGCGCGTGCTTGAATCGCTTCCAGCACCGTACTCATTCCCACAGCGTCTGCGCCCAGCGTGCGCACCATCCGCACTTCGGCGGGCGTCTCATACTGCGGGCCGAGCAGCCCGGCATACACGCCTTCGTGCAGACTCATGCCGAGTTCCTTCGCTACGCCCGCGAATTTTTCCCGCAGCGCACGCGAGTACACTTCGCTCATGTCGAAAAAATTTGGTCCACCGAGAAGCGGCGTGGTGTGAGTGAGGTTTAGGTGATCGTTCAGCATCATCCACGAGCCGGGGTGAAAGGCGGGATTGCACGTCCCCGCCGCATTCGTGAGCACGAGCTTCCGCACGCCGCGCTCCTGCATCCAGCGGACGCCCGCTGTGATTTCCGCCGCCGTTTTCCCTTCGTAAAGATGCACGCGGCCCTGCGCCGCAAGCACGGTCGCGCCGCCGATTTTCCCAAAGACAAACCGCCCGGCGTGCCCTGCCACAGAAGACTGTGGGAGGCCGGGGATTTCCGCGTAGGGGACCGACGCGATGATCTCCATGCGCTCGACAAAACTGCCAAGCCCGGAGCCGAGAACAAGCCCCCATTCGGGGCGAAGCGATTGCCAAGACATGCTGCGCTTATATTGGATAAATCCGCGCATGGCTTGGGAAAAAGCCGTCGCAGTGCGAAAAACTTTTTCCGCTGTTTCTCAGCACTCCACGATATTCACGGCCAGTCCGCCGCGTGAGGTTTCTTTGTATTTCGTGTGCATGTCGCGGCCTGTCGCGAGCATCGTGCGGATGGCTTTATCGAGCGAGATGAAGTGCGTGCCATCGCCGCGCAGTGCCATTCGCGAGGCGTTCAGCGCTTTTACGGAACCCATCGCATTGCGCTCGATGCACGGTATCTGGACAAGCCCGCCGACGGGATCGCACGTCAGGCCGAGGTTGTGCTCCATCCCGATTTCCGCCGCGTTTTCCACCTGCTCCGGCGTGCCGCCGAGAAACTCCGTAAGCCCCGCAGCAGCCATCGAGCAGGCGACGCCCACTTCGCCCTGACAGCCCACATCCGCGCCGCTGATGCTCGCGTTCTTTTTGTAAAGTGCGCCGATTGCCGCCGCAGCGAGCAGGAAGCGATGCACGCCGTCGCGATGCGGCGAATGCGCGAACCGCGTGGCGTAGTGCAGCACTGCGGGGATGATTCCCGCCGCGCCGTTTGTGGGAGCCGTCACCACGCGGCCACCGGCGGCGTTTTCCTCATTCACCGCGAGGGCATAAAGATTCACCCAGTCGAGCATCGTCAGCGGATCGCGGAGGGCTGCTTCGGGTTGTTGGCGCAGTTGTTCAAAGAGCTGCTTCGCCCGCCGCCGCACGCGCAGTCCGCCGGGCAATTCTCCCTCCGCCGCGCAGCCTCGGATGACGCACTCCTGCATCGCACGCCACACCGTATCCAGCCCGGATGCGAGGCTCTCCGCAGTGCGTGAAGCCAGTTCATTTTTGCGCTGCACTTCGCTGATCGCGATGCCGTGTTGACCGCAGAGAGCCAGCAGTTCCGCGCCCGAATCAAACTGCAGCGGCGGTCGCGCAGTCGTCGCTGCAGCCGCATTTCCGATCTCATCCTCTCGCACGATAAAACCGCCGCCCACGCTGTAAAACACACACGCAGCAAGCTCCTTTCCTCCGCAATCGAACGCGACAAACCGCATCCCATTCGGATGATGCGGCAGACTTTTTCCCCGCAGAAAAACAAGCGACTCTTTCATCGGAAACTCAATCGCCCGCGCACCACCAAGCAGCAACCGGCCTTCCGAGTGGACACGCGCCAGCGTCGGCTCCACCGCATGCATCGGCACAGTCTCCGGCTCATGCCCCTCGAAGCCGAGGATGATCGCTTTATCCGTCCCGTGCCCTTTCCCCGTCAGCCCCAGCGAGCCGTAAAGAAATGCCTGAACCCGGATCGTGCGCTCCAAATTTCCGCCCGCCGCAAGCTCCTGCACAAAAGCCCGCGCCGCCTTCATCGGTCCGACTGTATGCGAGCTGGACGGCCCGATCCCGATTTTGAAAAGCTCAAATACGCTGACGTGCATCGCCCCTTCATTCCCACGCGCCCGCGAGAAGACAAGCGCGTTTGCCCGCCTACTTTGGAAAATATATCGGCCTGCTTGCATCCTCCGCGCGGGCAGGGCAGAGAAGGGGATGACTGTTGAAACGACGGGCCAGGCCCGCACATCCGAGATTGCGCGTGAAGTCGCGCGACGCCGCACTTTTGCCATCATCTCGCATCCCGATGCGGGAAAGACGACGCTCACCGAGAAGTTCCTGCTTTACGGCGGCGCGGTTCAGCTTGCGGGGAGCGTGACGGCGCGAAAGGACCAGCGGGCGACGACGAGCGACTGGATGGATTTGGAGAAACAGCGCGGCATTTCTGTTTCCTCCACGGTGCTGCAATTTGAATACGGCGATTGCGTGGTGAATCTCCTCGATACGCCGGGCCACAAGGATTTCTCGGAGGACACGTATCGCGTGCTCACTGCGGTGGATGCTGCGGTGATGGTGATTGATGCGGGCAAGGGCATCGAGCCGCAGACGCTGAAACTCTTTGAAGTCTGCCGCCGCCGTGGTGTGCCGATTTTTACTTTTATGAACAAGCTCGACCGTCCCGCGCGTGCGCCGCTCGACTTGCTGGATGAGCTGGAGCGCGTGCTGGGCATCGCCGCGTTTCCGCTGAATTGGCCGCTCGGCGATGGTCAGGATTTCAAGGGCGTCTTCGACCGCGAGACAAAGCAGGTGTATCAATTCGAGCGCGTCGTCGGCGGTGCGTATCGTGCGCCGGTCCGCGTTCGCGGCATCGAAGACGAGGCGGTGAAAAATGCGCTGCCCGATTATGTTTATGCAAAAGTCTGCGAAGACCTGGAGCTGCTCGACAGCGCGGGCGCAGGCTTTGATCTCGAAGATGTGCGAGCGGGAAAACTCACGCCCGTTTTCTTTGGTAGCGCGATGAATAATTTCGGCGTGCAGATGCTGCTCGACCGCTTCCTCGCGCTTGCTCCGCCGCCTGTTCCGCGCAGTGGCGGAAGCCGCATGGTGGAGCCGACGGATGAGGCATTCTCGGGCTTTGTATTTAAGATTCAGGCAAACATGAATCCGAAGCACCGCGACTACGTAGCCTTCATACGCATCGCATCCGGCGTCTTTAAGCGCGACATGTTCGTGACCCACACGCGCACGGGAAAAAAGCTGCGCCTCTCCAACTCGCAGCGTCTTTTCGCCCGCGACCGCGAGACGGTGGATGAAGCGTATCCCGGCGACATCGTGGGCCTCGTGGGGAACAATGATTTCCTTATCGGCGACACGCTTTCCGAAGACCCCAGCATCGCATACAGCGAGATGCCGCGCTTTGCTCCAGAGAGCTTTGCTTTTCTCCACAACGACACGCCCGCGCACTTCAAGCGCTTCCGCGATGGCCTCACGCAATTGATGAAAGAAGGAGTCGCGCAATCTTACGAACAACCCGATGCGCTCGTTCGCATCCCGCTGCTCGGCGCAGTCGGGCCGCTGCAATTTGAAGTCCTGCAATACCGACTCGAATCCGAGTACGGCGCAAAGAGCCGTCTCGAATCCGCGCCGTGGAGCCACATCCGCTGGGTGCGCGAAAAAGACGCTGCCCTCGCCGCCGCTCGTGGCACGGAGAAGAAGCCTACTGCCACTCTGCCGACCGGCGCATCTTGGGCACGCGATGTTTATGGGCAATGGGTCGCGCTGCTACCGAGCCTGTGGACTGCAAAATACTTCGCCGATAACAACACCGCGCTGGAAGTCAGCCCGCTGCCTTTTTAATCCACGACTAGCGGAGTAAAAGCGGACTCGACTTTCTGATTTGCGCCCGCGACTTTCGGGTATCCGAACGGAATCCATGAAACGCCGACTCAAAGCCCTCAGTTTTCACCCTTTCACAGCCATCCTGCTCGCGTTCGCGCCAGCCATGAATACGCCGCTTTTTGCGCAGGCGGCGACGATGGCAAATGTCCAGGAAACACGAGCGATGAAGCTCGCGAAGATTCGCAATCTGGGGATGCAGTATTTTGAGGGGGGAAAATACAAGGAGGCTGTGGAAAAGCTGGAGGAATACTGGGGGCAGCTCGAAGAGGGGGAAAAGCAGACGCTCAACAGCGCGTTCATAGTGCTGGCGATGGGCGAGTGTTATTTCCGGCTGGGCAAGGAAGAGAACATCAACAAGGCAATCGCTTATTGGACCGAGTTTCTCCGCCGCTGGCCTGCGCACGAAAAGATGATCGAGGCGAAGCTGGCAATCGCGCAGGCTTACATGCAGTTGAAGCAGTGGGACAAGGCGCTGGAGTGGTGGCCGCAGATCGAGCAGTGGGCCACGGCGCTGCCCGCGACGCATCCGGCACGCACGATCTTTCGCGAGCACTCGCTGGGCGGGCAGGCGCACTGCTACTTTCAGCTCAAAAAACCGGAGGAGGAAATCGGCGTGCTGGAGCGGCTGGTGTATCCCACTTTCAACACACAGGAATCTGCCGCTGGTGCGGTGCGGCTGATGTCGCTCTACGCGCTCAAGCACGACCCAACTGTGCCGGATACAGTGGCCTTTGCGGATAAATCCATCGAGCTGCTCAAGACGCTCCATA
The DNA here is from genome assembly GCA_031372675.1 of Verrucomicrobiaceae bacterium. Taxonomy (GTDB): domain Bacteria; phylum Verrucomicrobiota; class Verrucomicrobiia; order Chthoniobacterales; family Chthoniobacteraceae; genus SXWH01. The sequence continues at coordinate 8,731 of JANMLS010000337.1, forward strand.
CCAAGCTGCACCTCGTGGAAAACTTCGTCGTGCTAAACTCGCTGGCGATCAAGCTGGGCGATGAATTGCTCGACGTTCACGCTTACAAAAAGGCGCTGGAGGCTTACTGGACGGTGCGCCCGCGCGACGAAGTGGCAAAGATGCAGCGCGACCGTATCGCGTTGATCAAACTGCGCATGGAGCAGATCATGAAAGCGGCGGGCAAGGATCCGCAGAAACTTTCGCAGGCGATCCGCACGGTGGATGATGCGGTGAAGCCGCGTCTGGAGGAGGCGGAGAAGATTCTCGCGCAGTTTGAGAAGGCGGCGGACTACATGCCCGCGCTGTATTTCCGCATGGCTCGCTGCCATTCGGACATGAATAAAAAGTGGGAGGCCATTGTGGTCTTCAATCAGATTTTGGAGGAGTTCCCGAAGTCGCCGGTGCGCCAGTTGGTCATCTTCAGCCGCCTTTCGCACTACGGCGAGCTGGGGCTTGCGGAGCGGACTTACAAGTTTGCCGACGAGTATCTCGCGGAGTTTCCTCGCGGCAAAAATGTGGGCGATGTGGCCTACATCCGCGCGGCGGCTGCGATGCGGAAGAAGGATTGGTTTCTGGCAGAGAAATACTTCACTGCTGCGCTGGAGATTCTCAAGGGACTCGATGAAAAAGCCCGCAGCGCCTACGAAGCGGAGGTGCGTTTTCAGATCGGGAACACGAAGTTTTTGCAGAATAAGTTCCCCGAAGCGCAGAAGGATTTGCAGGCGTTCATCAAGCTCTACGGCGATGTGGCGGATGGAAAAGGGGCGTTCATGGAGGATGCGGAATACCAGCTCGCGCTCACACATTTGTTCTCCGGGCATTATCAAAAAGACACCGATGTCCCCGGCGACGAAGATGGCGCAATCGAGCGTCTGCAAGGCTACATCGCGAAGTGGGGCGAGAAGTCCAGCTACGGCTCGGATGCCCGCTACCGGCTGGGCGTATGCAATTTCGCCGCATTTGAAAACGAGCAGTGCATCAAGGAATGCGAGACGTGGCTGACGAACTTCGGCGCGGACCCAAAGGAGATGTTGCAGCCGGAAGTCTATGCGCTGATGGGCGATGCGAAGGCCGCGCTGAAGCAGCACGCCGAAGCGGCGGTTGCCTACATCGAGAGCTACAAACGCTCGACGACGGATGAAGTGCTGAACTACTCGCTTTTTGAAGCGGGCAAGCAGTTGCAAAAAGCGGGCGATTGGGAGGGCGTGGACAAGCTCTACACGGAGTTTGTGCAGGCGCGTCCTGAGCATCCCGCAGCTGTGACTTCGGTTTATTGGATGGGCAAAGCGAAGTCGAAACTCGGTCGCATGGATGAGGCGAAGAAGATCACCGTCGAGACACTCACCAAATACATCGGCGACCAAAAGCGCGAGGGCATCGAAATGATTCTTACGCAAGTCGCCGACTGGTCGCGCCGCCGCCCGCAAATCACGGTGAAAGAAACGCTGGCCACAGAAGTCACAAACACCGGCGCGACGACATCCGGCCTCGATAAACCAAAGCCAGAGCCGGAGCCGCAGAAATGGGACGCCGAGGCGGAGCTGGAGCGGATGATCAAGCCGCTGCGCGAAAACGCAAATGCGACGGCGGAGTATCGGATTACCTACGCATTCACTGAACTCGCGAAGCTCACGCGCAATTTTGAAAAGCGCGAGAAGCTGCTCGGCGAAATCGCGGAGAAGGCAAAAGCGGAAGACCTCAGCCCGCATTTGCTGATGGAAATCGGCGACTATCAGTTTGCGAAAGGAAAGATCGCGGAAGCGGAGGTGCTCTATCAGACATTGCGCGAGAATTTTCCGAAAGCAGACCGCGTGGATGCTGGCTGGGTGGGACTCGGCGACGTGAATTATGCGAAGAAGAATTACGACGAGGCGCTAAAGCTCTACACGCACGCCATTGATCGTCTCGGTGCGCCATTCAAGCTCAAGGAGGCGCTTCTCGGACAGGCAAACGTGCATCTTGAAAAAGGGAACTTTGGGGAAGCGACGAAGCTGTTTCAGGAAGTCGCAGGCGTGCGCGAATGGCGCGGTGAATCCACTGCCTACGCGCTTTTCCACATGGCAGAGGCGCTGTTCCGGCAAAAGAAATGGGCGGAGGCGACCTCGCAATTTGAGCGCGTGGCGCTCACGCAGATGAAGTATCCATCGTGGGCGGCTCGCGCATATCTAAAGGCGGCGGACTCGTATCGGATGCAGGGCAAGGACGATAAGATGAAGAAGATTCTGGAGGACATGCTCGCGAAGGAAAAACTCCAGTCGCTACCCGAAGCCGAGGAAGCGAAGCAACGCCTCGCGGCACTCGGAAAATAGCGGGATGTCTGCTCCCGTAAAAGAGAGGCAAGTGATTCGAGCATGAACCGGATCACCGCACTGCTGATCGTGTTCGCACTTTGGTGCGCGATTTTTCTGCCCGGCCTCGGCTCGCCGGAACTCAAAGGCGAGGAAGGTCGCCGCATCATGCCCGCTGTCACCATGATGGAAGGCGGAAGCTGGGCCGTGCCGAGCGTTGGTGGGAAGCAGTTCCTGCGCAAACCGCCGCTCGTCCAATGGTGCATGGTGGGGACGATGAAGCTCTTTGGAAAAAACACATGGGCTGCGCGGTTGCCCAGCGTTCTCAGCGTGCTCGCGCTGGCAGTGGTAATCATCATCGCAACGCAAGGCTGGCTGATTACCGAGGAATCGCTCGTCGCTGCCATCGCGATGATGACGCAGGTCGCAACCATTGATAAATGCAGGCTTGCGGAGCTGGAGGCGGTGTACGTTTCGCTTAGTGGAATCGCCATCGTGCTGTGGCTCAGTGCGTGGGCAAAGAGCGAGTCGTCGTGGAAACTATGGCTGCCAGCGATGGCCTTCAACGCGCTGGCATTGCTCGCGAAAGCGCCGCTGCATCTGCTGTTTTTCTACGCCGTCGTAGTAGCCGTGCTGATGCGCGAGAAGAATCTACGCACCCTGCTGGAGCCAGCGCATTTTGCCGGGCTGCTGATCATGTCGGGAATCGTGGCAATGTGGGCGGTCCCATATTTTCGCGAAGTCACCGCATCGGAAGTCGGCCAGGTCTGGCAGCGGCAGTTTGTCGGTCGCGTGACGGGCGCGGACATGGACGTGAAAAAGTATCTACTGAACATTCCGAGCGGGCTTGCAAATCACCTGCCGTGGGTGCTTTTCGCGCCGCTGCTTTGGGTGCGCGGCGTGAGCGATACGATGTATCCGCGAGGTTGCTCGGTGCTCGTCGGCGCGAGAAATGCCGTAGTGGTTTGCTTCTTCGCACTGCTGCTAATTCCCGGTGTTCTGCCTCGCTACGTTCAGCCGCTCATTACGCCATTCTGCCTCATTCTTGCGCCCGTGCTTTGGAATTGCCCACGCCGCTTTCGTCACTGGTGGCGCTACGTTGCATTCGGCCTTACGTTTGCCATGTTCCTCTGCGCACTCGCCGGTCCATTTGTAATCGCAGCTTACGGGCGCGACCCAGATGCGACTCCGCTCTGGCTCTCGTCGCTGGGGCTTTTGCTGGTCTTCGGGACTTCACTCTGTCTCATGCAGCTTCGGCGCAAACTTCACGAAACCCTGCATCTCACTTTGTGGACAGGAATCATCGTCGCGATGGGCATAGTGAACATGGCCGCAGTCGCGATGCCAGTGATCAAACGCTCCGACAACATCCGCCCATTCGCCGAGCAAATAGACGCGCTTCTGGCTGGCGAGCGCTTAATTGCCTACAATCTCGACGATTACGCACCGCTGCTTGGTGTGCTGTTTTATCTGGAAGAATCGCCAGTGGCCTATGCCCCGGAGGCTTCATCCGCGCCACTGGCCCCTGCGTTTTATCTCGTTCGCGGGAAGGATCGCGCGAAGTTTGCGAAGTCGTTCAAAGTGCTCGAAGCCCCAGTCGCCATGCGCCTAGAAAAAGGCGAGCCGGACTCAGTGGTAGTCCGCGCGATTCGTGTGAAATAGAGCGGCTGCTCTGGCGGGAATCAGCGGGTTGCGACCTGAATCGAAACGACTTCGACCTCGTGCTCGCCAGTTTCCGTAGGAGCAGAAACGCGGTCGCCAACTGCACGGCCAATCAATGCCTGAGCCATTTGCGAGAGATAGCTGATGATGTGTTTCGTCGGGTCTGTGTCCCATGCGCCGAGGATCGTGTAGGTTTCCTGAACGCTGTCTTTCATCCGTTTGATGACGACCGTAGTGCCAATGCCTACCACATCCGTTTTTGTATCGCGGAAGTCTGTGCCGCGAGCGCGGGCGAGATCGCGTTCAAGTTCTATTTTCTGCCGCGTGAGCACACGCTGCTGTTCTTTCGCGCTCTTGTATTCAAAGTTTTCGCGCAAGTCGCCGTAGTCGCGGGCGATTTGGATGTCCTGCCGGTTCTGCGGGATTTTCTTGTTCACGAGTACATCGAGTTCGGCTTTGCGCCGCTCAAGGCTCTCCCACGAGACGACAAGCTCGGTCTTCGGTTTCTCGTCGCGCCCTGTGATGATTTCCTCAAGCTCAGGATAAATCCGCACGATGCGTCCGAGCAGCGAGCGTTTATTCAGCTCCTCGAAGACGGGCGTCATGATCAATTTGCGCATCGCTTCGCGCAGTTCATCGGCCTCTGCCGACTCGATGAGGTCGAGCACGAGCTGCTTATCGTTCATCAAAAGATCGTGCAGGCGACGGTCGCGCTTTTCTTTGAATTGATCGCGCTCCATTGCGCCCAGCGCCGCGCTGAGTGTGCGCGGTGTGAGAGCCACTTCGCTGAATACGCCGGAGCGCTCCTCACACAGCCAGTGAACGCCCTCGGCTGTGATGCTTTGGTCGCGAATCGCGCGGTCGAGTGCTACGCCAAATTCCGCAGTCATCCCTTTTTCCACAAGCAGCCGTGCCGCTTCGGGGACGACCTTGCTGTTGCCGCGCATGAAGATGCTCACAGCCTTTGGCGCCCAGTGCTCGCCGAATGCTTCCGGCAGCGCGAGGATAGCTTTCTTGAGCTTTGAAACTGGAAGTTCGCCGAGCAGCGTGGAGAGCTTTGTCTCTTCATCGCGGAAAATTCCGGCAACAGTCGGCGCGTCTGCGCTTGCGCTGATTGCGGGGAAGCGGCCTACGATTTCGTCGCGCACGACGATCAATTGCAGAGCCTCGGAAGTCTGGAGCTTCACAGCCTTTTTCGCCGCATCTTCGATAGCACTCACGATGGGCACGAGAACCGAAGGGTCGGTGAATGCCGCGAGCGATTTCGTGAGGTTATCAAGACCGAGGATTTGGTCCTTCAAAGTGCGGGCATTGCGGAAGCCGGCGACGAGTTCGTCCGTTTGCGAGAGGGCTTCCAGTCGCAGGATAAAGTGCTCATTTTTTTTCTGCGGCACACCCACGAGAGGGTCGGCCTTGAGCGCACGCTTTGCGCTTTCCCACCATTTTTTGAATGCAGGCTCGGCAAAAACATCCGGCACGAGCTGCGCGGTGAGTTGCTCCTGTGAAGCGCGTCCGCCAAGGCAGCCGAGGACAATGCGCACAAGGGCTGCCGGGTCGGATTGCGCCAGCTTTCTCACGCCATCCATATCGCGATATTTCCGCGCGGCGATGTGATCATCTGCAAGTGGCGTGAGGCTCTCCGCAGCGTATTCAAACTTCATCGGATGCCCCTTTTTATTGCGGAAATCTATGATGGTATTTCCGAGCATGAAATCGTGCGAGGCAATCGCTCCGTAACCCCAGCTTTTGTGTAAAACATAGGTTCCTGGAGCCAGTCGTTCGAGCGCTGTGCCCGCTGACTGTGTGAGTTTTCCTGCCTCGATCGCTTTCTTGATGTCTTCCGTCATATACGGACACTACCTAGAAGAACGCTACTCGCGGGCCAAGAGGAATCGCAGCCGACTTGCTCGAAACATGAATTTCCCTGCGGTGCGGAGCCGCAGCGGTTCAGTATTTCGGGAAATTTGTATCAATGCGCTCGGCCCACGCATCGAAGCCGCGCTCCACATTCCACGCGCGGGTGAAGCCCGCTTCATGCAGCATTTTCACAGCGTGCGCGGACCGTGCGCCGTTTTTGCAAATGAGGATCGTATCCTCCGCAGAATCGAGTTCACTCATGCGAGCGGGGAGCTGCGCAATCGGGATGAGCGTCGTGCTCGATAGGCCGCAAATATCGCGCTCGTACGGCTCGCGCACGTCAATGAAGCGAAATTTTGATCCGGAATCGAGCCGCACTTTCAAGTCCTCCACGGTGATATGTGGAACACGCGCTTCTTCTTCCTGTTTTGCGCGAGCTTGCGGTAGGCCGCAGAACTGATCGTAGTCAATCAAGTCGGTTATAGTCGGATTCGGTCCGCAAAGCGGGCAGCGCGGGTCTTTGCGAAGCTTGAACTCGCGGAACTTCATCGCCAGCGCGTCGAAGTTCATTAGGCGTCCGATGAGCGGCTCTCCGATTCCGCAGATGAGTTTCACCGCCTCGACCGCCTGCATTACCCCGATGATTCCGGGCAGCACGCCCAGCACTCCGCCCTCGGCGCACGTCGGCACTTCGCCCGGCGGCGGCGGCTCTGGAAACATGCAGCGGTAGCACGGCCCGCCAAGTCGAGGCGCAAAGACGGTGCATTGGCCGTCGAAACGGAAAATGCTGCCGTACACGTTCACCTTGCCGGTGAGGAAGCAGAGATCATTTGTGAGGTAGCGCGTCTGAAAGTTATCAGTGCCGTCAATAATGATGTCGTATGGCTCGCCGATCTTCCGCGCATTTTCTGACGTGAAAAGCGTTTCGAATAAATCCACCTGCACGTTCGGATTGATGTCTCGAATCCGTTCACGCGCAGATTTGCACTTGCTGCGGCCCACGTCTTTCGTGCCGTGAATCACCTGACGCTGGAGATTTGAAAAATCCACCACGTCGCTATCCACGATGCCGATGCGCCCGATTCCCGCAGCCGCGAGATAGAGCAAAATGGGCGACCCTAATCCGCCAGCACCGATGCAAAGCACACTCGCCGCACGCAGCTTTTTCTGCCCGTCGAGTGTGACCTCTGGCATGATGAGGTGGCGCGAATAGCGGGCGATCTCGTCGTTGCTAAACTCGACATTGGAGTAGCGCGATGGGTCCAGGATACTTGGCAGTGGCATGGTTCGGTGTGCGGTAAGTGAATGTTACGCCGTAGCGCAAGCGGCAGTAAAATGTCTCGCGATTTCACGATGGCTGCGCCTTCCATCGGGCGAAATTAAAGCCACTCTGTTTCCACAAATAAACAGGACGCGCCGTTTTCCAGCGCGTCCTGTCTATGAAAGAATGGCTGTCGGGAATCCCGTTTAGTGCATCAGCAGAGCCTGACGGGCGCGCTTGATGGCGTTGGTAATTTTCCGATGGTAGCTCGCTGGAACTCCGGTCGTGCGACGGGGAAGAATCTTCCCGGCCTCGGTGACGAAGCGCTTGAGAAGCTCAGGGTTTTTCCAATCGATTGCATCGAGCGCGAACTCGACACGACGACGAGGCATCATGCGGTTTGCTTTGCGGAAGTTTGTCCGACGTTGAGGTGTTTTAGGCTGGCTCATAATTACTTGATTTCACGATGAAGCGTGCGGCGCTTCAGGTTCGGATTGTATTTCTTTTTTTCGAGCCGGGTTGGTGTGTTTGGGCTCTTTTTGTTGCGACTGGAGATGTAGCGGGAGACAGGTTTGCCCTCCGCTTTGGCTTCAGTGCATTCGATGATGATAAACTCGCGTGCCATAATGGTTGTTCTTAGTTATTCTTCGGTTTGAGGTTTCTGTGGTGACTCTTCGGCTTCTTCGCCGTCACTTTCTTCTTCGTCACTGTCTGTGAGTCCGAAAAGAGAGGTGACCGGCACCCGCGAACGCTGGTGCCTCTTGGTGCGTTCGAGTTCCGTCTGGCACTCCACGGTGTAGCGCGCAAACGGGAGCGCTTCAAGACGGGCAACGAGAATCGGCTTGCCGCTCATTTCGCAAATCCCGTAGGTGCCCATATCCACACGCTTCATCGCTTCCTCGATTTCGTAAAGTGCGTCCTGCTCTTGTGAAAGAAGCGAAAGTGCAAAATCCTTGTCGTAAGCATCGCTGCCCGCGTCGGCTTGGTGCATCCCAAATGCGCTGGCTTCATTGCCTTCGGGGCGCGAGCGGAGCGTGTCCTTCGCGACGCCAGCCATGCTGTCGAGTATCGTGTCGCGAAGCAATTGCAGCTTCTCGCGCTGTGACCTCATAAATGGGGTGATCTTGCCGGGCTTAATGATCAGCGGCTTATCTAGCTCATCCTCTTGCTTCTTTGCGATGGAGATTTTTTTGAGGGGCTTCTTCTCAACCTTCGTCACTTTGGGCACTGGCTTTACTGCCTTCGTCTCGATTTTTTTGGCCGGAGCAACTTTTTTCGTGACGACTTTTTTCGCGGGAGCGGGCTTAGCCTTTTCCTTAATTTTTGCCTTCGCCTTCGGCGCGGTTTTCGCGGCAGGCTTCTTCGCAGACTTCACGGCAGCAGGCTTCGATGCCTTTGCTGGTGAGGCTTTCGGCTTTTTGGCTGCTGGTTTTTTTGGCTGCTTTTTTGGCATAAAATTGAATACGTCCGGCGGGAAAGGGCGGGATAGATACGGACTTCACCGCCACGGTGCAAGGGGTAAATCCGAAAGAACGCGCTTTTTTTCTACGCCACGATTTCTGTCCCGATTCCTTGATTGGAGAACACTTCCAGCAAAAGCGCGTGCGGCATCCGCCCATCTATGAAATGCACCTTTTTCACGCCCTGCCGCAGCGCATTCACCGCGCTCTCCACCTTGGGCAACATCCCGCCGGTGATGACTCCATCTTCCACGAGATTCTCAATCTGTGAGCGCGTCACACTCGGTATCAGCGAGCTTTTATCCGAAGGGTCGCGCATCAGCCCCGGCACATCGCTCACGTAGATCATCTTCGCGGCTTTCATCCGCCCGGCGATACTTCCCGCTGCGATGTCGGCATTGATATTATAGACCACACCCGACTCATCGCGGGCGAGGGGACTGATGACTGGCACAACTTCCCGCGCCACGAGGTCCAGCAGTCCCTCCAGCTTTACATCCACCACTTCGCCGACAAAGCCGAGGTCCACATCCTCGGCACCTTCTCGCTGAAGCGGCAGCTTCCGCCCCACGAGCACCGACTTTCCATGTACGCCCTCCGCCGCGCCGCCAAAATGGTTGATTCGCTTTGCAATGTCTGGATTGATCGCATGGTCGAGCACGTCCTCCACAATCCCAATCGCCTCCCTGTCCGTGCAGCGCAGCCCGTTCACAAATCGCGCCTTTTGCCCCGCCTGCCGCATCCGCTCTGTAATCGCCTTGCCCCCGCCATGAATCACCACCGGATTGATTCCTACTGCTTCTAAAAAGACCACATCCTTCAAAAGCCTGTCCACCGCGTGCTCATCATCCATCGCGCTTCCGCCATATTTAATAACAAAAAGCTCCCCGCGAAATTTCTGCATGTAAGGCAGGGCTTCGATCAAGGCTTCGGCGCGGTCGTGTGCGTTCAATGACATGGATGCGCGGAGATAATCGCACCGTCTCTGCGCGTGCAAGAACGCGATTAGTCATCTTCCGGCCCGGCGTTGATTTGAAGGGACTAATCCCGCAGGCGCTCGCTGGAGTCAGGCCGGTAGTAGCGCGTTTCGTTGGGGCCGGGTTTTGTGGTGCGGCGCTCTGGCTGGCGTGGGGCGGGGCGGTCTTCTTCGTAGTTGCTGGGGCTGTTATTTGGGCGGTAGGTGGGTGTCCCGCCGGGGCGCACGTTGCGGTCGAACCAGCTATGAAACTGGCGACCGCGCAGTTTTACGTGATCGGATACTTTGTCCATCACGCGCTCAAAGCGGGGGTTTTGATATTCGCCGTCTTGTAGGATTTCTTCGCTGCTTTCTTCTTCTTCGATTGGGCGGGGAGGCGCGGGTTTGCGCCTTGGCGCAGGCTCATCTGCGGGGTCGTAATCGGCGGGGTCTTGTTGCACGTAGCCGGTTTTATTGGGCTTGGAAATTGGGCCATCTGCGGGGCGGTCAGGGATTTTAGTAAGGGGCGCTGTGGATTCTGCGCCGCCTTTCATGCCGTGGATGGAGATGATTTTTCCCGTGTCTGCGCCGATGTTGAGTGTGGCGGTGCGGCGGCTGCGATCATCCACGAGGCGGACTTCCCAGACCGGCGTGGATTTGGTGCCGGTGCGGAGGGAGTAGTCGGCGTAGTCGTATTCAAAGCCCTGCTTTTTTGCCTCACGCTCGGCGACGGTGTGTGCGCCGTCGCTATCGAGTTTTAAGTCGGAGAGACTGAGCGGCGAAAGCGCACGGCCTGCGGAAGTGGAGATGATTTTTGAGGCGCGAACATCGTAAGAGGAGCTGGCGGTGGAGATTTTCCAGACGGACGGTTGCGGGGTTCCTTTGCTTCCGCGCACTTCGGTGATTTTTTCGAGGATGGCTTCGCCCTTTTGCTGACCGACGATACGCATGGCGTCGTAGGCGTTGGCGGCGCGGGCGGAGAGCGCGGGGAAAATAATGGATGCGATGGTGCCGAGTAGAGCGAGTTTCATGGCTCGGGGAATACACGGCGCGGCGCGCTTTTTCCAGCGGTTAATTCTGCGGCGAGATGCGGAAGATTTCGATTCCGGGGTGCAGGTAAATAACTGCGGAGCGCGGGCGGGACCAGGCAGGCTCGTAAGCGCGGAGTAGCTCGGCGTAAAAAGCGCGGCGTCTCTCGGCATCATCTTCGCCGCCAATTTTCGGGCGGAATCCACTGCGCTCAAAACGCCCGTAGGTGCTTTTGCTGACGATGACGTAATCAACTCCATCGGCGAGAAGTTCGTCGAGCGTGCCGAGGTCGGCGGCGTATTCGGAGGTGCGGATTTCGTTGGGAAGCGGGCGGGCTTTTTTGCTGTTGCGCTTTTCGTTTGGGAGGCGGACTCGGTTGTCTTTGGCGATGATTTCTTCGGGTCTGGTGTTGCTGCGCAGCCATTCGAGGGCGTCGGCGGTGTCGTCGGTCTGGAAGGCTTCGATGTAGCGCACGAGGCCGCCGCGATCATCCGTCCAGTCCACAAATTGTCCGAGCACGAGCGCCGCGCCGAGAATGAGTTCCAGCGCACTCCGGCGCAGTTTTCCATGCAGCGATTGCGCGGCGTCGGCTACGCCCACGGCGGCGAGCAGCGTAAAAAGCGCACTCGCTGGCAGGAAATAGCGGTCATTTTCCTTCGGGAAAAACGACATAATGATCGCGAGCGCAAACGGGAACAAAATCGTGGCGCATTCCGCGATGTTTAGTTCGCGGCGGCGTCGCCATGCGGAGACTAGCGCGGCGATGAGCAGCAGCCAGATTACGGGCGTCGTGTTTGTGAGAAAAATGCTCCAGTATTTTGTGTGCGGGACGCTTTGCGTCATCCCCTGGCCGGAGGTCGCGAGCTTTGCCTCGCGGTTGAAGTTTTCCACGACCGCCGCTGGATTCATGAGGGCTTGCGGGTTTGTCGCGAGAAGCACGAGCAGTGCGACGAACGCGCTGGCGGCGATGGTTCGCAGGCCACATTGCTTGCGCGTCGCGATGAAAGCGGGAATCACCACGAGCAGCGAAAGTGCGCCGGGGACTTTGCCGGAGATGGCGAGGCCCACGCCCATACCTGTGAGCATCGCGGTGCGCAGCGATGGCGTGCGAAGGTGCAAGTTCACCGCGAGGAAAGTGAACGAGAGGCCGAAGAGCAGCGCGGTGTCCTCTTTGAAATAGTGCGCAAGCTCGAAGAGCTGATGATGCGTAGCCAGCGCGAGGCCGGCTAAAATCGCGACCCGCCAACCGCGCCACAAGTAGCCGAGCAGCGAAAGCATCACCACCGCAGCAGCCGTGAAGCAGGCGGAAACCGTGCGCCCCGCCTCGGCGACGGCTTGCTGGTTTTGCTCCACGCCAAACACTTTCACCGCAGCGATTGCGGAGTTTAGCAGGAGCATCGGGTGGTGGAAATTCAGTGCCCGCTCGCCGAGCACTTGCTCCACTTTTCCCGGCTCATCGGGGTGGTAATACCACGGGAAATCATGGTTGCGCGTCCCAAGCCAGAGCGTGATCGCAAAAAGCAAAACACTCCACAGCCCGAGCCGGGCGGAATTTGGCAGACGGGAAAACATCGCCGCGTCGTCTAGCGGGAATCAGCGTCCGCGTCCAATCCGGATTTGAAAATGCTGCGAACGGGCTTAATCGAACTTCAGCCGTTCCGGTTTTTCCAGCGTGGTGTCGGTTCTTGTCGATGGGCCGAGCACTTTTGCCTGCGGAATGATGGGCGCGACTGGCGGGAGCGTGGGATCGGAAACAGGGGCGTCGTTTTGCGTATTCATGGGCGCGACTGCGTTGCCGACACTTCTGATGGCTTTGATGCGCTCGACGGCTCCCGCTGCGTTGTAGGGATCAATGCCTACGACCGTGGCTTCTTTCATGGCGATGGGTTTGAAATTATCCGTCTCCATGAAAATTTTCGGGCGCGGTGGCGCGTTTGGATCGTTGAGATTACTGGCCGAAGCGATGAAGCCGGTGTGGACGGGGCAGGGGTTTTTCGGGGCTTGTTTTTCGGTGCAGATTTCGTGGTAGGTCGTGGGGATTCCGTCGGCGAGGCATTTGGCGGTGGCGAGTTCTCCGCTGTGCGTGCAGATTTCGCAGCGGATGATTCCGCTTGGCTGCTGAATGGCTTGCGGCTGGTATTTTTCCACCGTGGATTTCATGACTTCGGCCCAGACGGGGAGCGCGAGGTCTTTGCTGAATGCGCCGCGATAAATGGATGGCTTGGGCTTTCTGGGCTGCTGGTCGAAGCCAATCCAGACGCCCGCAGTGACTTCACTGCTGTAGCCCATAAACCACAAGTCAGTGAAGTTGTAGGCGGTGCCCGTCTTTCCACCGAGCGGGTATTTTTTGAGGCCCATCTCGCTATTCGCGCGCTCCGCCGTGCCGCGCTCCAGCACGTCGGCGAGGCAGGTGTGGATTTCGTAGGCCGTGGTGGGTTCGATGATTTGTTCGCTCTCCGGTTTTTCCTGAAAAAGAACCGCGCCGCTCGCGTCCTCAATGCGCTTGATGATGTAGGGAGTTGCTGGGCGTTTCCCGTCCTCCGCAAACATCACGTAGGAAAGCGCGAGGTCCATTGGCGAGACTTCGCTGCCGCCGAGAAACGTCTTTGGATATGCGGCGAGTTCGGAGGAAATGCCCGCGTCTTCCGCGAGTTCCAGCACTTCCTTCGTGCCGGTCATCATGCCGAGGCGGACGGTTGCTGCGTTCTTCGATTTCACCAGCGCAGTGCGTGCGGAGATGATGCCCTCAAAGCGATTGTCCGCGATTTCCGGTCCCCACTCGCCGAGGAAGCCCGTCGTGCCGCCAATCATCACGCGCGTGTTATCCATCACGGTGTCATTCACCGCAGTGCCGGGGAACAGCCCTTTCTCAAAAGCCGCCGCATACACGATGGGCTTGAACGCTGTGCCCGGCGGCATCGCCGTCTGCGTCGTGCGGTTGAGCTGGCTGTGCTGGAAGTCGCGCCCGCCGATGAGCGTAAGGATTCCGCCATCTGCATTGTTGAGCACCACAACTGCGCCCTGGAGATATGTGGGCGCGATTCGCTTGCCGTTTTCATCCACAAGATTTCCCTTCGCGGCTTTGAACTTCGCATCGAAATCCGCATACGTCTGGTGCCCGAAATTCTCCCGCCGCTCGATGGAGAGAAGTTGCCCGCGCAACAGCTCCTCGGATTTTTTCTGAAGCGCCCAATCCACCGTAGTAAAAATTTTGAGGCCATCGCCGAGCGCGCGGTCCTTGCCCACGAGCCTCAGCACTTGCTGGTAGATCATATCGGCGGCGTAGTTGTCCTGGACGATGGATTTTTTATTCTTCAACAGAGGCTCGTCGTTAAAGGCAGTGTCGTAATCCGCGCGGGTGATGAATTTCGACTCCAGCAGCCGGTTCAGCACCCGGTTGCGCTCGCCGATACACGTCGAATAATTCCGCCACGGAGCCAGCCTGTCCGGGCTGCGCAACAGCGCCGCAAGCATACAGCTCTCGCTCAAAGTCAGCTCCTTGGCCGGCTTGCCGAAGTAACCCTTCGCCGCTGCCTCCGCACCGTAAAATCCCGAACCGAAATAAACCCGGTTGAGATACAGCTCCAAAATTTTATCCTTTGTGCAGCGCTGTTCAATTTCGCGGGCAACAAACATCTCCAGCAGCTTGCGCTCTTTCGTCCGGTCGCTCGGCGGCAGTTGTTCGGGGAAAGTATTCCTCGCGAGCTGCTGTGTGAGCGTGCTTGCGCCCTGCCGGTTGTAGCCCGCCCGCCAGTTCTCATACATTGCGCGGGCGATGCCCTTGTAATCCACGCCGGTATGCTCGCGAAACCGCGTATCTTCCGCGCCGATGACTGCCGTGAGCAAATTCGGAGAAAAGTCCGCAAACCCCACCTGCTCGCGGTTCTGCGTGAATATGCGCCCCATGATTACATTGTGCCGGTCGAGGATCACGCTGGCCGACTCCATCGCCTCCAGCCGCGAATAATCAAACTGCTTCGCCTTCGCCTCATACTCCGCTTTTACCTTCGCGAAAATGATGCCCCCGACGATTCCAGCGAGCAGAATAGTCCAGAACGGAATGACGAACCACCAGCGGCGGTACCAGCGTTTTTTACGGCGTGGAGTTTCCCACATGAGCGGGCCACCATGCGCACCGCGCCCCACTTTCGCAACTCCGAATCTTTTCTGGAGTAGTCGTGAGAAGGAATCGCGCAACGCGCAGAGGTGTTTTTTTCTGTGCGTAAAAAACCGCTGTCGAGGCCAACTTGCCAGAGTGCCCGTTTCGAGGTAGAATGCTTAAATGAAAACGCTTCCAATGTTCATAGGCGGCGCGTGGGTTCAGGCCGCTGGCGGTACAAGTAGGGAAATTCTGAATCCGGCGGATAATGAGCAGATTGCTGTGGTCGCGGAGGGTGGTGCGGAGGATGCGGAGAGCGCGGTGCGATTTGCGCGACGCGCTTTTGATGAAGGTCCGTGGCCCAAGATGCGTGCGCAGGAGCGGGCTGCGGTTCTTTTCAAAATCGCGGATGCAGTGGACGCTCATGCGGAGGAACTCGCTGCGCTCGATACGCGCAACAATGGCAAGCCGCTGCGCGAGGCTCGCTACGATGCGGCGGATGCTGCGAACTGTTTCCGCTACTACGCGGGACTCGCCACGAAACCGCTGGGGCAGACATTTGAAGTTCCCGATCCCGGAATCCAGACGCTCGTTGTCCGTGAGCCAATCGGCGTGTGCGGCCAGATTATTCCGTGGAATTACCCGCTGCTGATGTCGGCGTGGAAACTTGCGCCGGGGCTGGCTGCGGGGAATGTGTGCATTTTGAAGCCGTCGGAAATTACGCCACTATCTGCCATCCGGTTGTTTGAATTGATGCTCGCCGCCGGGCTGCCGGATGGTGCCGCGCAGTTGCTTCTCGGTGCGGGTGCGACGGTGGGTCGTGCGCTCGCTGCTTCGCATGGCGTGGATAAAATCGCGTTCACCGGCGGCACGACGACTGGACGGCGCATCCTCGAAGCCGCAGCGGGAAATTTGAAAAAGGTGACGCTGGAACTCGGCGGAAAATCGCCGTGCATCGTCTTCGCGGATGCGGACCTCGATGTTGCGCTGGAGTACGCGCTATTCGCGTGTTTTGCCGGACAGGGCGAAGTGTGCAGCGCGGGAAGTCGGCTGGTGCTGGAGCGCTCGGTCGCTGCCGATTTTCTCCCGCGACTGGCGAAGGCAGCGGCGGGAATTGTCGTTGGCGATGGCATGGACTCACAGACGGAAATGGGTCCGCTCATTTCGCGCACTCATCTCTCGAAGGTCATGGCCTACATCCAGTCGGGCGTGGGTGAAGGTGCGCGGCTTCTTTGCGGCGGCAGCCGACTCACGGACGGAGCGAGAGGGCAGGGGAATTTCGTGCAGCCGACTGTTTTTGCAGACACAAAACCGGACATGCGAATCGTGCAGCAGGAAATCTTTGGTCCCGTGCTCGCGGTGCAGTTATTCGACTCGGAGGAAGAAGCCGTGCGGATTGCAAATGACACACAGTACGGTCTGGCGGCGGGAGTTTTCACTCGCGATGGCGCGAAGGGAATGCGCGTGCTCAAGCAAGTGCGGGCGGGCATCACTTGGCTGAACACGTATCACCCGACGTTCAATGAAGCGCCGTGGGGCGGCTACAAGCAAAGCGGATGGGGCCGCGAACTCGGCACTTGGGGACTCGATGAGTATCTCGAAACGAAGCAAATCAACATCGCGCTCAACCCCGCAAAGCCCGGCTGGTTTCGCTCCGCATCCTAGCGAAACTCCAGCACGCGGCTGAGGAAGCGGCGCACCGTCTCATCCTTCGGATTCTCGAAAATCTGCGCGGCTGCTGCGCACTCGACGATGCGACCGCCCGCGACGAATGCGATCCGATCCGCCACGGCGCGGGCAAATCCCATCTCGTGCGTGCAGAGGACGATCTCCTGTCCGTCGCGGATCAGCTCGCGGATCAACTCCAGCACTTCGACTGTCATCTCCGGGTCGAGCGCAGCGGTGGGTTCGTCGAGAAAAAGGATTCCGGGATTTGCCGCGATTGCGCGAATGAGTGCGACGCGCTGTTGCTGGCCTCCGCTGAGTTGCGCGGGATGTTTCTCCGCGTGTGAGGAAAGGCCGAAGCGGTCGAGTTGCTTCATCGCGATTGCGCGTGCCGAATCCAGCGTGTGCGCGTGAACGTGGATGAGCGGGAGCGTGATGTTTTCGAGCGCGGTGAGGTGGGGAAAAAGGTTGTAGCTTTGGAAGAGGAAGCCGTTGCGTTTGCGGTATGCGCGGAGTGCGTTTTCGTCGCGAGGAAGTTCGTCGTTGTTGATGTGGATGCGCCCAGCTTCCGGCACTTCGAGTCCGCCGAGATGCCGCAGGAGCGTGGATTTTCCTCCGCCGGAAGGACCGATGAGCGCGAGGCAGCGGATGTCGTCGGGGAGTGAAAGCGACAGGCCATCGAGCGCACGCTGCGTCCCGTAAGTCCGGCTGAGATTTTCGATTTCCAGCCTCATGAAGTTTTCATGCGATGCTCCCAACGCCGCGCAAGCCAGCTCAACGGCAACGTAAGAAGTAGATAGCCGACAGCCATCGGGATGAAGCCTTCCAGCGGTGCGCTGGTGTTGCTTACGGCGAGTTCTGTTTGTTTCGCGAACTCAGCGACGCCGATGACACTGAGTAGGCTGGAATCCTTTACCAGACTTGCGCTTTGCCCCGCGATGCCCGGCAGGACGCGGCGGAGTGCTTGCGGTAAAATCACCAGCCGCCACGTCTGCGACCGTGTGAGGCCGAGCGCTTTTGCAGCGTCCCATTGCGCTCGCTCGATGCTCGCGACGCCACCGCGCAAAATCTCCGCCATGTATGCGGATTCAAAAACGACGAGCAGAAGTATCCCGGCGATGACCTTGTCGTTGATGTGAAATGCGGACGCTACAATGTAGTAGCCGAGCAGCAATTGCGTGAGCAGCGGAGTGCCGCGAATCACCTCGACGAATGCGCGAGCAACAAACCGCGTGACCGGCTCGCGCACCTGCTGGCCCGCTGCGAGCAGGAGTCCGAGAAGAAATGTGCCGACCAGCGCGGCTGCTGCGATTCCGATGGTGAGCAGCCATCCGCGAAAAATCATCTCACGCTGCGCCCAAATGCCTTCCCAGTTCCAATTCGAGTAGCGCAGCGACGCGAGTATTTGCCAGCACGCGAGCGCAAGCACAGCGAGCACGAGCAGCGCGATTGCGACGCTCCGACCGAGCCTCGTTCCGTTTGCGAGCGCGAGACTCATTCAAAAATAAACGGAACGCCCTGCGCAGACAGCGCGGCTTTTTCTGCGGCGAGATATTTTTCCGCAAGCTGGTTGAATCCACCGGATGCACGGAACTCGCGGAGGAACGCATTGATTTGCTCCTTCAAAGCGCCGTTCTCTTTTGTGAGCGCAATCGCCCACGACTCGCTCTGCAAGGGCTTCAGCAGGGCGCGAGTGGCGTCGGGTTGCGCGGTCTGCATTTTCAAAATGGAAAGCTGGTCGTAGATGAAGGCGTCGGACTTCTTCTGAGTGATCTCAAGCAGGCACGCTGCGTTTTGGTCGAGCTGGATGACTTCTGCCAGTGGGAGTTTGGTTTTCACGAGGTCCACGGCGGTTGTGCCGAGTCGTGCGACGATCTTTTTCCCCGGCGCGTTCAATTCCGCGAAGTCCTGAATTTGCGAATCTTTCGGCACCAGCAGCGCGAGGCCGATCTTGCAGTAGGCATCGGTGAAATCAATGGACTCGCGGCGTTTTGGCGTGTCGGTCATCGAGGAAAGAATGATGTCAATTTTCCCGGTCTTCAGCGCGGTTTCGAGTCCCTTGAATGCGATGACTTCGATTTGCAGCGGGCGTCCGAGCTTTTGTGCGAGAGCTTCCGCGAGGCGGACGGAGACGCCGTCCGGCTTGCCCGAAGCATCCGCCATTTCAAACGGCGGCGTGCTGAGTTCCATCCCCACGCGCAGCGGAGCGGGGCCGCTGGCGGCGTCTTTTCCGCAGCCTGAGAAACAAATCGAAATGAAAATGAGAGTGAGAAAGCGCATCATTTGCGGACCATAGCTCGCCAGTCGCTTGCGGCGAGAGCGGAAAAAACGCGGGTTGCGCCGCATGGGAAATCCATCTATCCGTCACGCTCCTAAACTTCTCTCACTACCATGTCAGTCACCGCATTCTCCAACGAACTCCTCACACGCACCACCCAAGGCGGCACGGCCTCGCTGCCCACGGAGCGCAAGGCTCTCACGAAAAAAGAAACCGCCGCCGACCATCCCACATGGTGCCCCGGATGCGGCGATTTCAGCGTCCTCGCGCTTTACTACAAGCTCATCGAAAAGCGGAAGATGGAGCATGAAAAAATCACCACCGTTGCAGGCATCGGGTGCTCCTCGCGCTTCCCATACTTTGTGCAGGCGCACGGTGCGCACTACATCCACGGTCGTGCGCTTCCGTTTGCGAGTGGCATTTCTCTTTCGAGGCCGGACTTGCACGTTTTCGTGTTTGGCGGCGATGGCGATGCCTTTTCCATCGGCGGCAATCACTTCAACCACACGGCACGCAAGAACGTGAAGATGACTTACGTGGTGATGGATAATTTCGTGTACGGCCTCACCAAGAAGCAGACTTCGCCGACTTCGCCGCTGGGCTTCAAATCGAAGACCGATACTTGGGGTTCGCAGGATCGTCCTATCAACCCGATGAAGCAGGCAATCGCCGCCGGAGCGTCGTTTGTAGCTCGTGCCACGGCGACGAATCTTCCCCATCTTTTGCAAATGATGGAGCTTGCGATGGACCACGATGGCTTCTCGTTCATCGAGTGCCTCAGCGAATGCATCGAGTTTTTCCCCGGTGCTTTTAATGCCGCGAATCCGCGCAAAGGCGGCGCATTTCTCGAAGTTCCAAAAGAGCATAATGTGGAGGACGAATACGCCGCCTACAAACTCGCCGACGCCGCATGGCCCGGCCATTTCGGGCTGTTCTATAAAACAAATCGCCCCACAAAAAACGCGAACGAAGCGAAGCTCATCGCCGACCACAAAGCGAAAGTCACCGGCCTCGAAGACTGGCAGATTTTGCAGAAGAGCTTTGACCGGATGAAGTAGCCGACGATCAATTCGCCCCCTTCAGAGCGAGTCTTGGATGGCTTTCTTCGCGGAGAGGAGTCTGCCATTTTTGCGGCCTTGCCAGATGAGGTTGTCGGCGACAATCGCGGCACTGACTCGGATAGGCACGCCAGCAGTGTTTAGTTTGCTGGCGGCCCACATGTTGCAGGTCTTGGGTATGTAGTAAGTTTCCGCGCCGCTGAAGAAGAAGCTGGTAGAGAATTTCCCAGGCCCGATGAGCAGAGGCTGGCCTTTGGGGTCGCGTTTGAAAGAGCGTGCGAGGGATTTGCGGAGTCGCTCCAGCCCTTGTTCGCTGACTTCAAACTCGATGATTTCGCTGTTTGGAAATTCTTGCACGAGCGAGCGCTTTACCGGGATGACGTGGAGTGCGCTGGAGGTAGGGAAAAGAATCGCGCGCGTTTGGCGGAAGATATTTTCCATCTCGCGCCACATGTAGAAATCCGCGCCGCCCCAGCCGATGACGAGATACTGCGATTTGGGCGCGTAGGCTTGCAGTTCCTTGGTGGCGTCCTCCGTGCGGAGTGCGATGGACGTGTGCCATCCGTTGCTCACGAGCCAGACTTTTGCCGGCGGCTTCTGCGCAGCGCGGCGCTGCCGGATTTCCTCGCGCTTTTGCGTGGTGCAACCGCCAGCCAGCGCGCAAGCGATGGCGATGAGGATGTAGATGTAGCTACGGAAATTCATGCGGCGGAGCCTTTACCTGCAAACATGCGCATTCATCAAGGGGAGTCTGGTAACTTTTTGAGTGCGAAGCCTACGCAATCTGGCTGGCAAGCGTCGCGAGGTGGCGCTCCCAGTTTAATAGGAACGTCATGCGCGAGAGCAGCGCGGCGAGTTCATCGGGCGTCGCATTTTCCTCGCGGACTTCTTTTTCAATTTCCGCAATCAACCCGCGCAGACGCTCTGCAATCCCGGCGTGGCGGCGGGCAAGCTGCAATCGCTGAGGCTCCAGCATTGCACGGAGCAGGGGAGACTCGGCTTTTTCCCGACCGGCAGAAAACTGCTGCGCACTTTGCTTGAGCGTCGCGATTTCCATAAACAAATCGCCCAGCTCCGGCGGTGGCGTGTTTTGATCCAAGAGCAAATGCGGCGCGGTGAGTCCGAGAAAGTGCCGCAGCCTCGATGACGGATCGCGGAGTGCCTGCCATGCGGAGTTGAGTTCCGCAAATTTCGCAGCCGAGCCGCCAGCGACATCGGGATGATGCACGGCTCCGAGGCGGTGAAATCTTTCCTTGAGAAACTCCCCATCAATCCACGCCGCACGAGGCAGGCCCATCACCGCAAAATGGTCCTCGCTCACGCCGCGAAACTCTCCCCGCACGAGCAATGCGCCTCGGCGTTAGGGTTGGTCACTTTGAATCCGCCCTTTTGCAAATCGTCCGAGAAATCCAGCAAGCTGCCGCTGACAAAAAGCGCACTCTTTGGATCAATGACCACGCGCACTTCCTGCGACATCACCATGATGTCGCGGTTCGCCGGACCATCCACGAGGTCCATCTTGTATTGCAGCCCCGAACATCCGCCGCCGATGACGGCCACGCGCAGCGCACCGCTTGGCCGACCCTGCCGTGTGAGCAGCGAAGCGAGCTTCGCGCCCGCTTTTTCGGTGAGCTTCACGAGCTTTTCGTTGCCGATTTTGTAATTCACCGCAGGAGCAGCAGTGTTGGTAGTCGTATCGCTCATCGCCGCATCCATACCGCGAGCTTCCCCACGATGCAATGCTGGCGGCTACCAAGCGGCAAGATAGGCACGCAATTACCGTTACTGCAAAAACGGATTGGTCCGTTTCTCGATTCCGATTTTTGTGGCGGGGCCGTGGCCGGGGAGGACGGTTACGTTATCGTCGAGCAGCCAGAGTTTTTCGCGGATGCCGCGCAGGAGGAGCGCGTGGTCGCCGCCGGGGAGGTCGGTGCGGCCTATGCCTCCGGCGAAAAGCACGTCGCCGCCGAAGAGGATTTGGTTTTCTTTTTCCAAAAAGCAGAGGCTCCCCGGACAATGGCCCGGCACGAGGAGGACTTGGAAATCCACGCCGGCCAGCCGGTCGGAATCGCTCTCCTCGATCATGTGGTCGGGCGTCACCGGCTCGATTTCCCAATTCATGCCGAACTGTTTGTAGAAGCTGCGGTCCACGATGCTCGGGACGGTGTCGCGGTGGCAGGCGACGCGGCAGCCGTGTTCGCTTTTGATGCGCGCGGCGTCCCACACATGGTCAATGTGACCGTGGGTGAGCAGCAGCCATTGCACGCGATGGCCGCTTTGCGCCAGCCAGTCCGCAGCGCCTTGCGGGGCATCAATGAGGATGCCGCTGTCGGGCAGAAAAAATGTGTTCGTGTCGAAAATCCCGCCGGTGAATACATCAATGTTCATAGTTCCTTTTGCCCGCAGAGTGCGTTCGTCGCAACCACCCACTCTGCGACCGGCACGCCGCCGATGATGTGTTCTTCGAGCACCCGCTCGAATCGCTCCACTGTCATCGCGCCATACCACACGCCTTCCGGATAGACGACGATCCACGGTCCGCCGGTGCAAATGCGGAAGCATTGCGCCTTTGTCCGCATCGCTTGTGCGCCGGTTTCGCGGATACGCTTTTTGACGTGTTCCCAAAGCACCTCGGAATCCGCAGGCACGCAGCAATCCGGTCCCATGCACAAAAAGATATGACGATGCGCGGTGGCGATGGTGGCTTTTTTCAGCCCGGCTTCGAGTGGGTTCATGCTGCTACCGCTTCACGCCGCAGCCGACTTGCTCGACTTCGAAGCTCTCATCCGCTTTCGGCTCCGGCATCACGGGACGCAAAACGGGAACGACCTTCTGCCGCTCGATCCAGCCGCCGCCGAGCACTTCATCGCCGCGATAGCAGACTGCTGCTTGGCCGGGCGTCACGGCGCGTTGAGGCTCGCGGAGTTTCACGCGGGCCTCGCCTCGCTCACCGGGGAAAATGGTCGCGTCCACTGCGGGCGCAGCGTAGCGGATTTTCACCGTCGCATCGAAAGGTGCGGAGTCGTCGCAATGCCACATCGAGTTTGCGATGGTGAACTCGTCGCACACCAAATCTTCCGCGCCGCCGACGATGACCGTCGCCGTCTCCGGATCAATATCCACGACGTAGCGCGGCGAAGCCGAGCCGCCCGGCAATCCTTTGCGCTGGCCGATGGTGAACATCTCGATTCCCTCGTGCGGGCCGTAATCCTTGCCGTCGCGGTCGCGGATTCTGCCGGGGTGAAACTCGCCTTCGCCCATGTGCGATTTCAGGAACGCCTTGTAGTCATTCCCGGGCACGAAACAAATCTCCTGGCTGTCCTGCTTATCCGCCGTCTTCATCCCCATCTGCCGCGCGATGGCGCGAATCTCCGTCTTCTCCATCTGGCCCAGCGGCAAGATCACGCGCTGAAGCTGCGCCTGCCGCAACGAGAAAAGAAAATACGACTGGTCCTTGCGAGGGTCGCGCCCTTTTCGCAGCACCGTGCGCTCCGGCAAATGCTCGGCGATTGCGTAATGTCCCGTGGCGATAAAGTCCGCGCCGATGGCCTTCGCCTTGCCCCACAGGTTTCCAAACTTCACCTTTTCATTGCACATCACGCACGGATTCGGCGTGCGTCCCGCTTTGTATTCCGAGGCGAAATAATCAATCACCGCGCGCTCGAAGTTCACCGATTCATCCACGACATAATGAGGGATGCCCAGCCCGTGCGCCACGCTGCGGGCGTCGGCGATGGCTTGCGGGCCGCAGCATTTATCCTCCGCCCGCGAGATGCAGTCCTGCGGCCATACTTTCATCGTCACGCCGATGACTTCGTAGCCCTGCTGTTTCAAAAGAAACGCAGCGACCGAGGAATCCACACCGCCCGACATGCCCACGACGACACGCGCTGGCGGTTGCGGGGGCTTGTGGCGGTTTTCTTTCATTTGTTGGATGTTGGAAGTGACGGAATGACGAATGACGAAATTAGCCAATAGCCAATAGCCAACACTGCGACCAGTCACAATTCACCATTCACTATTCACAACCGCCAAGCGCTGCGGTGTGCCAGCACTCAATAGCTGCGAGAGCCTAATGCGCGTGTGCGCAGCCCGAACCCCAGACGAGGTTGAATTGCAGCCACACGGAGTGCTCATCACCGAATGAAGGCGAGTGATCGAAGTTGTATTGCAGCTTCAAGTTCACGGGTAACTGCTCGCTCGGAATCCACGTCACAGCGGGCGAAACGCGCCAGCGCTCCGGCAGTCCGGCATCCGCATTTCCGCTGGCGTATTCGCCGCGAAGATGAGTCTGCCATTTTCCGGTGGGGAATCCGTAGGTGAGCACCGAGTAAGCTGCGAAGTCTGTGAAGTCGCGCCGTGTCAGGCTGCTGTCTTCATCTTCCTCGTGCTCCTCGTGGTGCTCCTCGGAGTGGCTTTCTTCCTCGTCGTGATGCTCCGATGCGACTGCTCCGGCATGGCGCAGGAAAAGCTCGGTGCGCCATTGGAAAAACTCGCTCGTCTCACGATGGCCGGTGCGATCTAAAGCGCCGTCCGCCCGCCAAAGATACTCGTAGTTTGCGCCATAAATATGCGTGCGGCGTCCGTAGCGATTTGCCCCCCAAGCGCCGGATAGCCCGGCGGTGTGGAGAGTCCGGCTCGATGCCGCGTAGGTGAGGCCGTAATGGGCTGTTGTGGTCCATCCACGCAGAAGACTGCCCTCCGCTTCAAACTCGCTTTCCTCGTGTTCATCTTCGCCGTGGGAGTGCTCGTGGCTGTGCAAATTTGCGACGCGACCAGTAGCAATCGTGAACCGATCCTCCCAGCCAGCCGGGAGCGAGCGCAAAATCGGCAGGGAAATCTCCGCGCCTTCCAACGCGAGTGCGTCGTCGCCTAAAAATCTTCCATTGGCGATATGCTGATCCGCCATGACGAATGCGTGCGTGTGGTTTTCATTGTGAGCACCAAATTTTGTGAGGAAGCGACCGCCGCGCATTGTGGCTCCTGCGGGTAGGCCGGTGATGGTTGCGTAGTATTCCTCAAATGCGCCCTCCCACTTGTCATCGAGGTCCACTTTGAGCGCGTAATTGCCAAAGAGCGTGATGTGTTCGTGGAGCTTTGCGCCGAGACCAAATTCAAGAGCCTGCACCGTGAAACCCTTTCTATCAGGGTCGTGGTGGCCGGAGAGTAGTTCCGCAGGTTCGCCGGTGGATGTGCCGAATGTCGTCTGAAAATTGATCGTGGGGAATAGAATGCCGCCCAACGAAACGCCCTCGCCAGTGAGCGGATTTACATTAGGAGATGCGGTTTGCGCAAAGCTGGGACTGCTTGCGAGTGTGAAAAACGTGATGGTGGCAAAAGCGATGGGTTTCATGATTTGAAGTAGGCGATGATTCGTAAATGCCGCTACTGCTACTGCAAACAATAAACAATAGCGCAAAGGATGGGGAATGTAAGTTACTCTGAGGAAATCTGCTCAATGGCGCGGCGATGAGGCGCGGTGAGAGGAAGCGATTTGAGGGACTCAAGCGAGTGCCACGCTTGTTCCATTTTGAGATGTTTTGGGGCTGCGGATTTGTGGACCTTGAGAAGGATGCGGTGGTGTGTGAATGGATACTCGGCGGAGAGAATCGGCTTGGTTTTTGGCGCGTTGGTGAGGAGCGGGAGTTTCCAAAGCCCTTTCCATCGCGGCCCAGTTTGCTGCTCAAGAAGGATGCGGCCATTTTGAAAAAACCATGCGCAGTTTTCGATGAGTTCGATACGTTTTCTGCGCGGCTTTTTTATCGGGAGAATGTGTGTGGTTCCCGCTGCGAGGCTGCGGCAATGCGAGCGGACGGGGCATTCCTCGCAGCGTGGATTGCTCGGTTTGCATAGCAGTGCGCCGAGTTCCATCAGCGCTGCATTGAAAAGCCCAGCGCGTTTTTTCGGGACGAGTTTCCCGGCTTCGAGCCACAAGGCGGACTGGCCTTTTGTGGAATCAATCGGCGTGCGGAGATCGATGAGCCTCGCGATGACGCGGGCGACATTTGCATCCACAATCGGCTCTGGTAAATCGAACGCGAAGCTCGCGACTGCACCCGCAGTGTAGCGGCCCACGCCGGGAAGTGCGCGGATGGCGGCGGGGTCTGCGGGGATTTTGCCGCCATGCTGCGCGACGACGGCTTGGGCGGCGCGATGCAGATTCCGCGCACGGCTGTAGTATCCGAGGCCCTGCCAAAGCGAGAGGACATCGTGCTCGGTGGCTACGGCGAGGGTTGAAAAATCCGGGAAACGCGCAAGCCAGCGGTGATAGTAGGGGATGACGGTAGCGACCTGCGTCTGCTGAAGCATCAACTCGGAGACTAATATTGCGTATGGATCGTGCGTTTCGCGCCACGGCAGATCGCGCCGTGCTTTTAGAAACCACGATATTATTTCCTGCTGAAAACTCATCCGTTGCTGCGCGAAGTCACGTCTCCCTTTTGTAGGCGAGCGAGCAGTCGGTCAACAATACGAGTGACTGCCTTTGCCATGCAGAAGCAGAGCGCCGCCCCGTCACCTGCAGCGGCAGTGGCAGACAATCAGTGTGAGAAATGCGAGTTGGGATGATGCCCATTTCCACTTGTTTGCGTACCCGAAAAATGCCTTATTTTGCAGCGGAGCAAGAGCCGCCTGATGTGAGACGACCCCGGCCCCAAAACAGAAAACAAAACATCGAACACATGAAACAGAACGGACACCGTGGCCTGACACCAGCAGCCTTGCGGGACCCCGAACTTCCTCGGACTCCCCAAAGCCTCACATCGAGGACAGCCTCCCGGCTTTCCCCGCTTGGTGCCGGACCCAGCGCCCGCTCCAAGAAAACAAAACAATGGCAAACCTCAACGCAGCAGAAAAAGAATCCTTCTCCTCGCAAGTCGCGGGCGTCTTGAAGGAACAAGAAACCAGCGACGCACTGAAGGTGAAGAAATTCGACCCCACGGACCTCGCCGCTGAAATCGAAACCGGAGTCGAATCCCTCACCGAACTCAGCGCCGAAACCGCCAAGAAAAAGACCGCCTACGAAAAAGCCCTCGCCGCCGAAAACGGCGCACGCGAAAAAGCCTACGAGCAAGCCAGCGGCGCCGTGGATACCGTCGAGGGACTCCTCGGCAAAAAGAACGCCACCGCCAAAAAACTCCGAGCCATCCGCGGAGTCATGAACCCGAAACCCAAAAAGCCCGCAGCGC
>JANMLS010000365.1:0-5507 GCA_031372675.1 Verrucomicrobiaceae bacterium
GATGCGAATATCCCAATCGCGCCGCTTTTGCCATACCCCAGAGCCCCAGAGCCGGATTTCGATACGTTTTTACCCGGCGGCGACGGCATTTAGCCCTTCAATCGCGGCGTTCGGGTTTAAGGTGAAAATGAGCTCTCTCGCGTAGTCCACGCCGCGATAGGAGCGGTGCTTTTTCAGAGTCTTTACCCCTTCCGCTCCTCCACCGGTAGCGAGAGCTTTCGGCTTTGCAGGAGCTTTTTGTCGGCGGGGGTTTCGTCGTCTTCCCAGTCTGCGCCGTGCTGTTTGGCGTAGGCTTGTTTGTAAGTCGCCAGATTTTCGTTGGCGATGAATTCGGGGTGTTCCACGAGCACGTCGTATGGACCGGGACGGGAGAAAATCTTCGCCATGATCGGGACGAGGTCCAAGACGAACAGCGTGCCGAAAATCACCAGAAACTGAAATGCGCCCGCCATCCATTTGTTCCCGGAATCGCGCTTCTCCTCCTCCGTCGCGTCGGGCGCGACTTCAAAGATGACTTTGTAGAGTCCAATCGTCTCCTCCATCGGATCGAACACGCCGTTGATCTTCTGCTCCATGCGCGCAATCGGCGGGATGTAGGTTTCTTCGTGCCGCTTCATCGCGCTGGTTTGGTCGGACTCCAGCGCGGCGATGTGTTGCTTGAGTTTTTCGAGTCGGCCAGCGTGGTCTGCTTCCAGCGTTGCGATTGCGGCCTCCGTTTTCGCCAGTCGCTCTTTGCGGATGCGCTCCTTTTCTTTGCCTTCCTCGACGTAGGCATCGCGCTTCGCTGCAAGCGCGTCGAGGTATGCGTTTTTGTCTGCGAGACGCGCATCGGCAAGCTGGCGGTCACTCGCAACGAGCGCGGCCTGTTGGGCGACGGATGCGGATTCCAAACGGCCTGCATCCGCGACTGTGGCACGGTCCCGCGCCTGCATGTCCTTGAGCCGTGGACCTTCGCCGGGCTTTTTTACTTCGGGGTAAAATTCATTCGGCTGGCCGAGTGCTTCGCGGGCGATGGCCTCGACGAGGCGGCGGTGTAAATCGAGCTTCGTTTCGAGTTCCGATTTCGTCTTCGCGAGCGTTTCTTTCTGCGCATCTATTTGCGAAAGGATGTTGCGCGTCGCCCCGCTCGCAGGAGCGATAAACGTAGGCTCGCCCGCTTTCTTGCGCTCCTCCTCCATCCGCATATCTGCATAGGCTTCGGGGTTCACGATGGCCTTTTGCAGCTCCGGCAACTGCACCGCCAGCGCATCGTGCTGCGTGGAAAAATCCTTGGTCAACTGCTTGCGATCCGTCTCCCCTTTTTCGCGAATCGCCTCCAGTCGCTCGCGCAATTCCTTTCGCCCCGCAGCTTCCTCATTTCGCATCCCGTTTAGCTTCCCCTGCAACTCCGTCTGGTAGCGATGCACAATCGCCGGGCGGTATTGATCGAGGCAAAAAGGAAACGAAATCGCCACGCTCACAACGCCAGCGAGCAGGAAGCGAAACACCACCTGCATGAACCGCCGCCACCACGGCTGAAACGGGCGATATGTGGCGAGAAGGATGCGATCCACATTCAAAATCACCGCCGCCCACGCGAGCGAGATGAGGATGATGCTAAACCACGGCGGCTCTTGAAAACGGCTCTTGGTATAAAAAATCATCCCCAGAAATCCCATGATCGTGGGAATCAAAACCGTGCTGCCGAGCACCGCGATTCGCTCGCGCTCTGTCGGCGGGCAATGCTGGAGCGTCTCAGTGCGGGCGCCCGCGAGCCAGTAGCAAAATCGCTGGAACTTGCCTTCCGGCGGTGGGGCGTAGGGGTCGTGATTGGGCGATGGATTCCAGTGCATTGGCGTAAAAGCTGGTGGGCAACCTGTGTGGCTGCAACGCCAATGCCGATGCGCTCCGCTTCTTAGCAAAAGAATCCCGCGCCGTGCTTTTTCTCCGCTTACTGGAAAATCAAACTTGGATCGACCAGCCATCGGTCCAGCAACGAACACACGACGGCATCCGTTTTAATGCGGGCTTGATCGCCGTGCCGCCAGCCATCATCTGCTGCGGTCGTGATGAATTTTGCGCGATTGATTTCTGTGCCCTCGGCGATGCCCGTAAAATAAGCATCCGCACGCGACGCGGTGCCGTCCGGCGAGATTCTGAGCAGCGTGAACTGTCTGCCCGAATTCAGCGCGTGGAGCAGCGAGTCGGGTAATTCCACCTCCCAAGCCTGCCGCGTAATGAAGCGAGCAATCACGGTCGTCTCCGTCACCACAGCGCCCTTCGGCAACGCAGCGACCGACTGCACAATTCCCGCACGCGCCGCAAGAATCTGCCTTGGCGCGGCGTCGGCATTCACCTGCTCAAGCGCAAGCTCCGTCTCCAGCGCGAGCACGCGCATGGATGCCGAGTAGCTTTTCACCTCCTTCTCCGCGTCGCGAATCGCAGCCTCAAGTTTACTGGTCTGATCCACGCCAGCAGTCGGCGTCAGCGAAGTCACGGGAGCCGTGCGAATCGCCGCGATCTCTTTGCGGATGCGGTTCACAGCGTCCTGCCGCTGCGCCACGATCCGGCGATAGGAAGCGGTCGCTCGTGCGGCAGCGGCAGCGGCGATCTTTGCATCATCGCCTCGCTCGCTCTGCGGCGAGGAGGCTGCTGAGATTTGCAAACGCAGCTCATCCTGCGCATCGCGGAGTGCCTGCTCTGCCTCGGCGAGGTCTTCGCGTCTTACGGAGGAATCATTCTGCGCCGCATCGAGACGCGCCGAAAAATTCGCGTTCTGCGCGGCAAAATGAGCATCCACCACAGCTTTCTCAGTCGCGCTCAAGCTGGGATCATCCTTCGCGCCTGTGCTGATTGCCCGCTTCACGCGCAGCTCGCTTTTTAGCGCAGCAATTCTCCCCGCACTTTGCGCAATCGCTGCGGGAGCATCCGTGAGTTTTAGCGGGGAACCTTCCAGCAGACGTTCGCAAAAAAGGATCGCGCTCTTTGTCTGCGCAAGAGTCTCAGTGGTGAGTTTCGTTTTCGCTTCATCGCGTGGAGGCACTACGACCGCGAGCACCGTGCCCTCGGTCACTTTTTGTCCGGGCGTGATTTGCAGCGCGGACAATTTTCCCGCGACGGAAGCCTTCAAATCGTGCGCATCGCCTGCAAAAACCAGCCTTCCGCCCGATTCGATCTGCTCCACAATCGGCTGCCGCGAAGCCCAGCCAGCCACGCCAATAGCCGCACCCGCGATGACTCCCAGCAAGACAATCGCGGTGCGAAAAATGGGCAGTCCCATCCTGCCAGTCGGTAGTTTTTTTGCGGCGGGAATGATCTCCGCAGGCGCTGGCTTTGCCGGTTCTTTCACACCCATGCTGCGCTGGATCGCAGAATCCAAACTATCCGTTGGAATACCGATCAAACGCGCCCAGTTGACATCTTCGTTCACCTCCCAAAGTGCGCCCGCAGTCATGCCGTCGCCTCCTGAAATCACCCAGGTGCAGCTTTGTTTTGCTTCGATTTCGGAACGATTTGCGGGCCAGTCGCGTGCGATGCAGAGCGGAGTCAGTTCCTTCACGATTCCCTCTGCCAATTCCGAGCGGACTTTCCTACGCGAAAGCTCCGCAACCACAGCCCGCCAAATCTCGCCCGTGGTCGGCTGCGCGAGCACTGCTTTGCGCAATGCCGGGTCGAGCCTCGCAATCCGCAAAAAATCCTGCGCCGAAACTGCAATGCCGGAAACAGTTTCATCCACGAATGCCTGCGTGCTTTGGCTTCCTGCCAATGCGGAATCCCACCCGACGGAATCGCCCGGCCCGTGCTCGCCAAATAAGACTGGGCCTTCGGTCCCCGGCATTTCACCGAGCGTGCGCATCTTTCCCGAAAGCAAAATGATCACCTCGCGCGGCGGCTCGCCTTTTTTGTAAAAATACTTCCCCTCCGCCAGCCGCTCCGAGCGTGCAAGCGAGAGCAACTCGTAGCGCAGCGCGGAGTCCATGCTGCTGAACGGTTCGGCGCGAAAAACGAGTTTGGTAAAATCTGGATCGGCAACTACGGAAGCCATCCCCCGCGAGGTAGCTAATTTCAGGCCAGCGCAGGCTGGCGTTTCAATCGCCCGCCACCCAATTGCTCATCTCATAAAGCTGCGGGTCGCGGGTCATCGTACGACGCTTCTTTGCAGCAATTTTTTTTATCGCAGAATCCACATCATCTCCCTGCGCAAAATCCTCCATCCCCTCAATCGCATCGCCGTATTCCGCTTCCAGTTTTTCCATGTCTTCGCCCTTCTCCATCCGAGCCAGCATTTTCTCCATTTGGCCCGGCATTTTTCCACCCGTGAGTTCTCCCATGCGACGCATCATTTTTGCCACGGCTCGCGGATCGGGATTATCGGAATCTGAGAGGCTTCCGAACTCGCGTTCCATCACATCCATCGCCGCGCCCATTCGCGCATCTTCGCCGTCGTCGGTGCCGCCCGCTTTTGGCTCCTGCGCATTGCCCGTCACGGCAAAAGAACTGAGCATTTTTTCCATCTTCCACTTCGGGTTATCCGGGCAGCGCGGCACCTTGTCCGCCATACGGAGGCTGCGGGCGAAGAACGAGTAAACACGGTGATTGTTCGCGCAGTAAAATTCGTAAATCGGCATATCAAAGAGTCTGGCGGATAGCTTCGCGCTCCGTCAATTCCTTGCCCAGCGCCGCAGCCATGACGGTATGCGCATGGCTACCGCCGGGCAGCATTGCCGCGATGGTGCCTCCGCGCATGACGGCGATGCGGTCGCTCATTCCGAGGACTTCCGGCAGGTCGCTGGAGATCATCAGCACGGCGAGACCGTCCTTTGCGAGAGCGCGGATGATTTTGTGAATCTCGCTCTTTGCGCCGACATCCACGCCCTGCGTCGGTTCGTCGAGGATGAGGAGCTTCGGCTTCGTCGCGAGCCAGCGGGCGACGCTTACTTTCTGCTGATTGCCGCCGCTGAGTGAGCCGCCGGGCGCATCGGGGCCGTAGGCTTTGATGCCGAGATCGCGGATGAATTGCTGCGCCAGCGCGGACTCCTCGCCGCTGCGCAAAATCCAGCCGGGGAAAAGCGTGGGATGGATGGCCATCGTCATATTTTGAGCGATGGGCATTTCGAGAATCACTCCGTGGCGGCGGCGGTCCTCCGGCACGTAGGCGATGCCGTGAGCGATGGCTTCGCGTGGGCTGCGGATGATGATTCGCTGGCCATTGAGTGCGATTTCGCCGGAGTCGGCGGGAGTGATTCCAAAAATAATCCGCGCAAGCTCCGTGCGCCCCGCGCCGACGAGTCCCGCGAGGCCGAGTATTTCGCCAGCGCGGACTTCGAGGCTCACGCTGTGAACCCCGCTGGAGCCATATCCCACGTTTTTTAGTGAGAGCACGATCTCGCCCGGCGTGCCCTCGGCTGCGGGGAAAATGTGGGACACTTCGCGCCCGACCATCAGCGCAATGAATTCGGACTCGGTGAGCGTAGTAGGACAGGCTTCTAGCCTGTCCTACAACCCTCGTCCCGACGCTCTCGCCGTCG
>JANMLS010000444.1:0-25438 GCA_031372675.1 Verrucomicrobiaceae bacterium
GATGTGGTGCCAGAAATCATCGCGCCGGGGCAGGTGCGCTTTGATGGATTTGTGAATGGGCGCGGGAATTTCCCCTACAAGATCGAGTTTGAAAATCAGCCATCCGCGAATGCGCCCGCGCAGGTCGTGCGCGTCACGCAGACGCTCGACGCCGATCTCGATTTCTCGACGTTTGCGTTCACCGGCTTCGGCTTCGGTGCGGAGCGCGTCGTCGCGAATGGCAGCTCCACTTTTCACACGATCTACGACGCCACCGCCACGCTCGGCGTGCTCGTGCAAATTGACGCAGAGCTGAACACGATCACCGGCGCACTCGATGTCACCTACACCTCGCTCGACCCCGCGACGAACGACGTGCCGTTCGATCCGTTCGCCGGCTTCCTGCCCGCAAATGACGTGACCGGGCGCGGCGACGGATTTTTCACCTACAGCATCGCGCCGAAGTCCAGCCTCGCGAACGCGACCGACTTCACGGGCATCGCGAGCATCATCTTCGATACCGAGGACGCCATCGCCACGCCGACCGTCACGAACACGCTCGATACCATCGTACCGTCGTCGGCGGTCACGGCGTTTGCGAGTGCCACGACATCGCGGCTGAGCTTCCCTGTGCGCTGGACGGGCGCAGACGATGCGGGCGGCTCCGGTCTCGCGGGCATCACGCTGTCCTTCACTGACAACAACGGCCCGCTGCAAACCGCCACCGTCGCGAATGCGGATGGCGGCTTCCGCTTCACGGGCCAAGTCGGGCACACCTACCGGTTCTTCAGCCAAGCCGTGGACAACGTGGGCAACACCGAAGAATTCGCCGCGACGCCAGACGCAATGATCACCGTCGTCGCTCCCGCGCTGCTCTCAAATATGGACGGCACAAAACTGCGCGTCTTCACCGACGAAGACGGCGACACTTACACCGTGAAACTCACCGGCCCCGGCACGCTCAACGTCGTGCTGCTTGATCCGGACAGCGACGACAAAGGCACCATTGATCAGCTCTTCCTCACCGGCTCCACGGCGAAGTCGAAAGTCACCGTCACCGTGAAACGCGCCAAGGACGGCCCGGATGCGGACAAGCTGCCTGATGGCGACGGCATCGTGAGCATCGGCGACCTGAACATCGCAGGCGATCTCGCCGCTTTCACCGCAAAGGCGAGCGACCTCACCGTGGATGGCATTGTGGCCACGGGCGCAGTCGGCGCAGTCAGCGTGCGCGATATGATTTCTGCAGACGTTTTTGCAGGCACGCCCGGCGTGAAAAGTATCGGTACCGCGCTCACGAAAACGAAGTTCATCTTGAACGCACGAAACATTGGCGACGGCAATTTCGCCATCGGCAATCCTGCTGCATCGATCACCGCTGCCAGCATCGGCGACGCCTTTATCACCGCGCCATCGCTCGGCAAACTCACCACCAAACTCGGCGCGATGAATGCCAGCATGACCATCGCTGGAACCGTCGGCACCGTGAGCGTGAAAGGCGGCGTGAACGTGAGCCAGTGGACCATCGGCAGCATCGGCGCGGTGACACTCGGCGGCACGCTGGAGGGAGACATTTATGCGACCACCACGGTAAAATCCATCACCATTAAAAACGGTGCGCTCAACGGTCAGGTCACTGGCAGCACGCTCGGCAAAATCACCATCACCGGCGGTGATCTCGGCGGCTTCCTCGGCGCGACGGCGGGACCGTCGAAAGTGAAAGGTATCGCGGCTGTGAGCGTCAGCGGCGGAAGCATCACGGGCGACATCGCCACGAATGGCGCACTGGGCGACGTGAGCGTGCGCGAGAGCAAGTTCGGTATCGGCGGCGGCATCGCGGGCGATCTTACAGCGCACAGCTTCGGCAAGCTCACGCTCGTCGGCAGCGACCTCAGCGGCAGCGTCACCGCCAGCGGCACTGCGCTGGGCAAAGTGCCCGCTCTCACCACGCTCGGCATCACCGGCGGCGACTTGCTCGGCGACATCACGCTACGCGGCGCGCTCGGTGCGGTTTCGGTAAAAGCCGACAAGCTCGGCATCGGCGGCAGCGTGAACGACATCCACATCGTCGCCTCAAAAATCGCCGCAATCTCCATCGCAAAAAACCTCACCGCAGTGACGATTCTCGCTGGCGCAAATCTTGGCGCGAACAATGCCTTTGGCGGGGGCGACGACACATTCGGCGCTGGCAGCATTGGCCCTGTGAACATCGGCGGCAACGTCGTCAGCAGCGTCATCGCCGCTGGACTGGTGAATGTGAACGGCACTTACAAAGACGGCGACGATGCCATCTTCGGCGCGACACAAGCCGACAAGCTGAAGAACACCATCGCTGCTCTCATCATCAAAGGCACCGCCGATACCGCGAGCTACTTTGCCGCAGGTAAATTTACCGCTGCGCCAAAAATCGCCGGAGCCGCAGTGAATGCCGCGACCGATGCGCTTTTTCTTGTTTCATAAACGGGCTTGGGTGCGGGAAGGGATTAGTTTTTTTTGACAGGATTTTCAGGATTTTTTGGATGAACTGGATTGGGCAATCCTGTTGAACCCATGCGCCGCGATTGAAGGCGGAAAGCGTAAAGGAGCGGCGAATTTATTCGCCGACCTTTGCCACCGCGCAACGCACGATTCTTCTTCGCGGTGCGATGAGATTTCCGCTTCGCGGTTTGGGTGTCGGCGAATGAATTCGCCGCTCCTTTACGTCTCCCGCGCTTGGCGTGACATCGTCTCGCTTACGTCTCGTCATGCGTCATTTCCAACCCCCGCCTTGCAATAACTCCCGAACCACACCTTACTGTGCCAGCCATGATCCGCTCCATTCTCGCCGCATGTTTTTTTGCAGGCTCCAGTGCTTTTGCGCAGGAGCTTGTGGAGCAGCCTGCGCCGTTTTCGGCATGGCTGGATTTTAATGTTTTGGGCCGCGCAAACTCCGCGATGCCTGCGCTGCCGATTTGGTTTGAGTCCTGCCAGAGCGATACGCACCCGGCCACGCTCACTGCGCCGCCGCGCACGGTGTTTCGTTTTCGCCTTCGCCGGATGCCTTCGCTGCACCGGGATGTTTTGTTGCGGCTGTATTTCGATGATCTGCCGGACATGCAGCCGATCATCACTGCTTGGACGGAGACGGGCCGCGAGCGGTTTCGCAGCACGCCGCTCGGCACAGGCATCGGCCTGCCATCGCAGGAGTCCGTCGTGGTGCCGGTGGATGATACGGATTACATTGATGTAGAAGTGCCGGGCGATGGGACGAATTTGCGCGGCGCATTCTTTGCCTCGCTGAAAACTGCGGAAACCAAACAGCCCTTCGATTTCGCGCCGCTCCCTCTGCTGAATGATCCTTTTGGAAAACTGCCAGAGATGAAGCTCCAGCAGGACGATATGCGCATCTTTGGCCGCGTCCGGGCGGGAATTGATGAGCAGGTTTTACGGCTCGACCGACGCGGGGAAAACTCAGCGGAGTGGAGCTTCGAGCTGACCGCACAACCGCTGGCAGCGGTGTTTAATTTTGAAGTGCTGAATGCGGACCTCACTGCTCCGCCGCTCGTATCGATCAATGGCGGTGCTCCAGTCGCCGCAAGCATCCACTGGCCCGACCTCGCGGACCCCGGCTATCGCGGCGAGGCGCGTGCGCTGGAGCCGGGGATGCGCTTTCAATACACAGGCTGGCTGCGTGCCCAAGTCGCCGTGCCGGGCTTCCAGCTTCCTGCGGGATTGAACAAATTCTCGGTAACTTTGTCTGATGAAAGTGGTTCAATCGCCATCCGCAACATCGAGTTGCAGATCAAACAGAACTGGAAACATTTCGACTACATTCTTACTCCCGTAAAACCATGAAAACCTTCACCACACTCCGCCGCAACGCGACCGCCGCTTTCACGCTTTTGGAAATCATGCTCGTCGTGATGATCATCGCGCTGCTCGCAGGCTCGGCCATTTATCTCATGCGCGGAAATGTGGATACGGCGAAGGAAGTGCGCGTGAAGTCGGACGTGCAAAATATCCTTACTCAAGTGCAGCTCTACGAGACGCTGAACGGCGGGCGTCTCCCGACAAATGATGAGGGACTAAAAGCGCTCGTGACGCCGAAGAAGGGCCGCCAGTTGATGCCCGAAGTGCCGAAAGACCCGTGGGGCACGGAATACCAGTTCCGCAACCCCGGCACGAAGAGCAAGCAGGGCTTCGATGTGTTTTCCGCAGGCCGCGACTACAAAGCAGGCACGGAGGATGACATTGGGAATTGGGACTAAAAAATTGGCTGTTTGCGATTGGCCAATTTCAAATAGCCGATAGCAAACTCGCCTGCGACTTCGTCATTTTCAAAGCCCCGTCGGATGATCGATGTAGTGTGACGGCAGCCGGTATTTCTTAGCAACATGCCCCGCGAGTGCGCGGACTCCGAAAGTCTCCGTGGCGTAGTGTCCGCCGTAGAAAAGATTCACGCCGAGTTCCTCCGCGAGGGTGTAGCTGTCGTGCGGGCCTTCGCCGGTGATGAAGGCATCGCAGCCGAGCGCAGCAGCAGCAGCGACTTCACGGCCCGCGCCGCCTGTGACCACGCCGATTCGCCGGATGCGCTCTGGTCCGCCGGGTGCGATGTGGATACGACCATTCACCGCAGCTTCCAGTTTTTTGGCGAGCGCAGCGCGTGTCGTGGAAAGCTCGCCCAGCAGCCCGATCATCTGCCCTTTTGCTAAAAACGCTGGCTTCGCTTTTTTCAAACCGAGTGCCTTTGCGAGCAGCGCGTTGTTTCCCAGCGTCGCGTGCAAATCGAGCGGAAGGTGCGAACTGAAAACTGCAATATCGCCATCCACTGCGATCTGCACTTTCCGCCGAAGTGCGCCGGTAAATGGCTGCGCTCCGCCCCACAGCAGACCGTGATGCACGAGCAGCAGCGTGCCCGGCACTGATGCGGCTTCGCGAAGGACCGCTTCGCACGCATCCACCGCGCACGCGACACGCGACACCGCGCCGCTGTTTTCAAACTGAAGCCCATTGTGTGCGCCGGGGTAATCGCCGATGCGGGCGTGATCGAGGAGTTGCTCCAAATGGCGGACGATGTCGGCGAGTTTCGGCATAATCGCGACTTTAGAAAACATGCGCTGCATTCGCGAGCGGGAAAACTGCGGTGCAAAGCGATTCGCGCTTTTCGGCGGTGCGTCTGCCCGCTTTATTCGCCGCCATCGAGCGCGGAAATTATGAAGAAAAAGAAGTCACAAAAAAGAGTGTGGGGAATCGCAACACGCAAAAAGCAGGCGATAGTTTCGAGTGCTTTGCTCGTCGTGGATAATGCGCCGCTTCTCAAAGGGCATCGCGTCCGGTACCAGAAAGTTTTGAAGGACATCGCCAAGGCGGAGGATGAGCTTCTTCGGCATCAGTCCAAGGATGGGCCGGAGTTTGACCGCTGGTATCACTCGACGTTTGGAGCGCAGTTGACGGCCATCCGAAAAGGCGAGGAGGAGATTCTCCACAGCGCGCGTGTCTTGATCGAAGTCGAAGAAATGATCATGCGGGACAGGTGCGCGGATTACATCGCCTACCACCGGATCAAACTCCGCGAGCAGGGATTGCCCGACCCTTATGAAAAGAAATACGAGAAGAAACAGGCGCAGAGTGAAGCCCGCGAGGACGATGGCGGTGACGATGATTTTAATCCGTTTGGCAATCCATTCGACGGCGCTGAAAATGAGGTGATTGCCGACTTTATCAAGCAGCAGGCGAAGGCATACCAACAAGCTCACGGAAGAATGCCGCCCGGCTACGACGACATCATGCGGAGCCTCGGACAAACAACCGCCGCGCCGCCGCCGCCCTCGAACCACAAACAAATCTATCGCCAGATCGTCACGCGCTTGCACCCGGACAGGGCCGCGAAGTTTTCCCCCGTCGAGCAGGCATTGTGGCACGAAGCGCAGACCGCCTATCGCTCCGGCGACACTGCGGCGCTGGAAGTCATCCTCGCACGTTGCGAGGCTGCGCAGGACGGCGTGGAAATCACCCGCGCATCCTTGATTGTCGGGATGATCAACCAAGCGCGAGCGAGTCTCTCGCAACTGCGGGAGCGGCTTCGGGATTCCAAGCGGCATCCGTCGTGGAATTTCATGGCGCAAAAAGACAAGGGCATTTTGAAGCGGAAGATTCAGCGAAACTTTGAACTCGATCTCTCCGACCAAGCGTGGCGCTTGGAGAGCGTGCGCACGGATCTCGAACTGCTGGAGAGACGATACGAGCAGTGGCTCGCTGCCGAAGAGAGACGGAAGAAAAAGAGCGAAAAAGCGACTGCAAAGGCGGTGCCGCCTACTAAAGAAACCTCCGACTTCAGCGGTCCCAAACAGGAAGAGTTTTGGTAGAGCGCTAAAATCGCGAGTGGCGCGTTTGCGGTGAAGTTTTTCCTTTGTTCCCCGCCCCGCTTGTTGTTCCTGACTCCATGCTCAACATCATCTGGCTCGTCATGATCCTCGTCGCCGTGATCGTCGGCGGGTTCACGGGGCATTTCCCCGCGATGATTTCGGTGACATTTGAGACGGCTCAGAACGCGGTGATGAAAATCGCGCTGCCGCTCATAGGACTCTGGGCCGTGTGGCTCGGCATGATGCGGCTCGCCGAGCAAGCAGGGCTGGTAAAAGTGATCGCGTACGTTCTGCGGCCCGTGATGCGCAGGCTCTTCCCAGAGGTGCCAGTCGATCATCCAGCGATGGGCGCGATGGTGCTGAATATGTCTGCCAACATGCTCGGCCTCGGAAACGCAGCCACACCGCTAGGGCTTCGGGCGATGAAGCTACTGCAAAAACTGAATCCATCTCCTGCGGTGGCGAGCAACTCGATGGTCACCTTCCTCACGATTAACACTGCGAGCATCCAGTTTATACCCACCACAGCGATTAGCTTTCTCGCAGCAGCGGGTGGGAGAAATGCGTATGCCATCGTGGTCCCCGCATTCATCGCGAGCGCGGTAGCGATGTATTGCGGGATTCTAGTAGCCCGTCTGCTCGCGCCACTTTTCCCCATCCCAGCAGAAGCAAGTGGCCAAGCTGAATCACAGGATGTCGAAAAAGCTGAGGAGCCGGAGACTGCTCCCGAACCACCCAAAATTTCAAAACTCGGCAGGGTCATTATCACGGCATTCCTGCTCGCATTTGCAGCGATACTTTTCGTTCTCGTCTGGCCGGCTGTTGCAAACAAATTGCCGGAGTATTTCGGGCTTTCGTGGCGCTACGGTGATGCGTGGCCGAGCTTGGATGGGACCAAGCGATTCCTCTCTGCCGTCTCGCTTTTGACGATTCCCTTTTTGCTCTCGTTTTTCCCGCTCTACGCGCACTTGCGGAAGGTCAAAGTTTACGAGCAGTTTTGCGACGGAGCAAAAGAAGCATTCCCCACGGCACAAAGAGTCATACCCTTTTTAGTCGGCATGTTGATTGCGATCAAAATGCTCGACGCTTCCGGCGTAATGCCTGCGCTGAAAGAAATCTTACGCGCCCCGCTTACAGCCATCCATTTCCCAGTTGATTTACTCCCTCTTGCGTTGATGCGACCTTTAAGCGGTGGTGCATCGCAAAGCATCTTCGCTGAATTGGCCAACACCCACGGCGGGGATCATATCCTCTCGCAAATGGCCGCAATTATCTACGGCAGCACGGAGACTACATTTTACGTCCTTGCCGTCTATTTTGGCAGCGTCGCTATTCGCAAAACTCGCCATGCCATCATCGCCGGACTTACGGCGGATGTCGTCGCTCTCATTGCAGCCATCGCCGTCTGCCGCTTGATGCTCTCCTAATCTCGTTTCTCGCCTCCCGCGCTTATTCGTGCCTATTTTCCAACCATGAACCTCACTCACCGACTCCGCCGGCTTCGCGCCACGCCTCAGCTTCGCGCTCTTGTGCGTGAGACGATTTTTACTGCGGATGACTTCATACTCCCGCTTTTTGTTTCGGAAAAAATCACGGGGCGCGTGCCGGTCGCGTCCATGCCGGGGGTGTTTCAGCTCGACCTCGATGAGCTGCTTGTCGAGGCCCGCGCTGCTCACACGGCGGGTGTGCGGGCGGTGCTCATTTTCGGAATCCCTGCGCACAAGGATGAACGCGCCACGCAAGCCTACGCGGAGGATGGAATCACGCAGCGGACCGTCCGCATTTTGAAAAAGGAGATGCCCTCGCTTGTAGTGATGACGGACGTTTGCCTGTGCGAATACATGAGCCACGGGCACTGCGGCATCACCGAGTTTCACGATGGCGTCCCTTGCGTTCATAATGATCCGAGCGTGGAGTTGCTCACGGCGACCGCCGTCTCCCACGCTCGCGCCGGAGCGGATGTCGTCGCGCCCAGCGACATGATGGATGGCCGTATCGGAGCCATTCGCGCAGCGCTCGATGAAGCCGGTTTTTCACACACCATCATCATGAGCTACGCGGCAAAATTCGCCTCCGCCTTCTACGGTCCGTTTCGCGACGCCGCCGAAAGTGCGCCCATGTCCGGCGACCGCCGCACTTATCAAATGGACGCCGCCAATTCCGCCGAAGCCCTGCGCGAAGTCGCCCGCGACATTGAGGAAGGCGCAGACATAGTGATGGTAAAACCCGGTCTGCCCTACCTCGATCTCGTCTGCCGGATTAAAGAGCACTTCGGCATGCCCACCGCCGTCTATAATGTGAGCGGCGAATACGCCATGCTCAAAGCCGCCGCCGAGCGCGGCTGGCTGGATGAGCGCAACTGCGTCCTCGAACAAATGACCGCCTTCAAACGCGCCGGTGCCGACCTCATCATCACCTACTGGGCGCGGCAGGTCGTGGAGTGGCTGCGGTAGGTGCCCGGCAGTCTGCGGGAAATGTTGAACATCTGTCCTCGCTGGATAGTCTTACGCGGCATGTCCGAAACACCCCGGCACCAAACTGACGCCGAACCTACTCCGCCGCAGGCGACGAATGCGGCGATCTTTGCTGCGCTGAAAGCGAACGCCGTTTTCGCGGCTATTCTTGGTGCGCTGGCGCTCGTCGTACTGCTTTTTTACTTCGTTCCAAAGCCCTTCATGCTCGGCAGCCAGTCGGCGGCGCAGTGGATTGCGGCGAGCTGGAACGAGGAAAATGACCAGGTGCATTGCTGGGCGATCATCCCGATTTTTTTCGTCCTGCTGCACCTCAAGCGCGAGCAGCTTTGGGCCGCGCCAAAGGAGCCTGCAAACAGCGGGATGTGGTGGGCGCTCGCGGGCGTTGTGGCTTACGTGCTTGCGGTGCGGATGCTCCAGCCGCGTCTCGCCATCTTTGCGCTGCCGCTGCTGATTTACGGCACCACGACTTTTCTGTGGGGCAAAAGCGTGGGCAGGTTTTTCATTTTCCCGTGTCTCTTCCTGCTGTTCATGACGCCGATGGGCAACGTGGTGCAAAACACCGCCGGGCTTCAGGCAAAGACGGCGACGGCGATTCACGTCATGTCCTCGCTTTGCGGAATCCCCATCGTGGTGGACGGCGCGATGATTCGCTCGCCCGATGGCCGCTTCGAGCCGATGGAGGTCGCGGGCGGTTGCTCCGGCATCCGGTCGCTGATGGCGATGCTCATGCTCTCCGCGCTGTATGCGGAGTTCAACATGCGCACGGCGATGAGAAAATGGGTGCTCTTTGCCAGCGCGATATTGTTCGCGATTCTGGGTAATTTCGCCCGCGTGTTTTCCGTCGTGCTCTTTGCGCGGTTCCTCGATCCGAAGACGGCTACGGGGCTTTATCATGATTGGTCGGGCTTCGTGTTTTTCCCCGTCGCCGTGGTCGCGATGGTCGGCATGGGGAACTTCCTGGAGCGCGACTGGACGGCGCTGAAAGCAAAGCTCCGCGATTGGTTTGGCAAGCAACCGCCCAAGCCCGGCAGCCCCACAGCGCCGCCCGCCGACGAGCCGGAGAAACCCGCGAACGGCCCCATCTCGTATGATTACTAATCCCAAACGCGCCTCCGTGCTGCTCGCGGTTTTCGCGCTCGGCTTCAGCCTCATTTTTGTGCTGCCAAAAGGTCTCAGCCACCAGCCGCTCGGCGTCGTGGAAATGGCGGCGATGCCGGAGTACGTCGGCGCATGGCGTGGCAAGGATTTGGAGGTGACAAAAAAAGAGCGCGACACGCTCGGAGAGGACACTGGCTTCGCACGCAAAGCCTACTCCACACTCAGCAACTTTCGCGGCAAGAAGGGAACGCTTTTATCGGACCACACGGACATCACGCTCTCCGTCGTCCTTTCCGGGCAGGATATGAATACCAGCATCCACCGCGCAGAACGCTGCCTGCCCACACAAGGCTGGAACATTGCCGACAAGCGCGAAGTCGCAATCAATGTCCCCGGTCGTGGCTCATTCACTGCGACACGCCTCTACAACACCAAGCCCCTGCAAGATGAATCAGGCCGCCCATTCACAGCCCGGATGCTGAGTTACTACTGGTTTGTCGGCCACACGGAGACGACTGGCTCGCATTTCGAGCGCACCTTCATTGATATGAAAGACCGCCTCCTCTCCGGCTACAACCAGCGCTGGGCCTACATCACCGTCACCGCATCAGTCCCCCCGTCGCTCGACCCCAAGAAGCAGGACGAAGTCGATCAAACCGTGGACGAAATGCTCCGCGAATTCATCGTCACCCTCTCGCCAAAAGCGGTGAAGGAAACGGTGAAACTGAAGTAGAGCGCTTGCGAAAGTAGTCAGCGGCTTTAGCCGTAAAGCCGCCGTAAAGAGAAGCAGGGCGGGTTTTGCGAACCGCGAGCAAAGACGCCCACTCTGCTTGTCTCGTCGCGACGGCTAAAGCCGCTGACTACTTTTGCAAGCGACGGCAGGCGCGTCAGTTATTCTCCAGGAGTCCCTCTTTGTGCCCGATGTTTTTTACCGGGGCGAAAATGGCCTGCACTTCGGCAAGAAGCCCGGTGTCGAGCGGTTCGGCGGCCCATTTTGCCCAGTTGCGGATGTTGTTCGGGTTTGCGCTGCCGCTGACGGTGGTGGCGATGTCGGGATTCGCGAGGGAGAATTGCAGGGCGAGCTTGGCGATGTCCACGCCCCGGCTTTCGCAGAGTGAGGCGGCGGCGCGGGCGGCGGTTTTTACGGCTTCGGGTTCTTTGAGCCATGCGGGGAGCGGGGCGTTGGTGAGGAGGCGTGCGGAGAACGGGCCGGCGTTCATCACGCCCACGCCGCGCGCTTTGAGAAAGGGCACGATTTCGTCGGCGAAGCGTGTGTTTTGCAGGGTGTATTGGTTGTAGCTGAGGGCGCAGTCCACGTCGGTCTGGTCGAGGATGAATTTGAAAATCTTCCTCGGGTAGCCGCTGAAGCCGATGAATTTCACCTTGCCCGCAGCCTGCGCTTTGCGGAGCGCGGGGATGGTCTCATCCACGATCTGCTGCATGGGGACGAATTCGATGTCGTGGCAGAGGACGATGTCGAGGTGATCGGTGCCGAGGCGGTGCAGGCTCACGTCCACACTTTCCGCGACGCGCTTCGCGGAGAAATCGAAATGCTGGAGATCGTAGCGACCGAGTTTTGTGCAAAGCGTGTAGCTTTCGCGCGGCACGCCCTTCAGCGCAATGCCGAGCAGCACTTCGCTCATTCCGCGTCCGTAAAATGGCGAGGTATCAATGAAGTTCAGCCCGCAATCGAGAGCGACGCGGACACTCTCCAGCGCCTCCTCCACTTTCACACTGCGAAACTCCGCGCCGAGCGACGAAGCGCCAAAACTGAGGATGGGAAGCTCAAGACCGGTTTTACCAAGAAGACGTTTTTGCATAAGGAGACGCATCGTTTATGCAAAAGCCTGCGGAAAGAAAACAACGCTCTGCGCAGGCAGAGGGAAAAGTGGGGTGACCAACGGGACTCGAACCCGCAACGCCCAGAATCACAATCTGGTACTCTACCATTGAGCTATGGCCACCATTTAGGAGGGGCGTGAGAGATAGCAAACTTCGCTCACTTGCCAAGCGCGGATTTCTGCGCGGACTACTTCGCTCGGCGATTTGCCTGCTTTGGTTTCTCCGCTTTGGGGGCTGTCGGGTAGAGCGTGGTAGGCTGGGCGACTTTGCCAGCGGGGCGACGCGCCGTGGGATTTTGTCCGCCGATTTCGGCAATCTTCGTGTCGGCGAGTGCGCGGAGTTCTTTCACGATTTCTGGATTTGCGGCGGCGAGATTGGTCTTCTCGCCGATTTCCTGATCGAGATTGTAGAGGCGTGGCTCGTCGGTATTTGCATCGGGTTGCGGCTGGCGTCCCATCGTTTCATTTTGTCGGGTGAGGGCGAGTTTCCACGGGCCTTTGCGCACGGCCTGGAGTTGGTATCCCATGAAAAAATAATGCACGTTGCGCGTGGATTCCT
This sequence comes from Verrucomicrobiaceae bacterium, assembly GCA_031372675.1. Classification (GTDB taxonomy): domain Bacteria; phylum Verrucomicrobiota; class Verrucomicrobiia; order Chthoniobacterales; family Chthoniobacteraceae; genus SXWH01. The sequence continues at coordinate 12,296 of JANMLS010000444.1, forward strand.
TGGTCTTTCCAAAAAGCAGCGGCGAGATGTCGCGCCCGTCTATGACTGGCTTGTCCGGCAGTTTTCCTCCGGCGATTGAGACTGCGGTGGGCAGCAGATCAATGGTTCCAGCGATGGCATCCACCGCAGTTCCGGGCGCGATTTTCCCCGGCCACCAAGCGAGTGTGGGCACGCGCACGCCACCTTCCCAAGTGCTGCCTTTTCCGCCGCGCAGCGGACCAGCGCTGCCGCTGTCATCGCCTTTGATGAGCCACGGCCCGTTGTCGCTGGTGAAAATAACGAGCGTGTTTTCCGCGAGCTTCAGTTCGTGCAGCGTGTCGAGCAGGCGTCCGGTGGACCAATCCACTTCTTCGATCCAGTCGCCGACGCGCCCGTTGCTGGATTTCCCACGGAACTTCTCGCCGGGATAAATCGGCGTGTGGATGGCGTTGTGCGGGAGGTAGAGGAAGAACGGCTTGTCTTTATTGGTGGTGATAAAGCGGATGGCTTCATCGGTGTATTGCGCGACCATGGGACTCTGCTGCTCGTCGGTCACGAGCGACTCCACTTTTTCATCGCGCATCATGGGCACGACGGAAACGCCGGTCTCCGAGGATTTGCGCTGCATGTCGTTTGAGTAGGGAATGCCAAAGTAGTGATCGAAACCCTGCCGCGTGGGCATGAACTCCGGCTGGTCGCCGACATGCCATTTGCCAATGCACATCGTCGCGTAGCCTTGTTCTTTCAGCCTTTCGGCGATGGTGTTTTCATTGGGATTCAAGCCAGCGCCGCCGCCGGGACCATAGACGCCCGGCACATCCACGCGGACGCCGTAGCAGCCGGTGAGCACTTGTGCGCGGGAGACCGAGCAGACCGGCGCGGCGTAGAAAGAAGTGAGCTTCATTCCCTCGCGGGCCATGCGGTCGAGCTGCGGAGTCTTCTGCTTTGTCGCGCCAAAAGGCCCTATGTCGCCATAGCCCATGTCGTCTATGAAAACGATCACGATGTTTGGTTTGCGAGCGGGCTGCTCGGCGGCGAATGAAAATGTAGCGATGGTAAGCAGCGCTGCGATGAGTAGGTGGGTTGTCTTTTTCATGGTGGTAGTTTTTGTGGATTGAGCGGCGTGGTTAATTTTTCTCTGCCTGCTTGGAAAAGCGCTGGATGTAGTCCTGCTTGCCGCCTCCCGCTTTAATTCCCTTTGCCCAATCGGGCGGCAACTGATCGAGGAGGTCGAGACGGCGAAGGGTATTGAGCAAATTCAAGAGCGACTCGGAATCCATCTCGGCGGACACGTCGGCAATGAGCGACTTGGTAGCGATGTCTCTTTTGCCAATCGCAAAGAGCGCCTCCGCCGCAGCGGTGCGGATTCCAGCGTGCTTGTCTTTGAGCAGGGGCATCAGGGCTTCGGTTGCAGGTGCCGCGTTTTCGAGGAACAAACGCAGGCCGACGATGCCCCAGTAGCGCTCGACAGCGTTTTCCGACGCGAGCGCGGTTTTCAGGAGAGGGAAATTTTTGGGGTCCATCTGCGTGGCTGCAAATGCGAGGTCGGCGACTTTGCTGATTTTGGAATCACCGCTCGAAACATAATCCGCGACGGTTTTTTCTCCGCCCAACGCTGCGAATAAAGGCTCAGGCACGAGGCCGGTGTCGCGCACTTGCTTCATCGTGGATTTGAGCCGCTCGCGCAATTTGGCGAGCCGCTCGGCGTGCGCTGAATCGGCGGCGAGATTTTTCATTTCCCACGGGTCGGCGGCGAGGTCGTAGAGCTGCTCCGACGTGCCGGGCGCTTGCCAGAGTGCCTTGTGGTAACCGCTGAGTTTCCCTTGCTCGTATGCCTTCTGAAAAGCAGTCCATCCCGGCTGTCCGAACTGATAAAACGAGTAGGGCGCGGTGGGGAAATCGGGGTTGAAGTTGCGGATGTATTTCCATTTCCCATCGGTGAGTCCGCGACGCATTCCATAGATTTCGTCGAAGCGATCCGCATACAGAAACTCCATCTCGTCTGCGGCTGGCTCCACACGCTTTGCACCGAGAAAGGCGCGGCCCTGCATCTGCGCGGGCGTCTCAATCCCCGCGAGCGAAAGCACAGTGGGCGCAAGATCGACGAAGGAAACCGGCTCGCTCACGCGCTGGCCGGGCTTGAAGGGAGCGATGCTGCGGAACTTCTCCGGGATGCGGACGATGAGCGGGACTTTCACGCCCGTCTGCTCAAGGTATCGCTTGCCGCGCGGCAGCACGCCGCCGTGATCGGCGTAGTAGAAAACGATGGTGTCGTTTGCGAGGCCGGCCTTTTCGAGTTCGTCGAGCGCTCTGCCAACTTGCGCGTCCATGTCCTCGATGCGGTCCAAATAGCGGGCGTAGTCCTTGCGGATTTCCGGGAGGTCCGGCATGTACGGTGGAAGCTCGATTTCCTCCGGCTTCACGCGCCTCGGCTCCGCGTCTCCTTTATTAAAGAGCGAACTTTCGTGGGATGTCGTGAAGTTGAAGATGGCGAAAAACGGTTTTCCTTCCGGGCGGTCTTTGTAGTGCGCTTTGTTCGAGGAATTGTCCCAGTGCGACGGGTCTTTCCCCGCAAAGTTGTAGTCCGTCTTGCTGTTGTTCGTGCAGTAGTAGCCAGCCTTGCGGAGGTATTCCACGTTGGGCCGGTACTTCGCGGGGATGGGATGGCGCGAGCGCATGTGCTGCGTGCCCATCGTCGGGGAATAAGCACCCATCAGGATCGTCGCACGGGCGACCGCGCACACCGGCGCATTCGAGTATGCGTTTTCAAAAAGGACACCTTCTTTCGCGAGTGCGTCGATGCGCGGCGTGACAGCCTGCTTGTTTCCGTAGCAGCCGAGCCAATGCGATGAGTTGTCCTCGCTGGTGATCCAAAGAATGTTTGGCCGCTGTGTTTCAGCACTGCAAAACGGGGCGAGCAAAAGCAGGGCGGCGATCAGGCGAAAGGCGATATTTTTCATGGATAGATTTTGGAGGCGGCCAGACTGCTAAACAGCACGGCGACATGTTTCTTGGGACATTTGAGTAAGGCGGGAAAAACACCAAGCGCGATGACGCCGAGGCTTCATTCCTTGCGCTTCCAGATTTCAAATTGCTCCTTTTTATCGAAGGTGCCGAGCAGTTCGTAGTTCGCCTGCATGTGGGCGTAAATCGGCGCGCCCCATTTTTTGAAACGCGAGGCTTCGGTGCCGTTGATGGCCCAGTCGCTGATGACGATGATGCGCGGCTTGCGCTTCTCGATGCGCTGGATGGCGCGCTCGTTCCAGCCGGGGCGCGAGCGGGTTTCGTCCATGTAAATCTCCCGCTCGTAGCTGAGGCGATTGGTCATCACGTTGAACGACGGGTGATACGGCCACGCGACGAGGTAATCGGCATTGGTGCTGTTTGAGCGAATCACGCGGTGCGCTTCCTTCATCCACTCGACGGTCTTTTTCTGCTCATAAACGTGGACGCCGTTTTCGCCCTGAAAATAGATCTCGCGGTTATCGCGGGCGGCGATGGTGCCGCACCAGCGGTCGGGCAGGATTCGCGCGACCCAAAGCGCACAGTGCAGGACTAAATAGACGGCGAGAATGCGCGAGGGAATCCGCCAGCAATTCCCGCTGGAGCCGAGCAGCACAAACGCGCCGACCGCCGCAACCCAGTATCCCGGTCCAAACTCCGAGAGATGCGGCGCGTCGGGCCGCCAGAAAAAATACTGTGGAAACATCGTGAGCGCAGCCCCGATGAGCGTGAGTGCTGCCAGATCAAGCCGCGCATCGCGCCGCTCCACCGTAGCGCGAAACCACCGCGCCGCCGCCCACACCGCAAGCGGCAGCAGGGAAAGCAGCGGCGCGTATTGAAGAAGAAAAAATGCGAGCGTCTCGAAGTATTTCTTATCCTTCGCAGCCTGCACATCGCTCCACGTCGTACGCGGCTTGCCGCCAAACGAGAAGCCCGTTTTGGCACTTGGAGCGGGCGACGCGAGGATGATGGTTCCGAGCGATTGACTCGGCGCAGGCGCGGGGAGCTGGATACCGACCCGCCGCGCCGCATCACGCCAGAATGCCGAGTAAGAAGCCGCAAGGTCCGGCGCAAATCCACGCTGCTGCGCATCCCAAAAAACCGGCGCGTGCATCGCACCGACTGAGCCAGCGAGGATCGCGATGGACGCCGCAAGCGTGCGAATGCGTTGCGTCGCAGCGGGCAACCGGAGCACCGAGACGCCAAGCCAAAGCGCCGTGAAAAATGTGCCTAGATCAATGCGCACCAGCCACGTCGCGCCGAGCACGATTCCGCCGCCGAGCGCCCAGCGCCACGATTTGCGAATGTCGGGCGGCGCGAGGATGAAACCAAGCAGGCACCACGCATTCGCGACCGTCGCGAGCGGGTTGTAGTTTTTGAAAGTCATCCCCGGCGTCGCGATGAGCAGCAGCCCGACAGCGAGCGCGAGCCACAGCGCAGAGCGCCGCATCCCGGCATGACGCGCTGCTTTTTCCACCGTCAAAAAACCAAGCACCGCAGCCAGCGCACTGAGCGCGAGAAAGTAGGCACGCAGCGCGACAAAATGAACGCCGGTCACTTTGAACAACGCGACGAGCGGATAGAACCAGCCTACGTTGTAGCCGAGGTCCACGTCTTTGAATGGCCGCTCGCCATTCATCAGCCGCTGCGTCTGCAAAACGAGCGTGCCGCCTTCGTCCTGAAAGTTGATCCCGTGCCGGAAATAGCTGCCGTAATAAATCACCGCAACCACGACGAGCACGCAGGCCCAGAGCCAGCGGTTCAGCCACAGCGGACTGCGCACGGCCTTTGGTTCGTCGGGTTCGTTCACGGGAGAAGTGGGCTATTTGGATTCGCCGAGCACCATTTCGAGATACTCGCGATACGGGCTTTTCGGAATCGCGGAGATGCAGCGCTGCATTCCCTCGCGGTCAATAAACCCTTGCGCAAAAGCGATTTCCTCAAGACACGCGATTTTGAGTCCCTGCCGATTTTCTATAGCGGAGATGTAGTTGCTCGCGTCGAGCAGGCTTTGCTGCGTGCCGGTGTCAAGCCACGCCATGCCGCGCCCGAGCACGCGGACGTGGAGATTTCCGCGCCGCATATACTCCACATTCACGTCCGTGATTTCCAACTCGCCGCGCGGACTCGGCTTTAAGTCGCGTGCGATTTGAAGCACGTCGTTGTCATAAACATACAGCCCCGGAACGGCGAACGGGCTTTTCGGTTTCGACGGCTTTTCCTCAATGGAAATCGCGCGTCCATCCGCGCCAAACTCCACGACGCCATAACGCTCCGGGTCCTTCACCTGATACCCGAAAACACAAGCGCCGCCCTCCGTGCCCACAAGCCGCAGCGCATCGCGGTAAAAGTCGAGTTTGCCGTAAAAAATGTTGTCGCCGAGAATGAGCGAGACGGAGTCCTTCCCCACAAAATCTGCACCGATGACAAAGGCCTGCGCAAGTCCGGCAGGCTTTGGCTGCTCCGCGTATTCGATGCGCATCCCGAGCCGTGAACCGTCGCCGAGCAACTCGCGAAACATCGGCAAATCCTTCGGCGTGGAAATAATCAGCACTTCGCGCAATCCGCCGAGCATGAGCGTCGCGAGCGGATAATAGATCATTGGTTTATCGTAGATCGGGAGAAGCTGTTTGCAGGCGATTTGCGTGAGGGGGTAAAGGCGCGTGCCTGCTCCACCGGCGAGGATGATGGCTTTTTTGGTCATGTGGGTTTGCAGTGAATCAAAGCGCATCCGCAAGGCAAACTCCGATTGCTCCGTGGCAAGCGGGTAGTGCATTGGCGCCCCGCCAATGAGCGTGTCAGTGCCGCCCCCGGCACTGTAGCGGCCTGCAACACCGGGCACCCTCTCCGCAACAACTGAAAGCTGCGCAGCAGTGCCGGGGTGGCACTGCCACAATCATTGGCGTGGGCGCCAATGCCACTACGCAAACAAGGTCCGTGCAACATTCGCTCCGTTGCGCTACATACCGAGCCATGCACGCGAAATCTTTTCTCCACGGAATCCTTCTTCCCGCAGTCATCTGCCTCGTCTCCGCTTCGCAATCGTCGCTCTGGGCACAGGACGCGCAGCTTGTTGAAAAAGAGTCCATCGTCGAAAAAAGACCCCGCTCCGGCGGCGCATGGTCGGGCGCGGATGTAGGCACGGCTTTTCTGCCGCTCGATAAAGTGCGCACGGGTGAACTGAGCCGCGCAGTCCTGCGACTAAGCGATAAAAGCGAGCTGCGTCTCGATGAGCTGACCGAGGCCGAAGTGGAGCCGGGCAAAGCGGTGGAGGTGCAAAGCGGCGGCGGCTATTTTTTCAGTCGCGAAAAAGCCGAGCAGCTTCAAATCCGCACGCCAGCGGTGAACGGAGCGTTGCGCGGAACACAAGTCATCGTCCGCGTGGCAAAAGGCGGTCGCACGACAATGACGCTGCTCGAAGGCGAACTCGCACTGAGCAACAAAGCAGGCTCGCTCACGCTGCGCAGCGGCGAGCAGGCAGAGATCGTCCCCGGCAGAGCACCGCGCAAAACAGCGGTGATCGAGGCGAAGGACGTGGCGAATCTCGTGCAGTGGGCGCTGTATTACCCTGCGGTGATTCCGCCGAATGAGTTTGGCCTCAGCGAAGCGCAGCAGCGTGCGCTCGGTGCGTCGTTTGAGTCTTACAAACAGGGCGATTTGCTCGCCGCGCTGCGCACGCTCCCGCGCAATGCGCCGCCGCTTTATCGCGCGGCGGTGCTGCTTTCCGTCGGGCGCGTGGACAAGGCGCGGGTGGTGCTGCGTAGCGTATCGGCATCGAATCCCAGCAGGCGTGCGCTGGAGAAAGTGATCGCTACGGTGAAGCGTGAAGACGGCGTGCAGCCGGTTGGTGAAAACGGCTCCGAGGCAGAGTGGATTGCGGAGTCCTACTGGAAGCAAAGTCAGTCGGATTTGGAGGGTGCGCTGACGGCAGCAAGCAAAGCTGCTCGTCCATACAAGTATAAGGGGAAACCGGGATCGGGCTTCGCGTTTGCGCGCCACGCCGAAATGCAATTCAGCTTTGGCCGTACTGCTGACGCAAAAAGAGATGTTGAGTTGGCCCTGCAAACTACGCCCCGCAACGCCCAAGCCCACGCGCTGCGCGGCTTCCTGCTTTCTGCGGAAAACAAAATATCCGAGGCACGCGCTTCATTCGAGCAAGCAATCGCAATCGACCCCGCGCTCGGCAATGCGTGGCTCGGACGCGGACTCACGTCGCTTCGCAAAGGCGACCGCGAGGCGGGGCGGCGCGACTTGCACACGGCGGCGGTGCTCGAGCCGACTCGTTCGCTTTTTCACAGCTATCTCGGCAAGGCGTTCAGCAACGAAGCGGCGAGTTGGCGCAATCTTTTTGGCGGCACGGGCGAGCTGGAATCGCTAGCAAACAAAGACCTCGACCGCGCTGCGGAACTCGACCCGGATGACCCGACGCCGCCGCTGTATCGTGCGATTCAGCGCAAGCAGGAGAACCGCTACAACGAGTCCGTCGCCGACCTCGAACACTCGCTCGCGCTCAACGACAACCGCCGCATCTATCGCTCGAAGTTCCTGCTCGATCAGGACAAAGGTGTGCGTTCGTCGAACCTTGCTTCGATTTACCAAAACAACGGCATGACCGAAGTCGCCGTGCGCGAAGCGGTGCGGGCTGTGAATGCCGATTACGGCAGCGCGGCGGCGCATCTTTTTCTCGCCAACGCCTACGACAATCTCCGCGATTCACGTCGCGTGCTGCTTCGCTACGAAGCGCCTTGGTTCAACGAACAACTCCTCGCAAATCTGCTCTCGCCAGTCGGCGGCGGACCGCTCTCGCAGTTCGTCTCCGCGCAGGAATACTCAAAGATGTTTGAGGCCGACGGACTGGGGCTGAACTTCGTTTCCGAATACCGCTCGAATGGCGAACTGCGCATGACCGGCTCGCAATACGGCACGTTCGGAAATCTCTCCTACGCGCTCGATGCGGACTACCAATACGACGACGGCGACCGCGTGAACGACGACCTCTCGCGCTTCGAGGCATACGCCACTTTCAAGCTCCAGCTCGCGCCGTCGGACTCGATTTTATTCCAGACGAAGTTTCAGGATTTGCGCACGGGCGATGCGCGTCAGGCGTTCGACCACTACGCGCTGCGCGACGTACCCACGAGCACTTCGCGCTTCCGCGAATTGCAAGACCCCGCGTTCATCCTGGCAGGATGGCATCACGAGTGGAGTCCCGGAAATCACACGCTGCTGCTCGGCTCGTGGCTGCGCAACAGTCAGACGTTCACCGCAGATGAAACTACGCAACTCCAAGTCCTGCGCGACATCGGCGGACTGCTTCCGCCAAACGCAGACCCCGGCGCATTTCCCGACGACGCCGCGCTGCGCCGCGACGGTCTCGCTGCGCGTGGCAACGTGCCCGACGCGATTGCCCCGCTCGTAGGTCGCGGGCGCGTCGGTGCGCAAAACATCTTCGGCTCGCCCGTCGCCGCAGTGACGAGCGACCGCTTCGATTTCCGCCGCACGTCGGAGTTCGAGATTTTCTCGGCGGATTTGCAGCAAATTATCACGCTGGATAAACACACGCTCATTCTCGGCGCACGCTTCCAGAGCGGTGAATTTGACACGACTCAGCAGCTCTCACTCAGCGATCCGGCGACGGCGACGGGCGGGCTTTTTAACATCCCCGCAGCCGACCAACACAGCGTCGTGGATTTCAACCGGCTCACGCTTTACGCCTACGATCACTGGAAGCTCACAAACTGGCTCACTGTCCATGCGGGCGTCACGTACGACGACATGGAGTATCCCGAAAATTTCCGCAATCCGCCCATCAGCGACCGCCAGAATTCGCTCGACCGCGTCTCGCCGAAAGTCGGCTTCACGCTTTCACCGAGTCCGCTGTTTACGATGCGCGGCGTTTATACGGAGTTTGTGAGCGGCGTGAGCTTCGATGAATCCATCCGCCTTGAGCCGACGCAAATGGCGGGCTTCGCGCAGGCATTCCGCTCCACGATCTCTGAGGACGTGCTCGGCTCCATCGAAGGTGCGCGCTACAAGGTCAAAGGAATCAGCATCGAGAGCAAGCTGCCCACGCGCACTTATCTCGGCGCAGAATGGACGCAGGTGGAGCAACGGCTCGACCGCAGCATCGGCGTCTTCGATATTCTCAACGACCCCGCAAACCCTGCGTTCATCGGCGCACTGCCCTCGCAGACCGAGGAGCGCATCGCGTATAAAGAGAACGCGCTTTCGTTCACCGTGAATCAACTCGTCGGCGAAAACTGGTCGCTCGGCGCACGCTATCGCTACGTGAAATCCGAGCTGGATTCGCAACTCGCGGACATCTCGCCTGCCAATTTCCCCGGCGGCATGCGCACACTCGAAGCGACGCTTCACGAGGCAACGATCTTTGCAAATTGGAATCACCACAGCGGATTCTTCGCCCGCGCAGATGCGACGTGGTACGATCAGGAAAACAAAGGCTACACGCCGGGATCGCTCTCCGCTGATGGCGCGACGGGCGATCAGTTCTGGATGGTGAACGCTTTCGCCGGATACCGCTTCATGCAGAACCGCGCAGAAGTGAGCGTGGGCGTGCTCAACATCGCCGACACCGACTACCGCCTTAACACCCTGAACCCCATCCTCGATCTCCCGCGAGATCGTACGCTGGCAGTGCGGTGCAGGTTTAGTTTTTAGCCCGCCGCTTCGCTTTACTGCCACTGAGTTTCGAGGATTCCGTCGTTTGCTTTTTCCGCGTGCCGTGTAGCTTGCGCGGGCATGAAAACATCCCGCCGTTCCTTTCTCGCCGCATCCGTCACCGCAGCACTCGCCACGCGAATTTCAGCCGCAGAAACCGCAGTGGCGATGAAGGGGCGCATCAATCACTCTGTCTGCAAATGGTGCTACCCGGATGTGCCGCTGGATGAGCTTTGCAAAGCGGCGAAGGGCATGGGCATCACGAGCGTGGAGCTTGTGGAGCCGACGGATTTTCCCGTGCTGAAAAAACACGGCCTGACTTGCGCGATGACGACTTTTCCCACCATCGCAGGGCCAGGCGGCGAGAAGATCGGCAGCATTCCGTTTGGCTTCAATCGCACGGAGCATCACGAGCTGCTCATCAAAGCCTACGAGCCATACATCGCGGCGGTGGCAGACGCGGGCTTCCAGCACCTCATTTGTTTTTCGGGAAATCGCGATGGGATGGATGATGAGACGGGGCTGAAAAATTGCGCGGCGGGATTGAAAAAACTACTGCCTCTCGCGGAGAAACGCGGCGTGACGCTGGTAATGGAATTGCTCAACAGCCGAGTCGATCACAAGGACTACATGTGCGACCGCAGCGATTGGGGCATCGCGCTTTGCAAGGCAATCGGCTCGGAGCGCTTCAAGCTGCTTTTCGACATTTACCACATGCAAATCATGGACGGTGACGTGATTGCCCGCATCCGCGCAGGAAAGGATTATTTTGCGCACTACCACACCGGCGGCGTGCCGGGGCGAAATGAAATTGATGACACGCAGGAGCTGAACTACGCGGCGATCATGCGAGCCATCGTGGAGACGGGCTACAAGGGCCACGTCGCGCAGGAATTTATCCCGAAACGCGAACCGCTCGTCTCGCTCAAACAAGCAGTGCAAATCTGCGACGTGTGAGCGAAAGCACGGCAGCAGAGATCAAAGCAGAACTCGTCGCGGAGGCTGCGCGACTGGGCTTTGACGCCTGCCGCATCGCTCCTGCGGGCGAGCCTCCTCACGCGGAGGAGTTTCGCGAGTGGCTTGCGGAAGGCAACCATGCGGACATGGCGTGGCTGGAGCGCAATGCCGACCGCCGCACCACGCCGGAACTGGTGCTCGCTGGCGTAAAATCCGTCATCATCCTCGCGATGAACTATTGGCAGCGCGGCGAGGAATCCCCCGCGATTGCCCGCTACGCATGGGGCGACGATTATCACGATGTAATCGAGCCGAGGCTCTGGGAGCTGGATGGCTGGCTGCAAAAACACGGCGGTCGGCAGCGGCAATACGTGGATACCGGCCCGGTGCTGGAGCGGGATTTCGCAGCGCTCGCAGGAGTCGGCTGGCATGGCAAAAGCACGATGCTTATTCAGCGCGAAATGGGCACTTACTTTTTCCTCGCCTCGATTTTTACCACACTCGAATTGCCACCCGATGAGCCAGCCCGCGACCACTGCGGGAAATGTGAGCGCTGCATTTCCGCCTGTCCCACCGGCGCAATCGTCGCCCCGCACAAAATAGATGCGCGGCTTTGCGTGAGCTACCTCACCATCGAAAACAAAGGCGCAATCCCGGAAGCACTCCGACCACTCATCGGCCACCGGATTTATGGCTGCGATGCGTGTCTCGAAGCGTGTCCTTGGAATCGCTTTGCGCAGGAATCACGCGAGGCCCGGTTTGCAGCGCGGGATTTCACCGCGATGCCGCTCCGCGATTTTCTCGCGCTGGATGACGAGGGCTTTCGCACGCTTTTTAGCAAGTCGCCCATCAAGCGGATTAAACGCGCCCGCTTTCTCCGCAATGTCTGCGTCGCGCTAGGCAACACCGGCACCGCCGAAGACCTGCCCGCCTTGCAAAATGCAGCACAGGAAGCCGACCCACTCATCGCCGAACACGCGCTCTGGGCGATTGAGAGCATCAAAAAACGCATATTCGCGGCGGCGGGTGTGATTGTCTGACCGCAGATTTAGAAAGTTGGGAGAATTTTTTGTGTGGGTTGAATTGCACGGAGGCATTGGACGGGCTACGGGGTTCTGGCCATGACCGACCGCCGCCACTCCATCGCGTTATTTCTGAGCATTTTGGTTGCTGGGTTCGTGCTCTTTTCGCGGCACAGCGGGTTTCCGTTTTTCTATCATCCCGATGAAGGCGGGAAGGTTTCGCAGATCATCAAGCATAAGCGGAATTTTAATCATCCGATGATGATGCTCTCGACTGTGGAGGTCGCCCGTTACGCGACTTTGTGGGGCCAGAAGCGCAAAGACCCGCAGAGTGTGGCGATGGTCGGGCGGCGGGCTACTGCACTTGTCTCTGCAACTGCGGCGGCACTGCTTGCGCTGCTTGCATTCCGTGTATTTGGTGGTGCGGCGGGCTGGGCTTGCGGAGTGGTCTGCATCACCAATCCGCTGCTCTTTGAGCTGGCGCATTATTTCAAAGAAGACCCGTGGCTGATGGCTGGGATGGCTGCATTTTGCTTCGCGCTGAATGAATACCGCCGCGATCCTTCGCTGCGAATGCTCTCGTGGCTTGCGATTGCCTCCGCGCTTGCGGCGGCGGGGAAATACACGGGCCTTGTCTTTTTGCCCATCGCGCTCGCGTTGGTGTGGCGTGGTTCGGAGCCTGTTTTGCGCAAAGCTCGCATCGGTCGGTTTCTCGTGGTCTTCCTTGGAGTGTGGCTGCTTTTTAATCTGCCCTTCCTTCGCTCGCCGGGTGCGCTTTTTGAGAGCGTCGGCGAGGAGGCTACGAAACTTGCGGGCCTCAGCGAGGGCGTCACCCGCAGTGTGCCGCATGATTTTTATGTGATGACGCAGAGCAACTACGGCGGCTGGTTGCTCCCTGCACTCTGTGTCTTCTGGCTGTTCGCCGCATTGCGCAGCCCTCGCAAAATCACGGCTGCGGAATGGCTGCTGGCTGCGTTCGCGGTCATCCAGTTTGTCGGCTACAGCTATATGCCCAAGGCAGCGTTTCGCTATCATCTGCCGGTGTCGCTCGCGTTTGGATTTCTCGCGGTGGCGGGGCTTGCGCGGGTTTGCGCGAGCTTACGGGGGAGCATTGCTTTGCACCGCACAGCGATGATTGTTGCTGGCGTGTTCATCGCGGCGGCGGTCTTTTTTCAAATGCAGTCGCTCGCGATTTTCGACGCCAGCCTGAAGTCTGATGACCGCGCACGTCTCACAGAATGGGTGCGGGCAAATCTCCCCTCCGACGCCGTGATCGCGCAGGATGAAGCCGTGAATTTCCCCGACTCGCGCCGTTGGGAACACGCGGGACTCACGCCGTTGCCGCAGCGCCTAGTCACGGGAAAAAAGGAACTCGCCGACCTCGCCACGCTTGCCGAACTTCGTGCGCAGGGCGTCTCGCACGTAGCCGTCTGCACGCGGACTTACGGGCGCTATCTCGATGAAACTCGCAAGGACAGCAAAGGCTCCAATCAAACCCGCGAGC
>JANMLS010000393.1:0-6560 GCA_031372675.1 Verrucomicrobiaceae bacterium
TGTTCCCGCCGTGGTTTGTGGGACTTGTCACGCTCAGAGCCGTGGCAACGGCTTGAAGCTTTGCGAGCGAGGCTCGGCGCGACAAGTCGCTTGAGTGACGGCGGCGACAAGTCGCACGCACTCCAAGGCGCTTCGCGCTCCCAAGCTGAGTTTGCGAGAGTCCCTAAAGCCGTGGACTACTTTACGATTTCCAGTAGCTCGACCTCAAAGATGAGCGTCTCGTTTGGCCCGATCTTCGGGGCGCTTCCGCGTTCGCCGTAGGCGAGTTTGCCGGGGATGGTGAACTTGTATTTTGCGCCTTTGTTCATGAGCTGCACGCCTTCCGTCCAGCCGGGGATGACGCCGTTGAGCGGGAACTCGGCGGGTTCGTTGCGGGAGTAGCTGCTGTCAAATTCCTCGCCGCTGATGAGCGTGCCTTTGTAGTGGACGCGCACGGTGCTCTCGGCCTTTGGGTTTACGCCTTCACCGGCTTTGAGGACTTCATACTGAAGGCCGCTTGCGGTGGTTTTCACACCTGCTTTTTTCGCGTTATCAATGAGGTATTGCGCACCAACTTTACCGGCTTCGGCCTGCTTTTTTGCAGCGACAGCCATCATCGCGGTCTGGAAGGATTGCATTGCAGCTTCGAGTTCCTTCTCGTCGATTTTTGAAGGCTTGCCGTCGAGCGCGTCGTTCAAGCCAGCGGCGAGTTGTTCCATGTTTGGGCGGAAGCCCTGTTGCTTCATATTGCCGCCGATATTGCGACCGATGAAGTAGCTGACTTTGTCCATTGGCACTGCGGCCATTGGGTCTGCTGCGGGTGCTGCCGGCTTTGCGGCGTCTTGTGCGTGTGTATTCATAGTGAGTGCGGTCGCGGCGAGCGCGAGCGAAAGGATGCGAGAATTCATGAGGGCGCGGACACTAGCCGGGCGCAGAAGGGGTGGTCAAAGGCAAATGCTGGGATTTCGTGTAGCTTCGGGATAATCCGAAGTCCTTCTACCATCCTTGCCGATGCGCTTATAGAGCGCACACTGCGACGCCTATCTTCCAAATGAAACTCACGCTCATCGTCCTCGCTGCCCTATCGCTCCACGCCAGCGCACAAGCGCCCGCCGCGCCCCGCAAGCCGAAGGTCAATCCCGCGCCGTTCTGGGTGCCGGAAGGCGAGCACCCAAATCCCACGCCGCCGACGCTGGCCAACGTCCCCTACGGCAAGCACGGGAAACAGGTGATGGATTTCTGGAAAGCCGAGTCCGCGCAGCCCACGCCGCTCGTCTTTTTCATCCACGGCGGCTCGTGGCGCTCGAACGACAAAAACAAAGTCACCGGCGTGAAGGAGTATCTCGCCGCAGGCATCTCTGTGGTTTCCATCAACTACCGTTTCACCCAGGAAGCGGCTGCCGCAGGCGTGCAGCCGCCCGTAAAATGGCCGCTCGAAGACGCTGCTCGCGCGTTGCAGTTTGTGCGCAGCAAATCAATGGAGTGGAATATCAACAAAGCCCGCATCGGCGCATCCGGCGGCTCGGCGGGTGCGTGCTCGAGTCTCTGGCTCGCGTTTCACGACGACATGGCCGACCCGAAAAGCAGCGACCCCATCGCCCGCGAATCCACGCGCCTCGCCTGCGCCGGAGTCTTCGGCGCCCAGACCACGCTCGACCCCCAGCAGATGCGCGAGTGGACGCCTAACAGCACCTACGGCGGCCACGCTTTCGGCTTCGCCAACTTCGCGCAATTCCTCGCAGGCCGCGAAAAAATCCTGCCCTGGATCAAAGCCTACTCCCCCTACGAACTCGCCACGCCCGACGACCCGCCCGTCTTCCTCCACTACACCGCGCCGCCGGAAATCGGCAAAGCGCAGAAAGACCCCACGCACACCGCGAACTTCGGCTTCAAGATGCAAGAAAAGCTCAAGTCAGTGCCAGTCGAGTGTCACCTCATGTATCCCAACGCCCCCGCCACCAAATACCCCGACCCGATAGCATTCCTAATCGGCGAGTTAAAATCAAAGCCCGCACCCGCGAAGTGAACACCCCAGCCACACGTTCTACATCGCCGTGCGTTTGCAGCCGATAAGTAGTGAACGCGCCTACATTCCCGCCAAACTTCACCCGCTCGCCATCCAGCAACAGCGAACCACTTAACTCGCCCGTCTTCGCCTTCAGCATCATAGAAAAACCATCCAGCAGCGGATTGCCAAACATCAGCCGATTGTCCGTGCCAAGAGTGAGCGTCGCTACGCCATTCGTAGCGTTGAGCGAAGCGAGCGCACGTTCGCCGGAATCAGGCGCAGTGTATCGCTGCGCGAAAATGCGCGGCTCGCTGGTGGAATCTATGCTTATTGCAGGGCAAACACAGCTACTCTAAATGCCGCTTCAAAATCTCCGGCTCGCGGGCGGCTAGGGCGGTGGCTTCGGCGGCGAGGGTGCGGAGTTTTTCGTCGAGCGTGGCGAGCTTCTTTTCGGCGGCGGCTTACTTGCCGGACGCGGGCCACGGGAGGTTCTGCGTGAGGAATTCGGCGGCCTTGTGGCGCGGGAGGCTGTTGCCTTTCATCCGGTCGCGCGTCTGTGCGACGAACGACTCGGCGAGCAGCGTCCATTTCAGCAAATGCGGATGCGGGCAGCGCAGTGCGAGCAACTCGGTGCTGCACACACCGGGGCGGTCGGCGTGCCAGACTTTGTTCAAGTAGGGGCGCAGTTTGCCGTAGAGCACTTCGCCGGGGTGGAAGACGTGGTTGATGCTCTTCACCGTGCCGGGCGCGGCGGGCCGCCAGTCCGCTACGAGCCGACCGGTGCCGCTCTCGACATGCTCGAGGCCGATGTAGGCCAGCTCGCCGTCACCGGGTGCTTCGCGTTCGTCGGAAATCTCGCACACCTCGCCGACGCGCGCGGTGCGGGTGAAGGCGGCGAGGAAGGCTGCGATTTCGGCGGCGAGCTTGTCGGCGTCGGTTTGCTTCGCGGCGAGGGCGCGTTCGAGCGATTCGAGATCGGCGATGAGCGCGCGCTGGTCCGCGAGCGGTGGAAGTGGGATGCGAAAGTTCGCGAACTTGTCAGTCGAGACCTCGGCGTAGGTCATGCCTGCGGCGAGTTGCTGAATGCGTGGCACTTCATGTCTGAGCAGTGAGTAAAGAAACTCCGGCTCCAGCTTCGCACGGTCGCAGACGAAGTTTTTGTAGCCTTGGTTCGTGGCGACTTCGATCTTCGCAATGCACACATCGCCGATGGTCCCGCGGCTGGAAAAGATGACCGTGTCCACTGGCAGCACGACGGCGTTGCTGTCTTTCACGCCCGCTGCCGAAATCGTGCGCTGGGTCGCGCGGAGGTACTTTTGCTTCGTGTCCACGAGCGTCGCCCAAGCGATCCCGCCCTCCCACAAATCCGGGTTGCGCGTATCGGGCGTGCCGCCGCTAAAGATTTTCGTGACGTCGGCGAGTCGCACGAGTGGCCACCGGCTCCGACCAGCCCAGCTTGAGCCGCTGGCTTCCGCTGGTTTGCCCCCGCTGCTCACTGCGAGACTGACGACGGTATCGAACTCCACTCGCTCGAAATCCACGCAGTCCACGAGCGCGACATGGGCGAGGTTCTTCTCCAGCACGGGCGGGATGGGCGCGGGCGGCTCGCCGCTCATCGCGCGGCGGAGGTGCGCGTTGGCTTTGTCGAGGTTGCCGGGGTTTGCCTCGTCGTAGAGCTTGGTCAGCGGCTTGCCGTCGCGGTCGCGCTTCATGTCGAGGCCCTTGTAGCCGCGGCGGTCGCTGAATTGGTAGCCGAGGAATTCGCGCTGGGCGGCGGTCTCCTGTCCGCTTTTCACGACGAGGAGCGGCTGGTCGCGGAGGAGCATCCAGTGGTGGAATTTGTCGGCCTCGATCTCGAATACAAGATCGTGGAAGAGCGTCTCGATTTTCGCCGCGCGCTCGGCGGCGGTGAGCTTCTTGAACGACACGCGTTTTTCCAGATCGCGCCGCTCGATGCTCTCGTCGAACCAGCGGCGATAAGTGGTGTAAAACTCGCCCGCTTTGAAATCATCCGTCGCCGCCCGCGCAAGGAAGGCGCGATACGCGGCAAGGTCGAGGCCTCGATGTGCGCAGTATTGCGCGAGCAAGGCGATGCTGTCGCACCAGTCGAGGTCGCGCTTCGCATTCTGCTGGATGAAGTCCTCGGCGATGTAGCGGTAGTCGGTGCTGTGCTTGTCCGGGCGGCGTTCGAGGAAAAGGACGACGGTGTTCGTGCCGGTCGCACCGAAGGTGTGGCTACCAAACTCGACGACGGCGCGCAGCCAGCAGCGTTGCAGCAGGAGCTTCCGCGCGCGGGTATAGATGCCGGAGTTGTTCAAGATGCTCGACGGCAGGACGAGCGCGGCGACGCCACCAACACGCAGGAGCTGCGTGGCGCGTTCGACGAAGAGCACTTCGATGTCGTCCGAGTCGTCGCTGATGGTGTCGAGCAGCGCGTAGGCGGGCAGGCGGTCTTTGCGGAGGTGCTTTTTGAAGTCCTTGATGGTGTAGGGCGGGTTCGCCACGAGCACGTCGAACTCGCGCGCGGGCAGCCGGTCGCCGTGATCCTCCAGCCCGTCGCCAAAGACGATGCGCGCCTCGCCATCGCCGTGCATGAAGCAGGCAACCTGGCTCGTGCGCGCGAGGCGGTAATCCTTTTCAATGCCGCAGAGGTAGTCTCCGGCCCAAGTGGTGCCGGCCTCGCGCAGCTTCTTGATGCCGGGATGCACGTCGTCAGGCAGGCGGGCGAGGAGCGTCTGGAGTTCCTCGATAGCCTCGGTGACGAAGTGGCCGCTGCCGCACGCGTAATCAATGACCGTGGGGAGCAGCGGCGCGGAATCGCGCAGTTCGCCGGTGGCGAGCGCGGCTTTTTCGCGGACGATCTTTTCGAGCGGCAGTGAGGAGAGGAGGAAGCGCGCGATGGGCGTGGGCGTGAAGAACTGGCCCTCGCTCTGTTTGTAGCCGCTTTCGAGCATCAACTCGAAGAACTCGCCGAGAAACTGCGCGCGGCGGTCGTAGCGGAAGCGGTAGGGCTGGAAGAGTTCGACGATCTCCTCGATTACGCAGGCGTTCGCGCGGAAGAGTTGCTCGTTATAGACCTCCTTGAAGGCGAATTCGTTGTTCGAGAAAAACTTCAGCTCACGGTAGATGCGGCGCAGTTCGTCCTTTGAGGTTTGGCGCGGGAAGCAGGCGAGGATTTCATCAATCTGCGCGAGGCTATAGTTGGTGACTTTCTCTTTCAGGTAGCCGCCCATCGCGGCGGTGTAGAGCGCCTGAAGGCGTTCGTGCAGTTCCTCGTCGGTGTCCACGCCGGGCTTGTATTGAAAGTGCGCGCGGTCGGCGGCGGGGCGGTTTTCATCGGCGATCTTGGCGAGGATGAGCGAGATGAAGCGGTTGAAGGCATTCGAGCGGTCAGAGATGTTGTTGTGCCGCAGGATTTCCTCGAACTGATTGAAGACGCGCCCCTTGTCCTCCTGCCGAAATTCGCGGAGGTCGCCGATGCGGAGCGGGATGAAGCCGGGGTTATACGGCTCGAAGTCATCTTCAAAAATGCCGGACGGCGCGAAGGACTTCTTCGACTTCGCTTCCCACACGGCGACGAGGTCGGTGGTGTCCGCCGCTTTTGCCCAAGTGAGCAGCGCATCGGGCTTTTTCGCCTGCGCCTCACGCTCGGCGGGCGTGTCGAACACGGCGCGACTTTGTTTCCAAACTCAATCCCCGCTGCGCCAAGCCGCGAGGCGTAGAGGCAGAGGTAGCGTGCGGCGCGATCCTGCACCCAGTAGGAAAAAAGCTGACCGCCATCCTTCCGCATTTGCTCCTGCTCGGCCTCGTACTCCACGCCCCACGTCTTGCACTCGATGACGAGCAGCGCCCGCCCGTCGCGGCCATAAACGGTGATGTCTGCCTTGCCGCTGCTTTTGCTTTTTCGACCGAGCTTGTGCCGCCGCTCTAGCTCGATGTGTTCAGCGCGATAGCCTTTTTCCAGCAGGCGGCAGACACATTCGAGGACGACGAAGTTTTCCGGCGCCTCAAAGTGCGAAGTAGTCTCATCGCCACGCCGGATTTCGCGCGGATAGACGATGCGCTCGCGGGTGAAATCCACGGCGATGGTGCTGCCGGAAAAGTCGCGCCGCCACAGGTCGCCATCCTCGGCGAATTGGAAGCATTTGATGAGTTGCTTGACTTGGGCAGTCGTCATCTAAGTTTTGTGATTAGTTTGGTAAACACCGTTTGAAGAAATAGGCAGAAACATTGGTGAGAAATATAATGATCTTCCAGCGAAGCGAACTCCGTTCAAGCATTGTTGCGGAATATCCACCGAGGGCGACTCGCGGAGCTGGCCGAACTGAACCCTCGCACCGTACAGAAAATCGAAGCCGGGAGTATCACCATCCTCGTCACCACGCTCCACCGCCTCCGCAATGCGCTGGGCTGCGACTGGCGGCGGCGGCTGGGAACGTGACACAGGCTGGAAAGCCTGTGTCACTATCAAACAAGCACGATGCCACGCGAACCACTCAACATTGTCGGCACAGTAGTCCAGTTGCGCCGCAACTGGCTGCGCGAAGCGCAAGTGTGACTGGCTGCCAGTTGC
>JANMLS010000399.1:0-2202 GCA_031372675.1 Verrucomicrobiaceae bacterium
TAATAAATTATTTCGATGTAAACAACGTATTCCTAATCCTAAAGAAACTATAATTCTTTTCATTATATCATAAGGTTGTTTATAATTTTTATTACCTTTTTGATCTATATTGCCGCTTAAATTAATTGCTGGACCTACAGCACGTTCCATTTCTAATCCAATATCTTTTCCTTCACCACAAGAATCTTTTAAATATATATTAGAACCATGAACAATAAATGATGATTTAATTCTATATAAAGAATCAACTTCTGGATATAATATATTTGAAAATTTATATTTGTAATAGTTCTTATTAGGTATTTTAATAACTAAATTATTATTTGTGCTTGATACAAATACAGAACCATAAGAACCGCTATTTCCCGTTTTTTCTCCAAGATTACATATATTTCCAGACTTTTGATCGGTAAACATTTTATAATAGAAATAAAAATATTATTATAAGAATAATAATAATATTTAACAAATAAAATTAAGATAAATCTTCTAATAATGCATATGTTAAACATAAACCATGTCCGAAAGCTTCTGAAGGATCATTTAATAAAATATTTAAAGATTCTAATGTTGGGTAATAAAATCCATTTGTATCTACTTTATTAAAAGAACCTTTTTTATTTGACGATGGTAAATCAACTTCTGTAATAATAATATTAACTCCATTTTTTACATCATTTAATAATTTTTTATAAATAGGTAATTGTCTTATCAATCTAATATATTCTTTCATATAAATATTCTTTCTTGCTTCAAGATAATTATATCTTTTTTCTTCCCATTTACCATTTTTAAATATTTGACCAATAGAAAACAAACAATTTTTTCTTTCATGAAATCCAACTGGATATCTTATTGGATTTTTACACATCCATAAAGAATTTCTCCAATTATAATAACCATTTGTCACTTTTTTATCGTTTACATCATCATTTGGATTGTTTATATCTTTCTCATGATAAGCTTCTTCAATTCCGTTAGGGCATTGATAATCCCACCATAAACCATTTGGATTATTTCTTTGTGTATGATGTGAATATACTTTTATATTTTTAACATATTTATAAACCTTACACGATTGATAATAATTTTCAAATAACACTCCTGGATAACAAAAATTTTCTTCTCTACCATCTGTTTTTAAATGATATGGAGATAATTCGTAATATTCTGTATCTTTAGAATGCCAAGATAATACATTAACTTTTTTATAATCACCTGTATATAAATTTTTTGCTTCATTTAATCCTTTTGTTTGCTTAGTGATTATCATTTTATATATTTTACAATAATTATCTAATATTAGATATATAAATCAATTTTAATATAATTAAAAATTGATTATCGTATTATTATTTAATAATATAATAAAATATTATGGAAAAAATACAGGGAACTCCAGATTGTTATATTGTGAAAAATTTTATTAGTGATATGCCTTCTGATGATATAATTAAATCATTAAATAGTGAAATTGAATGGAATGATTTAATTTCATACGGTCATACAAATATTGCAAAAGAAAGAGTTGGTGTTTTTCAAGGAAAAGTTAATGATGAATATACTCCATGGTTGAGATGTCCGAGTATAAATAATCAAGAAGTAAAACAATTTACACCAACTGTAAGTATGATTTTACAAAAAATTTGTGATTATTTCCCTAATGACAATACAAATAAATTAAATATTTGTAAAATACAATGTTATAAAAATAATACTTCGTCAATACAGCCACATTCAGATAAAATTATTGATCTTGAAAATGATATTCCTATATATAATTTGAGATTTGGACAAACAAGAATTTTTAGATTAATTAATAAGTTAGATGTTAATAATATAATTGATATTGAAATGTCTAATAATACTTTATTAATTTTAGGATTAAAAACAAATAACGAATTTACCCATAGTGTTCCTGTTTTGTCTTCTAATAAACACGATACTCCTTCTTACTCATTAATTTATAGAGCATCTGTAACATTTAAATTAAATTTAGAAGAAGGATATTTATTTGGTCCTAGAACAATGTTTAAAACTAAAGAAGAATTAGATGATAAAATTAAATCTAATTCATTACCAAATAGACCACCACAAAATGATTTAGCTCCTCTTTTTAGAATTGAAAACACTCAACATATCACATTAAATGGTTTATATGGTGATTTTATAAATAAATCCTTTTAATAAATTATATAAATA
>JANMLS010000446.1:0-15852 GCA_031372675.1 Verrucomicrobiaceae bacterium
AAAGCGCATGGAGCGACCCCGCCACCAAGCGCGTGCCATAGCCCGCCCGGTTCGAAGCGCATCCAACTTGCGAACTGACTGTTTGAACAAATGACTCCTGTACTCGCAAAGGTGGATGACTGTGAGGAAACGGAGTCAGGCGATAAAAATGAAAAATGACACGCAACGAAGCCGGAAAGTTTTCCATTCTTTCGCTTGGCCCCGTTTCCACAGCACACAAGCTGGTTCAGTGTAGGCTAGAAAAGATGACGGCGGACTTGCTCTCAAACTCGGAACCTGCCCCATATCTCCCATGACGCCATACAAAGACTTCACCGCGCGCTTGAAGTTGCTCATCAGCAAGAATCCTCACCTCGTCACGACTACGCTGAGCAACATTTTCGCGATGCGGCAGATTGGAAACAAGACGCATGGCGACCTCGCAGAGATCGCGATTGTTGAGTTCATCAACCAGTTCATGTATGACTTCCGCTCCGCCCATGTGGGCAAAGACTTTTACCGCCGCAAGGAGCGCGAGGAAGACATCACGATTATCAATGAGATCACGAAAGCCGAGTTCCCCGTGAGCATAAAGGCATACGGCAATGCTTATCTCCAACTTTCAACCGACAAAAATTTCCAGATGTTCCCGAAACTTCAGTCGCTGGGTGCGCTGATTGAAGGCAAAGCATTGGTACAGGTTTGGGACGATCCTGTATTCGCCGAGTTTGGCCGCATGAATGTCCTGCCGCTCATCTACGACGAGAAGAAAAAGCAGTGCAACATGCTCGTCTTTGACGCCGAGAAGGCCCGAAGTCACGTTACTCGCATTGAGTTTGTGAAAGCAGAGGGCAAGCGCAAGCATCCCGTCTTCCGGTTCTACGATGGCGACGGGGACTATGTCTGCGAAGTGCGCTACGGTGGCAAGACCGCCAACGCCCTCCAGCGCGGCCTTTGGACACACACCAAAAATGGCCTAAAGTATTTTGAAAGCACCACCAATGGCTGGATAGATTACTCGGACAGTCCAGTCTTGGTGAAATTGTTTTCCCACGCGCTTGTCTCAACCAGCAAGGGGCACGAGCTAGCCTTGGCTAGTCTCAAACAGGACATCGAAGAACAAAAGCAGGTGTCGCAACTCGCATGAGCACGCAGACGCTCGACCTTTTTACGGACCTCGTCGTGGATGCACCGCCGACGGAGGGTATCAAATACGCAGGCTCAAAGCGGAAGCTGCTCCCGTATATTCTACAGCTCATCCGAAAGGTGAAGCCGCACAGCGTGCTCGACGGCTTCTCCGGCACGACGCGCGTTTCCCAAGCGCTGTCCCAAGTCGGCCATCGAGTCATCGCGAACGACCTTTCCGCTTGGTCCGAGGTTTTCGGGCAATGCTATCTGCTTAACGAGCATCCACCCGAGCACTACCAGCCTTTGATTGCGCATCTCAACGCCCTACCCGGAATAGACGGCTGGTTCACCCAACACTACGGCGGCGACCCAAACGGCGGCTGCTCCGCCAGCGAAGACGGCCTCAAGAAGCCGTGGCAAAAGCACAACACCAGACGCTTGGACGCCATCCGGCAGGAACTCGACCACCTTTCGTTATCAAAAATCGAGCACGCTGTCTTGCTGACGAGCTTGATTCGCGCACTCGACCAAGTGGAAAGCACACTTGGGCACTTTGCCTCCTACCTCAACGACTGGTCGCCGCGCTCTTACAACTCCCTCAAATTGCAAGTGCCCCGCTTGCTCCCGCGCACGGAAAACCATTCCGTCCACCGTGGCGACATCTTTGACCTACTGCCGCATGTGGAAGCGGACCTTGCTTACTTTGACCCACCCTACGGCTCGAATAACGAAAAGATGCCCCCATCCCGAGTACGCTACGCCGCCTACTACCATCTTTGGACGACCATTTGCCAAAACGACAGCCCATCCACCTTTGGAAAAGCGAAACGCCGAACAGACACCTCGGACACGGTAGGCGGCTCTGCGTTTGAAGAATTCCGCAAAGGCAGCGGAGGGCGCTTCATGGCAGTCGAAGCCATCGAGCGCCTTTTGCTGGCAACGCAAGCGAAGCACATCATCTTGTCGTACAGTTCGGGTGGTCGCGCTACAGCGGAAGAGTTGAACGATGTCATATCCTCCGTCGGCCATGTGCTAGAAGTGCTAGAAGTGGACCATCGAAAAAACGTGATGGCTGGAATGCGATGGACGAACGAGTGGATTTCCGAAGCAGAGAAAACGAACAAGGAGTTTCTGTTTTTGATCGAAAAGTCGTGACCCCCGTTCCCGACTACCGCTGCCGCTACGCCGGCAAGCTCGGCAAGGAACTCCCGAGGAAACGGGGTTAAGGTGACAAAAAATAAAAATAACACGTAACGAAGCCGGAAAGTTTTCAATTTTTTCGCCTGGGACAAGGGGTCATGGGACACGGAGTCCACCTCAACCTTCCTGGCTTCGGCGACTTTTGAAAAATAACGCCCCGCTGGGATACCCAGCGGGGCGCATGAGTGTTTATCAGAGATTGAGGAACAGTTGGTCCGTGTCCACGTGGATCGGAACAATTTGCCCTTTCATCCATCTGAAAACGATTGGCTTGCCGCACGTGCGGCAGATGCAATTCGATGCTTTGATAGACTTTGAGTTCTACCGCCCCAAAAACCAAGTTCGTTGACTTGACTCGCGATGAGAACCGTCTACCTTTTTTCGTGCGACCTAGAAAGGGCGTTTCAACCGAGCTCGCACCCAGGGCTTATACTGGCGCTAATTCTAAATCTCAGCCTCGTTCCGATGTTTTTAACATCGGGCGGGGCTGTTTTTTTGAACTGATCAAACTTTGCCGTTTTTATTGTTCCTTGGCAAGCCGCTCGCAGTAAATATATGAGCGAAAAAGAGCTTGCCGCGCCTGCGTATTACCGCACCTCCCGCAATCCTGCGTAATTCCAGCGGCGTTTAGGCGCTAGAACCCTGTGAAATACAGGCGATCTGTAAAAATCGCACTGCGTGGCACTTAGCGTTACGTAGCGGAAACCTATCTTGTTTTTGTCGTAGAATTGAAGTCATTGGGGGAAAGCGGGGAAAGCCGGTCCGTGTGCTAAAAGCATTCAAATCCGCCCCTCAAAAGGCGATGGATGAAATGCGGCTCAATGCTCAATGACGTTTTCTTTGTCGCCCAAACCAGTGAGTTGACGGGCCGTAGAACATCGGGCATTTTCCGCGCATGAGCACGTTGATGGAGATTGAACAAGCCGTGGAATCGCTATCGCGCAAACAACAGCAAACTTTGCTGCGTCATTTGACCGAACGGCTGAGCGCGGGGCCAAGTTGCTATGACTTGGCTCGTGACCTTTTTGAGAAACCGGGGCGCATTGGGGCGAGTGGAAGGCGTGACCTTTCCACGAATAAGAAACATCTCGCAGAGTTTGGCCGGAAGCGGGCGGCGAAGTGATGGGAACGGTCTTCGTGGATACGGGGGCGCTCGTGGCTCTGCTCGACCGCTCGGATGAATGGCACAAATGGGCAGTGGGTGTTTTCAAATCGCTGCGACCACCGCTATTCACTTGTGAGGCGGTATTTGCGGAAGCCTAGCATTTACTTGGTGAATCCGGGCCTTCGCGTGCGGCACTTGCGAAACTTCACAAGACGGGGATTCTCCGGGTGACCTTCGAGTTTGAGCCTGCGGCGGCGGGAATCTGGCGACTGCTGGAGAAGTATGCGGATACGCCGATGGATTTCGCCGATGCGTGTGTCGTTTCGTTGTCCGAACGGGAACCGAAATGCCGTGTGTGGACGACGGATTCTGACTTTCTGGTTTACCGCCGTAACGGGCGGCAGACGATTCCGCTCATCGCGCCGTTTTCGGACGTTTGATCGAGGGGAACGTGGGGCAACTTTGGGAAAGCGGGTCAGTGTGCTAAAAGCATTCAAATCCGCCCCTCAAAAGGCGATGGATGAAATGCGGCTCAATGCTAAACGACGTATTCTTTGTCGCCCAAACCAGTGAGTTGACGGGCCGTAGAACAGCGGGCATTTTCCGCGCATGAGCACGTTGAGTGAAATCGAAGAGGCTATTCTCGAATTGCCGCTGACTGAGAAATCCCAGCTCGTCGAATGGCTGGACGAGCATCGGGATGACATCGCGCCAGTGACAGACGGGCAGCGGGCGGAATTGCGCCGTCGCCAAAGTGAACTCTTGGAGCATCCTGAACTCGCGAAGCCATTTAATACGGAGTTCTTTGCCGTGCTGCGTCGGAAAATCGCTGATGTTCGTAATGCTTAAGCATCCGCTCGTTGATGTGATTTCGAGGAGGCCGTGCTGCACTATGCGTTGAAGGATGCGGGATAGGCAGAGCGATTTATCGAAGTGGCCGAGTTCTCATTGCGTGAACTGGGAAACGCTCCGTTTCGCCATCGGATACGATTCGACGATATTCGTCGCTTGAATCTGCCCACTTTTCCCTACGGCATTTTCTATTTTTTCCGCGAAGAATCCATTTACGTCATCGCGCTGTTGCACGGTGCTCGTGACCATGAGGCTGCGCTCCCCCATCGTCGCGCGATGTGGAGAAGGTCATTAGCGCAGCATCGGTTTCATGATGCCGTGAAGCTCTATGCGAAATTGTGGTATTGTGATTATCGCTATTTGTGCGCCGCTGCTCAGAACTGGAAGTAGATGAACTGCTTGTAGGCCACTACTTTGAAGGCGAGGGCGAGCGCCCATCCGGCTCCTAGCAGCAGGGAAAACAGCCACTCCGGGATCGTGCGCCACCATTTTGAGAGGTAGCTGCGCGAGTTTAGCCAATGCACGAGCACGAGCACGCCGAGTAGGACCCAGATTGCGTTTCCGCAGACGTTCTTTTTGGCGTGGTCCTTGAAGAAGACGAGGGACTGCCAGACTTTGGCGGTGAGTTCAAAGCCGGTCTGGTGGAGCTGGATCGTTACCGCTTTGCCTTTCTCGTTTGTGCCGGTCCAGGTGCCCGCTTTCACATTATGAGTAAGGAGCGGCACGGACTCAGTGCGGCCATCCGTCATTGTTTCTACCGGCTTCGCGAATGGATACACGAGCTTGTGTTCCTGGAGGTCTTGGAAACCGGCGCTCGTCCGCACGAGTCGCTTGGCCGTGTTGTCGGAAGCATTCGGGCGATCAATGTAGATGTCGTTTGCGCGGAAGGGCACCCACGTAAGCATCACCCAGAAAAAAGTGAGCGGCACGGCGATGAACTTCATCACTTTTCCAATGCCGACAGCAGCAGCGGTGACGCGCGACCATTCACGATGAACGATGAGCGCAAATCCGTGCATCGCGCCCCAGACTACAAACGTCCACGAAGCTCCGTGCCACAGCCCGCCGAGCACCATCGTGAGCATGAGGTTGCGGTAGGTGAAGAGCTTCGAGCCGCGATTTCCGCCGAGGGAAATGTAGAGGTAATCGCGCAACCACGAGCTGAGGCTCATGTGCCAGCGCCGCCAGAACTCCGTGATGCTCGCGCTGAAATACGGGAACGCGAAGTTCTGGCAAAGCTCGTAGCCGAGCAGTCGCGCGACGGCGATGGCCATATCGCTGTAGCCGCTGAAGTCGCAGTAAATCTGCCCCGCATAGCACATGGATGCAGCCCACGCGCTGAATGCGCTGTAGTTTTCCGGCGCGGCGAAATAGAGGTCCGAGACTTCCGATAGCCGGTCGCCGATACATGCTTTTTTGATGAAGCCGATGAGGAACAGCACGAGGCATCCGCGCACATCAATGCTGCTCCATTCGACCTTTTTCAGCGTCTGCGGCAGGAACGTCATCGCCCGCACAATCGGCCCCGCGACGACTTGCGGGAAGAAGGCGATGAAGAACGCGAGGTTTAGAAAATTGCGCTCGGCGGGCAGTTTCTTGCGATAGACTTCGAGCGAGTAACTGAGGCTTTGGAACGTGTAAAAACTGATGCCGTAGGGCAGGAAGACTTCGAGCGGTTTCCAGCTCGGCGTGAGGCCGAGCCACGCGAAAACAGCGCGGACGTTTTGATCAAAAAAGCCGTAGTATTTGAAGAACCCAAGCACGCCGAGATTCACCACCAAACTGCCGACCACCCACAGCTTGCGTCGTCGCTCATCCTTCGCGTCCTCGATCCCGACGCCGACGTAGTAATCCATGATCGTGCTGAACCACAGCAGCGACGGGAACCACCAGCCAGCGGGCAACTCCGCCCATTTTCCCGCGAATAGATTCGGGAAAAACTCGAACGGATTGCCGATGAAAAAGCATCCGTAAAACACATGGCTGCAAACGAGCAGCCAGACTTTGCGCGAGGTGTTGGAGCGCAGCATCCAGTTCACGCCGAAGATGAGCGCGAATATCCACAGGAAGCGAAACTCGACGAACAGGATGGGTTTTGCGGGTTCTACGGCGGCGAATGTCATGGCTGGTTCCTCAATGCTGCGGCGACTTGCCGCGTGAAAAATCGTGTGTTCATAAATGCTGGAGGATTTTCTCGACGATCATCCGCGTGTAAATCTCGGAGCCGACGCGGTTCGTGTGGCCTTCGTCGAGCCGGTTTTTGGGTTCGTACAACACGGAGTAAGTTGCCGGGTTGGAAAAATCCAGCACGCCCGCCTGCTGCGCGGCGTCTTCGGGCAGGAAGCGCTTCGTCATCGGATACGGCGGGACGATGAGCACCATTTTCGCGCCCGCTTTTTCGATGATGCGCCGCTTTTCCTCAAGCTCCGCCTGGCTCACCCAATCGGAGCGATCAAAGCGCGGCGGCGTCTTGAGCATCGCGCCCACGTCCTTTTCATACCGCCCCAATTCTTCGCCCGAAAGTGCAGAGCGCACCGGCGAATCCTTGAATCCATCGGGGCCGATGGGATTGCGCACGAGCTTGCGCTCGAAGAGATAGTCCGAAAGCAGTTCGCTCGGATAGCCGAGCTGTGTCTCTTTTTGAAACCAGTATTCCGTGTGGCCCCAGAACTCCGGGAACGCATCCAGCCGCCGCTTCATGCGGCCTCCAAAGTTGCGCTTCTTCGCGTCGGAAAAGAACGCAAGTTTTGCAATCGTCAGCCACCGTTTTCCATCGTGCCAATGCACCGCGCGCACCGTGCCTTCGTCCTCTTCGCGGATGTCGAAACGGATGTTGTTGCACTCCACGAGCACGAGCTTGAGCGGCTTCTTCCGCAGCGCGAGTGCTTGCTCCAGCACGTAGGTGTCTTCCGGCGGGCGCATCCCATCAATGCCGAGATTAAAAAGCCGCGCCGGTTTGCCTGCGGATGCGGTGGCTTCGTTGAAAACCGACGGGATGATCTGCCGGTAAGTGCGGCTCGATCCGATTGCGAGCACGTCGAACTCATCGCTCGCAGCCGCGTATCGTGCGAGCTTCTCCGTGACTGTCGGCACATGGCGCGGCGGCAGCACCAACTGCAAAATCGCCGCAACCGCGATGAAGCCGACGAGCAGGCAAAGGATGTTTCGGAGCGTCTTCATTTTTTGCGTTTCAGCCACTCGGCAAACTCTGCGGCGAAAATGCGCGTGAACTCTTTCGCTCCCTCATCATCGAGATGCGATGCGTCGTAGCGCTGCTCGGTCCGATACAGCGTCGGAAAGGCGTCGGGCCGGTCGTAAGAAAACTGCGCAACGCCGGCGGGCGGCCAGTTTATGTAGCGTTGCGAAGCAAAAATATCCGGCGACACGACAAACACCGGCTCCGCTCCGTGCTCGCGAACAAAACGAATCAGCGACTCCAACTCGCGGCGATACGCGGCGGGCAACTCCGCGCGGCGATCCGTATTTTTAAGTCCATCCACAAGGCTGCGAAATCGCTCCGTCTCCTTTGCATCCATCGGCCCCGCTTTCAGCGCCTCGTAGCCGGAATCCGCAACCGCCGAGGAAGGCCGCTGCTTGAGTTTTACGCGCGTTTTTAGCCAATCATGCCAGCGCCCTTCGCCCAGCGTGCGCTTCGTGAAAAGCCGCGCATGATACAGGATGCCGGGGTCTTCCTCCGGCTTCTCATAATCGCTGGAAAGCAGCATCCGCACAGCGAGCAGCGTGTGCCGCCAGTCGTGCCATGCCACGGCACGCTCGGCTTCTTCGTTGCCTTTCAGGATGGGGCGGAAGTTCATCAAATCAATCAGCACAAAGCGCGGACGCGCGGGCGTCTGCTCCAGCAAAGATCGCAGCGCGTAGAAACTCTCCGGCGGAAACATCCCGTCCTGCCCAAAATTGAACGACTTCATTTCCACGCCCGCTTTTTTCAGCTCCGCATCGAACTGTTCCGGGATGAAGTGATGCGCGACGCGGCTGGAGCCTACAAAGACGAGCGAATACTTCGCGCCGTGTTCCTCAAAGTGACGCCATTTTTTTCCCAGCGTGCCCGATTCTGGAAGGCCGACATTATGTGTCTGCAAAGCCCCGGCGCCCATCAGCCCCACGAAAAAAAAGAGCGCGTTGCGAAGAACGGCAAGCGTTCGCCAGATGCAAGTGGTGGGCATGATTCCGGTAATCACGCGGGCTTGCGGCTGTTTGGGCTTCCGTGAAATTTCACGCGGCGGAGAATAGAAATCGCGCCCGCCGGAGCAAGGCCGAAAGGTGTTTTATCGCGCAGCTTTTTCATCCGCCAAAATCATAATCTGCCCGCCCTGCGCACGGCGAACCGAGCGGATGACAAATCCGTTTTGCGGATTCCGAATGACCGTCGAATCCTTCGCTGGCGGAGTTTGTCCCGGCAGAAATTCCACGACAATCATCGCACCGCTGCTGCCCGGCTGAGTCGGGTCCGCATCCCGTTCGCGCAATGCCTCGCGAGCACGCAGAGCCACCCGCTGACCGATCACCGCCGTGACTACAAATTCGCCCGTGAGCAGCATGTTGGCCGCATTTTCCGGCGCATCCACCATCGCGCTCGCTTCCTTGATGGACAGCACGCGAGGCGTCGCGGGCCGTGGCGTGGAAAGCACCACGGGCCTTGGCGGATCAGCAAGCGCAGGTACCGGAGTAGCTCGGACAATCGGCCTCGGTGGAAGCGGAAAACGCTCAGGAAGTTCCGCGCTGGATGGCGGCTGAATGATGATTGGCCTCAGCGCCACAGGCGGCTGCGGCGTGCGCAAAGGCTGCGCGGGAGCGGGCGGCGGCGTGGGGACGACAGGCAGCGGTGACTGCCGAATCACCACCGGCGTCGCCACTTCGACCGGAGCGCCGTTTTGATCCGCAACTCGCATCGCGACGAGCGCGTTTGCACCAGTCCGCTCCGCTTCGCCCGCTGTGAACATTTTGCGGCGGTATTCCGCGTGCGCGGCCATGCCTTTTTCCAGACGATCTCCGAAGATCATCGGGAGGTTTCCGGCGATGTTGATCGTGTTATCCGCTCTACCTCCCTTTGCCGGGTCTTCTAAATCGGCGGGCGATTTCAGCGTGAAACTTCCGCGCCCTTCCTTGAGCTGAAAACTCCCATAGGAAAGCGGCACCACCGTGAATTGAAGCCGCGAATCCGCGAGCCTCTGCACACGCAAAATCGCCGCAAGATCACGCGAGCGCTCCAGCGAAATCTCCCGTCCCGCAGGCAGCAATTCGCGGATCGTTTTCGCGCTCGAAGCCATCGCCGGGAAGACCATCTCCACAAGCACCTGCGGATAATCCCTAGCCTGCGTGAGCGCCACGACGCCGCTGGGAAAAAACTCGCCCTTCGCCAGCTCGTAAGCCGCGATCACCTCGAAATTTCCCGCCACATACGGCACCGGATTTTTCGTCTCCATATAATTTTTAATGTAGGCGCGGAGCAGCTCCTCATTTCTGCGCACGAGGACTTCCGGCCCCATCCGGCCAAACTCATCCAGCATCATTTTCGGTGAGAGAAACTTTCCAAATGGCCCATCAGTGACGGGAAAATGTTTCGGCGGCTTGAGCTGCTTCAGCTTCTTCAGAATCATGTAGCAGCGCGGATTCTCAGGATGTGCGACGATGTAAAAACTCCCAATCCAACTCGCAATCGCAATCGCCGAAAGCAGCAGCAACACGACGCTCCACAGGAAAAAACCGCTGCCGCGCGGACGCGGTGCCTCTTCCTTTACATCAAATCCCAGAAGGCTGCGGGCCATGTCGCTTTAATGAGCGTGCGCTTCGTCTGTCGCTGGCTCGAAAGAAGTGCCACAGCCGCAAGAGCGCGATGCGTTCGGGTTTTGAATCCGAAAACCGGTGCCCGTGAGGTCGTCGCAATAATCCACCGATGAACCCTGCAAAAACTGCAAGCTCTCAGGGTCCACGATCACTTTCACCCCATCGCGCTCCGCAGCAAAATCGCCCTGCTTTTCATCATCGAGCGACATCCCGTAGCTCATCCCCGCGCAACCGCCGCGTTCGATAAAAATGCGCAGGCATTTCCCCGGCTCACCCTTTTCATCAATCATCGTGCGAAGATGCCGCGCAGCGTTTTCAGTAATCGTCAACATGACGCGAAACATAGCCCGCTGCGGGCAAAGCGGAAGGGGAAATCTCGGCGAGAAAACCAGCGACTAAGGCTTTGAAACGTAAGCAAAAATCCGTCCATCCGGCGCAATGCCCATCCTTCGGTCAAGAAGCAGGAAGGCCGCAAGCTCTTTGCCATTCAGCGCGTCGTTGCAGATTTTGCCGAGAATTTGAGGCATTGCCTGATCCGCGATAGACCGCTAGTTTCGGGGAAATGAGCACCGTCATTCTGCCGGACCCGCGCAACACGGACTACGTTCACCCGTTGAGCATCCAAGCGTATCAAGCGCTCGGTGAAATGGGGCATCTCGGAAAAAACACCGAACTGCTCTACGGAGTCGTTTTTACAAAAATGCCAAAGTCACCACTCCACGCATCTATTGCCACCCGTTTGTTCAAACTTGTGCAAAAAGTGGCTCCCGATGAGTTCTACACTATTCGTTCCGAACAACCGATTACATGCACCGCCACAGGTTCTGAGCCGGAGCCGGACATCGCCGTAGTTCTTGGTCAGGAGGCCGATTTCTGGTCCGCACATCCCACAACAGCCGAACTCGTGATCGAAGTCGCCGTGACCAGCGAAGACTATGACCGCAACAAAGCTCTCGCCTACGCCCGCGCTGGGGTGAAGGAATTCTGGATCGTCCTCGTGAACGAAAAACTCGTAGAAGTCCGCACCCTACCGAATGACCAAGGCTACGGGAAAGTGGAGCTACTGAGTGTCGCCCAATCCACCGCAGTTCCTGATCTTCGAGTGGATGCGGCGGCGCTGGTGGCAAGGTAGGAACCACCAAGAAATCCGAAAGCGACTGTTTTACTCGCATGACTCCGCGAAGCCAAACCGCCGCACTCACGACCCTCGTTATTGGATTTGCCTGTGTAATTTCATTCGGGATGACGCATTCCGGCAGTTCGATCCGTGGCTGGGGAACCATAGCCATCCTTTCTGTTGCAGGTATTGCCATCGCGGGAGTCTCGGTAATCGCTTGGGTTCATGGAAGCAGACGCAAGTTACATCTGTTGCGAAAACTCTCTGCCATCGTCTTCGCAGGCTCCATAATCACCGCACTCGTGCCGATGAGCTTCAGCAAATATCGGCTGAGAAACACTGTCACTAAACTGGAAGATACATACCTCGTATTATCGAAAAAAGGGCCGCCGTTTCCTGACTCAAAAAATTTAGTAGTTGCTCCTAGCGACTACCTTCTTTGGGATCATGGGTATTGGGTTTCACCGGATCGAAAGTCCTTCGAGTTATTTTACCACTCAGCTTCCGATTCTTACACGCTGGTATATCCGTCTGGCTCAAAAGATGGGTGGCAATGGCGAGGTTGCGGCTATTTAGGCCCGAAGTGAGTGCTTTTTCGACGACAAAACCGCCGCGCCTTTCGGAACGCGGCGGTTTGTGAATTTGCTTAGCTCTTTAACGAGCGGGGCTTTTTAGAAGCCGCCGCCGTGGTCGTGACCGTGAAGACGATCTGGCGCAAATGATATTTTGCGAGTGATCTAGTTGGCCGATACTTCTGCCTACAGCCATCTGCCGGTTCGTCCGCAGAAGTGATTATGGTCAATATATTCGAACTGGAAGGCCCATACAATCAGCTTGAAGGTATGTTCGGAACGAAACTGCCGGTTTCATTGGATGACTTTTTGGGGGTGGTATTATGAACAACGCATGGCCTTGGAACAAAACAGGAAATTCTGGGTTGCCGACGATTCCGTTTACGGCAGAGCTTGCAACCTTGTGAGTGTGCTCCGTGAACAGTGATGGCTCCACATGAACCTTGTTCCTTCAAGAGCCTGAGGAACATTGGTCCACGGTTTGCTGAAATTGCAGAGGCTTTTTATGCAAGGACGACATTCGCCACGGCGTAGTGTTCGCTATGGCTGAGGCTGAGGAGGATTTGGGTGATTCCTCGCTCGGCTCCGGTGGCGGCTGCGGTGCCGTGCAGTTTTACAAAAGGCGCACCGGCTTCTGTGCGGCATACTTCGATGTCGAGCCAGGCTACGTGTGCGCCGATGCCGGTGCCGAAGGCTTTTGCCACGGCTTCTTTTGCGGCGAAACGGGCGGCGTAGCTGCGCGAGGGTTGGCGGTGACTGTCGCAATACTCCTGCTCGGATGGCAGGAAGACCCGCTCGATAAATGCGCGGCCTTGTCGCGTGATTGCCTGCTCGATGCGGCTGATTTCTACGATGTCCACGCCGATGCCTTTGAGAAATGGCTGTGCGGGAGTCATGCGAGTTTAGCGCATCAGCGCAATCATCTCGCGCACTGCGGCGTCGAGGCCGGTGAACACGGCGCGGCAGATGATGCTGTGGCCGATATTTAGCTCCACGAGATGCGGCACGGTGCGGATGAGCACGATGTTGGTGTAATTGATCCCGTGGCCCGCGTTGACTTGCAGACCGAGCGAGTGGGCGAAAAGTGCGCCGTCGCGGATGCGCTCCAGTTCCCGTTGCTGCGCGTCGCCTTCAGCGTTTGCAAACGCGCCGGTGTGCAGCTCCACCATCTCCGCGCCGAGCAGGTGCGATGCGGTGATTTGCGCATCGTCCGGCTCGATAAACATGCTCACGCGGATTCCCGCAGCGTGCATTTTTTCCACCGTGGCCCGCAGCGCGTCGAAGTGCCCGGCCACGTCCAGCCCGCCTTCCGTGGTCACTTCGCGTCGGTTTTCGGGGACGATGCACACTTCGTCCGGCTTGAGCCGCAGAGCGATTTCCACGATCTCGGGCGAGTTGCCCATTTCAAAATTGAGCTTCGTCTGCACGCGCTCGCGTATGCGAAAAACGTCCGCATCCTGGATGTGTCGGCGGTCGCTGCGTAGGTGGACGGTGATTCCCGCCGCGCCTGCTTTCACGCTGATTTGCGCTGCGGCGAGCACGTCCGGCTCCGCGTTGTGTGTGGCGATGTTTCCCACGTAGCGGGCCTGCCGGAGCGTGGCGACGTGGTCGATGTTTACGCCGAGATGCATAGATAAATTGTGACTGGTGACTGATGAATTGTGAATGGTCGCAAGCGTGATTTGGTCGCGCTTTGTGAAGGTGAACGCAAGCACGCTTGCGACAAGTCACCATTCACTATTCACCATTCACAGAGCTGCGTTAATGGCGGAAATGACGGATGCCCGTGAGGATTATCGCCATTCCCCGTTCGTTGGCGGCGGCGATGACTTCTGCGTCGCGCTGCGAACCGCCGGGCTGGATTGCGCAGGTCGCACCCGCATCGGCTGCGGCGATGAGGCCGTCGGCAAATGGGAAAAACGCATCCGAGCACACTGCGCTGCCCGCGAGCGAAAGACCCGCGTCTTTCGCCTTGGCGACGGCGATTCTGCTGCTGTCCACGCGGCTCATCTGGCCTGCGCCGACGCCGAGCGTGCGGTCTTTTCCTGCATAGACGATGGCGTTGGACTTCACATGCTTCACGATCTTCCAGCCAAACTCCATCGCCGCGAGTTCCTCGGCGGTGGGCTTGCGCACGGTCGCTGTCTCGCGCTTTTCCTCTGCGTAGCAGTCGCGATTCTGGACGAGGATTCCGCCTGCCACGCTGCGCAGCACGAAGTCGTCCTTCCCCTTCGGCTCCGCGACTGCGCGGAGCTGGCGCATGAGACGCAGATTCTTTTTCCGCTGGAGCAAAGCGCGGGCGTCGGCATCGAATTCCGGCGCGATGATCACCTCGCTGAAAATCTCGCTGATCGCCTCCGCAAGCCCAAGTGTGAGCGGGCGGTTGCAGACGATGATGCCGCCAAACGGCGCCTGCTTATCCGTCGCGAAAGCCTTATCCCAAGCGGCTCGCAGGTCCGCATCGCTTCCCACACCGCACGGGTTTGTGTGCTTCAAAATCGCCACCGTCGGCTCGCTGAACTCATCCATCAGCTCCGCCGCCGCAGAAATATCGAGGATGTTGTTGTAGGATAAATCCTTGCCCGCGAGCTTTTCAAAATACTCGTTCCAGCGTCCATAAAGTGCGCCGCTTTGGTGCGAATTCTCGCCGTAGCGCAGCTCGGTAACACGCGGCTGGCAGACGCTGAAGCCGCTGCTGCATTCGTTCTCTTTGTTCAGGAAATTCGCGATTGCGCCGTCGTATTTTGAAGTGGTCACAAAGACCTTGATTCCCAGTCGCTCGCGCAGTTGCAGCGTCGTGGCACCTTCGTTTGCCTTCATCGCCTCGATCACTTCCGCGTAGTCGGCAGGGTCCGTCAACACCGTCACACTGCGGTAATTTTTCGCCGCGCTGCGGAGCATCGAAGGTCCACCGATGTCGATGTTTTCGATGGCGTCTTCGAGCGTCACGTCCGGCTTCGCCACCGTCGCCTCAAACGGGTAAAGATTCACGACCACGAGGTCTATGGCCTTGATTCCGTGCTCCGCCGCCTGCGCCACATGCTCGGCATTGTCGCGCAGATGAAGCAGCCCGCCGTGGACCTTCGGATGCAGCGTTTTCACGCGACCATCCATCATCTCCGGGAAGCCGGTATACTGCGAAATCTCGACGCACGGCACGCCTTCCTTCGCCAGCAGCTTCGCCGTCCCGCCGGTGGAAATAATCTCCACTCCCATCGCAGCGAGTTCCTTCGAGAACTCCACCAGACCAGTTTTATCCGACACCGAAATCAACGCGCGTTTTATGCTCATTTTTTGAAAAGGGAGCGGACGGTAACGCGCCGCCGTGCGAGGTCAAGCAGCGCGACCGCTCTTTGATGCCCCGCGAATGTTCAAACTGCCAATAAAACGTAACAACCCACCCCCGGAAATCCGCTGAATCCCACCCGTCCAAAACATTCGCCGCGCCATTGTTTTAAACGCCACAGGAACTTTGAAATAGGATGCTTGGAGAAGAGAATGAGTCACTTTATTCGGGATTGTGTGTGCGCGGATCACTTTCCGAGCGGGCAACCAGACTAAAAACAAGCACTATGAGATACAAATTACCTGTCGTTTTACTGACACTCGCCGCGTTGGCTGGTGTGGTCTTCTTTAGTTCCCAGCCAGAGCGTGGATCGGGAGGACTCGTCTCTGCAACGGAGACAAAGCGCACTTTGAGTGTAAAGGAGGGACGTGATGAAGTGAGTCCCCCTGCGGTTCTTGCTCCGTCCTCGAAGCTTTCACCAACCCTGAGCCGGGAGCTTGGGGCTTTGACGGAGCCTCTCTTGCCTGCCGGGCAGTGGCACCCCGGTATGCCAGCGACGGCGGTTGCTGAATACGGGGGTCGCCTTCGAGTGTTATCACGTTGATAAAGCCAAAAATGCCGCCGTGTCCAACCTTCTTAAATTCAAACCCTAATGCAGCAACTTCCTGCACCGCGTCGTTGTCGGTAATTGAAACTTGATTAGAATAAGCCCTGACCGGCTTCTCTACATGTTCAATGCTCAATTCAATTATTACTTGAGGCATATTTTCAATCGCGAACTAAGGTCCAGTCTTTTCCACTTGCACGC
>JANMLS010000438.1:0-1787 GCA_031372675.1 Verrucomicrobiaceae bacterium
TTTCTTCGGCAGCGGCATCCGCGAGAGCGGGTCGTTTTTCGCCGTGGTGCCAAACAGGATTTTCGTGATTTTCGACTGAACGAGCGCACGCGATTTCTGCTGGAGATTCGGCGTCTCGATGGCGTCAATCATGATGTAGTAACCATCGAAACGCATGAGGGGATTTGCGTTGAAAATGATCGTACTCACGCTGGCGATGACGATGATATTAAACAGGAAATCCTTGAACCAGCCGGGCTGAACTCCTGCCCACAAAAACACCGCAAGCGCGGCAAACACTAGCTCCACGTAGATGCCCGCGAATGAAACCAGCATCCGGTGGCGGCGATCCGGCATCGTCCAGGCGTCCGACACGTTCACGAAAAAATACGGCGTGAACACCATGCTCATGAACCCGATCTCATGCACCTCGCCGCCGAAGTGTTTGCACGTCAGCCCGTGTCCGAGTTCGTGGATGCTCTTGAGCGCAATCGTCGTCACCCACATCAGCGCGAGATTGTTCCAGTTGAAAAGATTCGCCAGCGCGTGGTCCAGCCCCTCCGCGCTATAAATAAACACGATGGCTCCAAGCGCGATGATCGCCCACGAAACCCAGTAAGTCGTCTTCGTCCAAATCCACGGCACCGCTTTTGCCATGCGCCCAAAAATGCGATCCGGATCGTAGAACGACTTTCTGAAAAAGAAGATTTGGTTGGTCAGTTGATACAGCCCGCCTTTTTTCGCCTTCTGCTTTTTCGCCGCATCCATCCGCGCCTTGATGCGCTGGCCTTGCACCGCGAGGAATTGCAGCATCGCGAGGTCGTTTGCAAATTTCAGCACGCGCTCATTCAGTTCCTCCGGCGTGTATTCGAGGCGCAAATGCGGATGCGTGCGGACCCACGAATCGCGGATCGCGCCAAATGTCCGCTTCCCATCGAAAAGCACCGCCAGATCGAAGTCCTCCGCCGTGAGACGGAAATATTGGAGCGAAATCGGGTCTTTTACGACGTAGTAACTGCGCCCCTCGAAACGCTGCTTGCTGATGACTAAATCAGCGCGGAGCTGCGGCAGGACGACATGCTCCTGCTGCGGCGCCGCCGGTGCCTCCGGCCCAGACGATGGGAGCGCAAGCATCGCCATTTATTTCCCGAAATCCGCAGTCCCTTTCATGCCCGCCTTGATGCGATGATCCTTGTTCTCGATCTTCACTTTCACACGAACAAGGCCGCTCGCCGCATCGTTGCGCGGGTCCACAAAGCTCACCTTTCCCTCGATCTCCGCGCCGTCCAGTTCCTGCACTTTCACGCGGATCGCCGCGCCCTCGTTGACCGTCTTGCGGAGCGCGGGCGCGAGGTAAAAAACGGCGTCCACTGTGTCTATATCAATAACCTCCAGCAGCGGCGTCTGCTGCGTCGCCATCTCGCCAGTCTGCTTGTATTTCTTCACCACGATTCCGTTGATCGGCGAGCGGATCGTTTTTTCATCCAGCGCCAGTTGCTTGGCCTCAAACTGAATGCGCGTAAGCTCCAAATCCGTGCGTGCTTCGAGCGCCTTCTCCTCGCTGCCCATCTTCTCTTTGAAGAGCCGTTCGTGGCCGCGAGCGATGAATTGTTTCAGCTCGATGGCCTTCTCGGAAATCCGCACGTCCATTTTCTCCCGGTCGTTGCGAAGCTGCACGAGCACTTGGTCCTTCGTCACTTTGCTGCCTTCATCCACGAGCATTTCCTGGATGATCTCCATCGGAACATTCGAGCTTACCTGCACGGTGGCGCTCGGTGAAATCACGCCGCTGACTGGCTCGGCGGCGA
>JANMLS010000016.1:0-14094 GCA_031372675.1 Verrucomicrobiaceae bacterium
AAAAAGCCGTAGCTGGGGTTGCAGCTATTTCTGCGCGACTTCGGGCTTCGCTGTTTCCAGCAAAAGTCCTGTGCTCCATTTGCTGCGAGCGGATTTCATCCAGCGATCAAAGCGGTCCGTTTGATCAGGGCGCAGGACTTCGCGAAGTCGGCGCTCGGAGTGATCCAAAATCCGCACAAGCTCCGGTTGCACGCTGACTGTCGCAGAGTCTAGCTCCGCGCCGGTTTCGGCGAGAATGTTCCAGAAAAGATGCCGCTGATCTTCATCGAGGGAGAGTCCTTCCTTCGCGTGCCGGACGAGCAGGCTCCTCATGGAACCGGGGCCGGAAGCGTATGCTTTTGTGGTGACATCGCGCACGACCGCCGCGCCGGAGATGATGCCGCCCACAATGACTCCGCTAAAAAAAATCAGCCCGACGATGAAGACGCTCTTTAACCTACGAGCTAAGTTGCGGAACGCGCTCATGGCTCGGTGGAAAAGTAAAAACTGACGAGCGGCGAGCCTGCGAGTTTCACCGCGTCGTAGAAACTTTCGCCATCCGGCGCGACCTCGCTGTTTTGGTAAAACCAAGCGCCAGCGGCCACGGCAAGCGATGCGAAGAACGGGCAAAGCCGCCACGCCCAGCCCTGCCACGAAGCGCGACGCTCGGCGCGAATGCGGGCAAGCACGCGAGTCTCGAATCCAAATTCGGCCCGCGATGTGTCGGGCGCGTCTTCGCGAGCCGCACGGAAAAGTGCATCGAGCGGATCAGGCTTCATGGCCCTCCTCGATGATTTGGCGGAGCTTTGCGCGGGCGCGAAATGCGCGGACTTTCACCTTGCTCTCGCCCCAGCCAGTGACGGCGGCAATTTCCCGCACGGTGCGCTCTTCGAGTTCGAGAAGCGAGATGATGAGATGATCCTCGGCGTCGAGCTGCCGCATTGCCCAATCGAGCAATTCCTTTGCACGACGAGCGCTGGCGGAGGCGCATTCCGCAGCATCGGGATGCTCGGTAGTCGCGACGTTGAAAGCCAAGTTCTCGCGGTGGCGTCGCTCTTTGCGAAGATAGTCGTAGCAGACGCTGACTGTGAGCGTGGCGAGCCAGTGCTGAAACGGAGCTTCGCCGCGAAAACCGGAGAGCTTGCGGTAAGCACGGAGGAAGACTTCCTGGCAAAGATCATCGAGTTCGTGTGAGTCGCGGGCAAATCGCGAGCAGGTGCCGAAGACGCGGGATTTGTGGCGGCGGATTAACTCGGCGAAAGAACTCCCATCACCGCCAAGACACTCACGCACGAGCGCGGCGTCATCAAGCTGCGCGTCATCGGCGGCAGACGCAGTGTTTGCTGTCGCAGTATAAGGAAATGGCCAAGCCAGCGCGGTCATTGTTTTGTTATCCCACGAGACGCGCACACGATTGCGCTGGTTACAATGCGGGAGCGAAACTCAGTCATCGTAGTGGAATCTACATTGCATGATGAGAATGCTTTCACCTTCCGAGCGATAAATGAGCCGGTGTTCCTGGGTGATCCGTCTCGACCACCAGCCTTTCAGATTATTCTTCAGCGGCTCCGGCTTGCCGATGCCGGAAAACGGATTCCGCATCGTATCGCGGATCAGCTCATTCACTCGTTGCAGCGTCTTGCGGTCATGTTCTTGCCAATACAGACAGTCTTTCCAACCATTTGGCAGCCAACTCAGTCGCATAGCTTGCCCGATTTGATTTTGCCCGCAGAGTAATCGGCCAGACTTTGCTGAATCTGGGAGGCATTTGCCTTGGTGGAAAATAAATGCAGGGTCGTCTCCATCGCCTCGTATTCCTCGATGGCGAGCATCACGACTTTTCCGGTGCCGTTTCGAGTGATGGTGATTGGCTCGCGGTCTTGGGATGCCTTCTCCATGAGCGCCGCCAGTTGATTTCGAGCGTCCGTGTAATTGACCGTTTGCATAAGGCTCAATCGCACTCACGCAGAATTCTGTCAATTCGACAGACTGGCTTTTTACAACTTCAACTTGGCGAGCGTATCCTCCAGCGCGGCTTTCCATTTGGCGTAGCCTGCGGCGTTGAGGTGGAGCATGTCGGGGAACTCTTCTTTTTTGCACTTGCCGGTGCCGTCGTCGAAAATGCTGTGGCTATCGCAAATGACGATGCGCTTGTCGGCGGTGGCGATGGCATCAATGAGGCCGTTGAGCTTTGCGATGCGTGCGGGGAAGTCTTTGTCGCCGCCGCGAGGCATGACGCGGTTGAGGATGATCGGCACGGAGGGATTCTGTTTTTGTAGCTCGGCGATGATGGCTTTGATGTTGCCTGCGACTTGCTCCGGCGTGCCGCCGAGGGCGAGGTCGTTTGTGCCGATGAGGATGCTTACGGCCTTGGGGTTGAGGTCGAGGACGTCTTCTTTCAAGCGGTAGCGGACGCCGCGCGAAGTGTCGCCGCTGATGCCGCGATTGGCGATTTTGCGGGTGGAAAAATCTTTCTGCGCGGTGCTCCAGCCCTGCGTGATGCTGTCGCCGAGGAAAACAATCGCGCCTTTTTCCTTCGCCACGTTGTTGGAAAATTCGACGCGTTTACTCAGCCACAATTTCTTGAACCAGTCGCCTACTTGAAGCGGGCCTTCGCCGGGGAAAACTTCCGCAGCAGGCATCGCGAGAGCGGCAAACGCGCTGTTCGCGAGGTCCATTTTTGCAGGCGTGCCGCGCTTCTGCGCAAACATCCACGGGAGGAAGGACGGCTCGGCAAATGCGCTGCTCCACGAGTCGTGCCCAATGCCAGCATACTCAGTGTAGGCGATGGGTGCGCCTGCGGCTTTCAGCACCTCGACCATTTCGCGAGTGCGCTCAGGTTTCACGACATTGTCCGCAGAGCCGTGAAACGCCCACACGGGAAGCGACTTCGCGGCTGCGGCCTTCGATGGATCGCCACCACCGCAAATCGGAGCGGCAGCGGCCCATTTTTCTGGATGGCGCGTGATGAGGTCCCAAGTGCCGTAGCCGCCCATGCTGAGGCCGGTGAGGTAAAGGCGGTCGGGGTCAATGGGGAATTCCTTTTGCACAGCATCAACTGTGGCGAGCAGAAGTTTCTGAATCGTGCCGGGGTCTGCGGGAGCCACGGGCTTGGGCGCGGCCCAATCAATCTCCACCCACTTTTTATCCCTCGGGCACTGCGGCACGAGGACGAATGCGGGATACTTTTCCTGCGTGGCGGCATCGGCAAAAAGTCCCCCGCCCCACTTGAGTTGCGATTTATTGTCATCGCCCCGCTCTCCCGCGCCGTGGAGCAGGACGACGAGCGGATATTTTTTCGTAGCGTCAAAATTGGCAGGC
Source organism: Verrucomicrobiaceae bacterium (assembly GCA_031372675.1). GTDB lineage: Bacteria > Verrucomicrobiota > Verrucomicrobiia > Chthoniobacterales > Chthoniobacteraceae > SXWH01. Next base: position 3,301 of record JANMLS010000016.1, read on the forward strand.
TTCAGCAAGCGGTAGGGCAATGTGCCGTCGCCCGTCGCGAGCGTGCCTGAAATATAATTGGCTGCAGGAAGCAGAGTGGACGACATGGCGAGAGCAAGAAGGGCGGATGGGAGTTTCATGTGGGGGTGAGTGTGCAGCGAATGCGGCGGGTGACGAGTGGAAATAATGTCGCACCGCTACTCCATCACGAGCGGTCTATTTGCTGGGGATTATTTGCCGCTGCGTCGCGACTTCCGTTTCGACGCAGCCAGTATCGCATCTTGAAGTGTGTGCGAAAGATCGAGTTCCAGCGCACCGCTGATTTTCAAAAGGGAAAGCAATGTGGGAGTAGTGCGCCCCTTCTCCATGTGCTGCACACAACCACGGCTTACGGCAGCATCCCGCGCCAAGTCTTCCTACGAAATTCCACGCTCCAACCGCGCCTGCTGAATACGGGCGATAACTTCTGCAACGATGTTGGCGTGCGGGTCTGGCACGCTGCGGAGATTATGTCCTTGTCCCTGCGTGAATACGCTCTTAAAAAAGCGCCCGCTTTAGCTAATCCACCTCCGCGCCCAACCACCAAATCCCACTATGAATAAACCCCTCGCCCTCGCCGCCCTGTTGCTCTCGCAAACCCTCTCCCACGCCACCTATCCAGAGCCGACGGTCACTTACGCGGACTGACTACAAATCGCCTTCCCAAATCCCGGCAGCGACACCGCGATGCTGGCGGACCCAGATCACGACGGCGCGAATAATCTCATGGAGTTTGGCTTTGCCACCGACCCGCTCAATCCCAACTCCCGCCCTGCCGTGGGGATTATGCTGGAGAATAATAACCTCGGGCGGCTCCGCTTAAACTACACGATTTCCTCCACCGCCAAAAACGTGATCATCATGCCCCAAGTCACCGAAAATCTCAGCTTGGGAAAATGGCGCTTCGATCCCTTTGCGCTTACCACCGAGATGGGCAGCGACCCCGCACGGCTCACCATCACCGCGCAGGATAATCCCAGCGGAATCCCACAGCAGCGTTTTGCCCGCGTCATGGTCGCGCTCGATAGCGATGGCGACATGCTTCCCGATGATTGGGAGATTGCAAACGGTCTGTCCGCCTTCGACGCCACGGACCATTTCAACGACGTGGATGGCGACGGTGATACCGCGTGGCAAGAGTTCCTCCAAGGCACCGACCCGCTCAACGCGCAGAGCAACTCCGCCCAATTCAGAATCCCCCGCACGCCGCTGGACGCCCTCGTAGTCGGCATCGCAAACTTCCAGCTCATGTGGCGCGATGTCTCGGATAATGAGACGACATTCCGCATTTACGATGGCGGCACATTAGTCGGCACCGTCGCCCCGGATGAAACCGTCTTCCAGCTACCGGCAACCATCACCACCGCCGCCGCAATCTCCCTCACCGCCACAAACTCCTTCGGCGAATCGCCTCACGCCATCGCGCAAGACAGGACGGGTGGAGCAGACTCTCCACTTGGTGATGATGAGGAGCTTGGAGCTTTAAGTGGCTTGCCGAATGACATTGAGACAAGCGAAAAGCTGGGAGTTCCGACCATAGGGATTAGGCGTATGAGTCCGCAAACCGTGCGAGTTGGCTGGAAAGTCGGTCCTATACTAATGGACGCATCCACACTGAGTGACGTGAAGATTAGAATATTGAAACAGGCACAAATGCAGGAATGGCAGACTGTGGAAGATTTCCCATATTTGGGCAATGAAACTGGCTTTATAGACATCCCAGCGCCCGCAGGCACCACTTGGCGGTTCTCGGCCACTACAATTTGGGAGTTTCTTCCGACCGACCAGAAATACACCGCAGCTTCAGATGGCGCGGTAATCCAAATAGACGACTACGTGGCGTCCCTATTTGGAACGAAGATCACCAGAGGCTTCTATGACGATGCCATGCCGCCTATCGGCGAATTGTTACAGGGCGCTGGCAATTACTTTGATGTGCATACCTTCAGCGCAAAAAGCTTTGACGGAAGAAACCCCTCATTTTTACAGACCAATCCTGCTATCACTACGTTCCCACACCCGCACAATTTCAGCAAAGAACCTGCACCTCATGGCGGAAAGCGCTGGCCCAACGCTGAGGGAGATACATGGGTTTCCTACGGCGGCCTCGTGGTACGCGGGCGAGACTTTAATATCTCTGCCGAGCTAAGGGCTAGTCATCCCGCACCGACTTCCGCCCCTCCAAGTTCCATTCTCCGACTGGATACCGACCCCAAACGTCTCACTACGCCAGAACCGCAAGCAGAAGATTACGGAGCCAATCCTCTCAAATTCAAACTCCCAGACACAAAAATCCACAACCCGACGGTGACGATCACTGGCGATGAGAACAAAGGCTTCGATCCCGTGACCTATTTCGCCTCCCAGACAATGGCCGCTTACTCTTCGGCCTACTCGGAGCGCACGCTGGACTTCACCCCATCCGCTCCGACCAGCACGCCATTCAATTACCTAAAAACCGGCCCCATCACCATCAACAGCAGTGGCCAGCAAGTGATCGTCGCACCAGATACGAATGCAAATGCCGAAGCCATAGTCGATCTGCCCCTCGGCGATGCGGAAGGCCGTAAAGCCAAAATTCAGCTTCTGCAAAAACAGACCGTTAAGGTTTCCATGCACCGCGTTTATTACGCGGATTTGGGGACGGGGCTGGATTACGCAGGCCCGGAATTATTGGATGAGGCAGCACTCTCCCTACATCTCAATAAGGTTTTCTTCGATCAGGCCGCTGTGGAAATAGTCGTATTGGAGGGTAATCCTATCGTCATTCTATCCACAGACCTACCAGCCCCGCTAACTATCAGAGACGGAAAGCCTGAGTTCACTACGCTAAATCTAGCCTTACAGTTAAAGCTCTGGCAGCAGGTGGACTTATCGTATCCATCGAACCTAAAGCCAGACTTGGCCTTATTCTTTGTTCCCGGATTAAAACCGAATACTTTCGGCGAAGCATTTGCCACCCCATCGCGTGCTGCATTGATAGGTGACGGAGCAAACTCAAATTTCGGTTGTGCCCATGAGATGGGGCATTGCTTTGGATTGCGTCACGCGCCCAATGGAAAGAATCCTTCGGGACTTCCCATCCTGCCAGACCGCAGAGACTCAAGACTCATGGGGTATGGCGGGGGCCAAATCCTGCGGTTTAAGGAAGCGCAAATGGTGAATGCCTGGAGATCAGTAAATGCCACTCAACCCGGTCAGTTTGGACCGTAAACTAACTACTATGCGCTTTGAAGTTTGCATTCTTATTTTGTTGAACATTTTAGTTCATGCTCAGGAGTTTAAGGAGGGGGGCAGCATTAGCCCGTATGGACCAGCATCTGATGAAATTCAGGGTGTTGTGTCCCGTGCGATCAAAGATAAAAACCCCGAAATTTTGCGGGAATTAGCCAGTTTCCCACTAGAGCAAACTTTCGAGGTTCTTGAACATGCAGCCAGAAACACAAACGCAGCTCACCCGGACTTAAAAGCCTTGGTGCCAGCAGCACGCGATACATTATACAACCACCCCGGCTTTGAAAACTTCATGCAGCGAACACTGCGGAAGATGACGCAAATATCCATCCGTGACGGGAAAAGGCCAATCAAGCCGGATGGGGAACTGGATATACTTGCGCTTAAAGCAAGGCCGCAACCGGTACGAACTGCGCAGGAAGATTTGGAGTATAAAATTACCGAGCGTCTATGGCTGAATATGCTCGGCACCGTGCAGGTGCTCCCATCGCATGAAATGCAAATCCGACTGCTTGGCCCGTGCCTCGAAAACTCGGACTATTGGCTTTTAATGGAAGGGTATGGTGGTGCGGATTACGGTATAGCGAATCACGTAGCTGGCCGTCTTGCGGGAGCCATCCGGAAAGTCACCGGCGAAATCATCCCATACACACCAAATGGATACAGCTACGACGTGAACTTTGCCCGCGCTTGGTGGAAGCGCAATGAGGCTAAATACCGCTGGACGCCGCCGTGGGAGACGCCTGCTGCGCAGCCGCAGATCGCCCCGCCTACGCCGCTGCCCAAGCGCGTGCCGCTCAATGCCAAGACCACCGCCGGGGCGGAAAGGGACGGCAAGCCCGCAGGTGCGGATTCCGCCGAAGCTACCGCTCAAAGTCCCGCAGCGCGATACTGGCCGCTTTTTATGGTCGCCGGGTTATTGGTGTTGCTGGCTTTGGGGATTTTTCTTTCGGCACGGGGGAATGCGAAGTAGGCCAGTTGCGGCGCAACTGGCGGCTGGGTTTTTCGCGCAGCCAGTCACAGCGTGACTGGACTACTTTTGCGGCGTGGAACGCTGGCGTGGAACATTTTCTCGCAATGCGCTTGGGGTTTGGTGAATTGCTGTAAGTATCTCTCTGGTGGATTCCTACTGGAGTAGGAGGCCATTGCGGGCTTGCGCAATGGGGTTATTTTCGGGTAGGAGGGGTTTGCGCGTGTCCGCAGAGTGCATGAAATGGAGTGCAGGGGCTTTGCGAAGGGGCGCAATTCGCATCAGGCTGGGGTTTGTCGGGGAGCGAGAAGGGCGGATGGGAGTTTCATGGCGGAGCGAGTGTGCGGCGAATGCGGCGGGTGACGAGTGGAAATATGGCAGGGAGTGAGGGCTGCACTTTTTTGAAATTAAATGCGTCCGAGTGGCGAGATGCTTGTGTGAGCAAGGCATTTGACTTTTGCCGTCATCGAAACGTAATGTGGCCTTGTGAAAAATTTCACAAAGCTCGAAACAGCGGCACCCGGCAAAGCCAGCGGTGTGGATTACAAGGAAGCACTCAAGCGTACTTTTGAGTTAATCAACTCCGGGCTTTATGCTGTCGAGGAGCGCATCCGGGCGCAGGCGCGGGAGTTTGATCCTGCGGTGGAAGGCTACGTGGCGTATGCGATTGAGAGTAATGGAAAGCGTCTCCGCCCTGCACTGGCTTTGCTTGCGGGCGGTGCGACGGGGAATATCACGAACGAGCATCTCGACCTCGCCGTGGTGGTGGAACTCATCCACGCGGCGACGCTCGTGCATGACGATATTCTCGACAGCGCGGACACGCGCCGTGGCAAGCCGACGCCGAATGCCAAATGGGGAAACAGCCTGAGCGTGCTGCTCGGCGATTGTCTTTTTGCCCACGCGCTGAAGCAGTGCAGCCGTTTCCAAAGCAGCGAGGTGATGCGCCGCATCGCGGAATCCGCCAGCGATGTGTGCAGCGGTGAAATCGTGCAGACTCAGCGGCGGTTCGATTTGAAGCTCTCGGTGCCGGACTACTACCGGATCATCGAGATGAAGACGGGCGCGCTTTTCGCCGTCGCGACGGAACTTGGCGCTTTCATCAACGAGGCCGCTCCTGCGGTCATCACTGCGCTGCGCACTTTCGGGATGCGACTCGGCACGGCTTACCAGATTTACGACGATGTGGTGGACCTCGCGGGTGATGAAACCAAGGCGGGCAAAACCCTGGGAAGCGACCTGCGCAAAGGAAAGCTGACGCTGCCGATTCTCTATCTCCTGCAAAATACAGACGCCGGTGAGCGCGATGGGATTTGCCAGATTATCCTCGGCGGAAATGATGAGGAAGTCGCGACGCTCGTGACCAAGGCAATCCAGACTGGCGCTTTGAAAAACGCCATCGCCACGGGTCGCCGGATGCTCGGCGAGGCACAGGCCGAACTCGCTGCCGTCTCGCCCGGTCGCTATCGCGATGCGCTGGAGAGTCTCGTCACCACACTCGATGGAATGTTCAGCCAGTTTAATCCGTAAACAGGGAAATGAACCCCATTCGCCACTTGTAAATCCAGCGCGGCGGAACCAATGGTTTCGCCCGCGAAAGTCGCGGAATCACTGACACATGTTCACCGAGATTTTGCTGGGTCTGGCTTTTACATCGCTCCTTTGCTGGAGCCTGTGGGTATTTCGGCGGCAGCAGCACGTCATCCGCAGAGTGCAGCGCGAGAAAGTGAAAATCCAGACTGAGGAAAGCCGCGTTTTTGATTTCCTGCACAACATCGGCGAGGCACTCACGCACGACACGCGGCCCGGCGATTTGCACGGCAGTATCGTGGAGGGCGCGATCCGTATTCTCGAAGCCCAGGGCGGAGCACTTTACCTCACGGAGAAAGCGGGTCGCCAGCTTCGTCCGGCATTCATTTCCAGCGAATGCCCGCCTTTTGTAGAGCTGCCAAAAGACGGTCGCGGCTCGATCCAGAGCCAACTCCAGCTCACCGCTGTGCGAGTCGGCGATAGTTTTCTCGGCACGGTCTATTCGGGTAAGGAATCGGTTTTTCTGAAGGCGGATGACAAGCGTATGGATGCGGCGCTGGCGCACGGCACGGAGTCCGCGTTTCTTGCGCCTCTCACATATGGCGGGCAGAATCTCGGCGTGCTTGTAATCACTCGCGACAAACTCCACGAAGCCTTCGATGCTGCGCATTTTCACACATTCAAAGCACTCGCCGAGCAGTCTGCATTTTCGCTTTGGGATGCGGTGCTTCACCACGAGGCAGCGGAGAAAAAACTGATCGAAAAAGACCTCGCTACGGCCAATGACGTGCAGCGAATTTTGCTGCCGTCTGAGGAGCCGGTCTTTGAGGGATTCGAGACGGCGGGCACCAATATGCCCGCGCGTTATCTGAGCGGCGATTATTTTGACTACATCCCCATTGATGCGGACCGGCTCGGTGTGGTGATTGCGGATGTGAGCGGCAAAGGCATCCCGGCGGCGCTGCTCATGGCGATGTGCCGCACGGCGCTGCGCGTGCTCGCTCCATCTTCCGACTCGCCAGCGGAGGTGATGAAAAAGCTGAACGCCCAACTTTATCCCGACATCCGTGAGGACATGTTTATCTCGATGGCTTACGCGCAGCTCGACCGCCGTAGCAACAATGTGCAGCTCATCCGCGCAGGGCACGACGCGCCGCTGCTTTTTCGGGCGAAGGACGGTTCGGTGGAGCTGCTCAAGCCGCCCGGCATGGCCGTGGGCATTGACAGCGGGCGCTCCTTTAATAGGGTGACGAACGATTTCTCCGTGGCGCTTGATCCCGGCGATTGCCTCGTGTTTTACACCGACGGCGTCACCGAGGCCATTGACCGGGGCGGAGAGGAATTCGGACTGGAAGCCATGAAGCGCGCCGTGCAGGAAAGCGCTTCGCAAGGAGCCGCAGCCGTCGTCCGCAAGGTCGCGGAAGCGGTGCGCGCATTTGTTGGCGACCATCCGCAACATGATGACATCACATTGATCGCAATACGAAAAAAATGACCGACACAGAAAACACACAAACCGAAAACACAGACGCGGAGACAGCCGCGCCTACTCCCGAAGACGCGCTCACCATCGCAAAGGCGGAAGCCAGCAAGTGGAAAGATACCGCAGCACGCAATCAGGCGGAGCTTGAGAACTATCGCAAGCGAGTCGCCCGCGACCGCGAAGACGACATCAAACGCGCAAAAATCGGGCTGCTCGAAGACCTGCTTCCGGTGCTCGACAACTTCGACTTTGGCATGATCGAAGTCCGCAAAGGCGACCCGAAATCGCCCATCGTCTTCGGGATGGAAATGATCGAGCGGCAGCTCAAGGACTTCATGGCCAGCGCTGGCGTGGAAGCTGTGACTGCCGAGGGCGCGGTGTTTGATCCGAACGTGCATGAGGCCGTCGGGCAGGAATCCAGCGAGACAGTCGAGGAAGGCAAAATCATCCGTCAAATGCGCAAAGGATACAAAGTCCGCGACCGCTTGCTCCGCGCAGCGATGGTAGTCGTGAGCAAAGGAAAGGAAGCCTGACGGCCGTGATGGTGACCAAACGCTGCTACTACGAAGTCCTCGCGGTTTCGCGCGATGTGAGCGCCGAGGAAATGAAGAAATCCTACCGCAAACTCGCGGTAAAATATCACCCGGACAAAAATCCCGGCGACAAACAGGCGGAGGAAAACTTCAAGGAACTCGGCGAGGCATACGATGTCTTGAGCGACTCGGATAAACGCGCTGCCTACGACCGCTTTGGCCATGCGGCCTTCGCGCAAGGCGGCGGTGGCGGTGGTCGCGCTGCGCACGATCCATTCGATATTTTCCGCGAAGTATTCGGCGGCGCGAGCGGTGGAGGCGGTGGTGGAATGGGCGGAATCTTTGAGCAGTTTTTCGGCGGCGGTGGCGGTGGACGCAGCGAGCGGGAAACCAAGCAGCGCGGCAGCGATCTTCGCTACGATCTGCAAATCACGCTCGATGAAGCGGCCAGCGGAATCGAAAAGGAAATCGAAGTCACCAAACTCGAAGCCTGCGAAGGCTGCAACGGCTCCGGCGCAGAAGCTGGCTCCCGCGTCGTAAGCTGCGGCACCTGCAACGGGCGCGGCCAAGTCGTGAGCAGCCGTGGATTTTTCCAAGTCTCGCAAACATGCCCGCGCTGCCGTGGAACCGGCCAGTCCGTCGAGCGCCCCTGCGCCAAATGTCGTGGAGAAGGCCGCTCGGAAAAAAGCACGCGCATCAAATTCCGCATCCCGCCGGGCGTGGATGACGGCTCAAAAATGCGCATCGCCGGCAATGGCGAGGCTGGCATTCGCGGCGGTCCGCGTGGCGATCTCTACGTCGTCATTCATTTGAAAGAGCACGAGATTTTTGAGCGCGAGGGAGACAATCTTTATTGCGAAGTCCCCGTGAGCTTCAGCATCGCTGCGCTTGGCGGAGAAATCGGGATTCCCACGCTCGACGGAGGCATGAAGCTGAAAGTGCCCACTGGCACACAAAGCGGCACGGTTTTCAAAGTGCGTGGAAAAGGAATGCCGTCGGTGAATCACAGCAGCACACGCGGCGATATTCTCGCCCGACTAGTCATCTCTGTGCCGCAAAAACTCAGCTCCGAGCAGCGAAAAAAACTGGAGGAATTTGCCGAACTCGCAGGCGAGGAAGCCACGGCGGAGAAGAGCTTTTTCCAACGCGCAAAAGAGTGGATGGGCGGGTGAGGGAAATGACGAATTTGACTATCGGCTATTTGCGATTGGCCAATTTCAGATAGCCGATTGCAAACACGCTTGCGACTTCGTCATTCGTCATCCCCCCTCAAACCTTCCTGCCGAATTTCTTCTCCAGCTCGCCGTAGCTGAGTTGAATCATCGTCGGGCGTCCGTGCGGGCAGCAGTAGGGAAGTTCGCAGGCGAGCAGGTCTTGGATGAGCCGCAGGCATTCCGGCTCGCGGAGCACGTCGTTGGCTTTCACCGCGTGACGGCAGACTGTCTTGGCGATCATGTCCTCGCCGAGTCGCAGCTTGCTGGTTTGCTGCGAGGTTTCGCGCAGTTCATCAATCATATCACGCAGCATTTGCGGCGGATCGTCGGCTTTGAGAAATTGCGGAAGCGCATCAATTTTGAAAGTGCCAGCGCCAAAAGGCTCCAGACCGATTCCGGCGCGATTCAGCACATCGAGATGCCGCTCCAGCCAATCTGCATCCTTCGGCGGGACTTGTAGCGTGATCGGCAGCAGCAGCCGCTGCGTAGGCACGCCGTCCTTTTCCATGCGCCGATTCATTTCCTCAAAAAGGATGCGCTCATGCGCTGCGTGCTGGTCCACAAGCACGAGGCCGCTCGCATTTTCCATGATGATGTAGAGCCGCCCAAGAATGCCGATGATCTTGAAATCGCTCGTCGCACGCGGCTGCGCCGTTGGCTGAGGCGGCGGCTGCACGGGCGTTTGCGGCGGGGCCACAAAATCGGGAAGCGGCTCGGCGGGCTGCAGCGCGGGCGTTGAAAACGGAGATGCTGTCGCGGGAAAAGGCATCGTCCACTCCCGACGCAGCGCCAGCGGCTCCGAGGGAAGCGCGAGCGGAATGGTGTGATCTTCCGCAACGATACGGCGCGGCTCCGGCGCGGTAAAAGTTTTCGTCCACGAAGCGCGGTCTGTTTCCAGCGTGCGACGGGCGATTTCCACAATTACCTCGCGCACATGCGCCGGATCGCGGAAGCGCACCTCGCGCTTTGCGGGATGGACGTTCACATCCACGGCGGCGGGGTCCATATCCAAAAAGAGAAACGTCACTGGGTGCTGACCCTTCATCAGCGCCGTGTGATAGCCTTCGCGGAGCGCGAAATTCATCGTCGAGTTTTCCACCGGGCGGCCATTAAGAAAAATGATTTGCTGCTGTCGCGAAGAACGGCTGACTCCCGCACGACCGATGAATCCCCTCACTCGGATTCCGCTCACTTCTTCATCGGGAACTTCGAGCAACTCGGCGACCATCGCAGCCCCCGCAAGATCGCGGATTCGCTCGCGCAGTGATTGTCCCGGCGGGAGTTGATAGACAAGCCGCTCATCGCTCAGAAATACGAAGCCGACATGCGGATGCCCGATGGCTTGCAGAAAAAGAACGTGCTCCACATGGCTGGCCTCGGTGTTTTCCGTGCGGAGAAATTTCCGCCGCGCCGGGAGATTGTAAAAGAGCGAGCGCACCTCGATCTGAGTGCCCTCCGGCTCACCGCAATCGCGCACGTTTTCCAGCTTTCCGCCGCTCACCAGCACTTCAGTCCCCGCCAGCGCACCATGCTCGCGCGTCGTGAGCCGGAAGCGCGATACACTCGCGATGCTAGGCAGTGCTTCGCCGCGAAAACCGAGCGTGTGAATCGCCATCAAATCCGCCCCTGTGCGAATCTTGCTCGTCGCGTGTCGCTCAAGACAAAGCAGCGCATCATCGCGGTCCATGCCGGAGCCATTATCCACGACGCGGATAGAGCTATTGCCGCCCTTACGAATGAGCACTTCGATGCGCGTCGCACCGGCATCCAGCGAATTTTCCACCAGCTCCTTCACCACGCTGGCAGGCCGCT
>JANMLS010000047.1:0-2530 GCA_031372675.1 Verrucomicrobiaceae bacterium
TGGTTGAACCAATCGCTTCGCGAGTTAGTGCTTGTGGGAGTTGGGTTTATGGCGGGTGGTAATTTACTCATAGGGTGAGCGTGAGGTCTGCTTTTTTAGCGAGGTTATGAAACTAATCAAGACTCATTCGCGTCGTTAAAATCCTTCTCCGCTTTGCTCGTTTTGCGCCATTTGCGCGAGCGCACCAAGGCCGAGTATGGGCGGCGGGTTCATTTGTTGGCGGACCATTTTGGGGGCGTCGATCCGGCGACGCTTTCGGAGGCGCAGGTGGGCGATTATTTTGTGTTCCTCATCCGGGACAAAGGGCTGCGTCCGTCGAGCATTCGTCAGGCGCGGGCGGCTATTGAGTTGTTTTTTGCAGCGGTCGTCGGCGTGGGGTGGAAGGTGTTTGCGACTATCCGTACTCGCGGGGCGATGCCGCTTCCGATGGTGCTTTCGCGGGCGCAGATTGCGGCGCTTTTTGCCACGGTGAAAGTGCTGCGCTTCCGTGTGGTGTTGCGGTTGTTGTATGGCTGCGGGCTGAGGATTGGAGAGGCTTTGGCGCTGGAGGTCCGCGACATTCGGGCGAAGGGCTGTGTGCATCCGACGCTACTCATTCGCGATGGCAAGGGTGGGAAGTCGCGCATGGTTCCGCTGCCGCTGGCGGTGTATCGCGAGGTGCGCGAGTATTGGGCGACGCATCGGCATCCGCGCTTTATTTTTCCGTCGCCGGGGAGCGCGTGGCGGGCGAACCGGCGGGCTTCGCAGGCGGAGCAGGACGCGGCGCTGGCGGCGCAAATGCAGAGGGCCACGCAGACGATGAGCGTCTCCAGCGTGCAGGCGATGATGCGCATCGCGGTCGCGCAAAGCGGCATTGGTACAAGCTCCGGCGGCGATGCGCGGGGCGCCAGCCTGCACACGCTGCGGCACAGTTACGCGACGCACTTGCTGGATGAAGGCGTCAATTTGAAGACCATCAGCACGTATCTCGGGCACACGAGCCTGGAGACGACGATGGTGTATTTGCACCTCACGGAAGCCTCGGAAAGCAAGACGCACGCAGCTTTGGCAAGGCTCGTCGCGTGAGCGAAGCGCCTGTAATAATCACGCTCTCCGAGGTCTTCGCGCACTTCTGGCCCGCATACCAAAGCGAGCACGGCGTGCGCATTCCGCGTGCGCATGGGAAGGCGGCGGCGGCCATCCTTGCTTGTCGCACAGAGGTTCGCGGGGTCGTGCGCAGTGTGTGCGGCGGATGCGGGGAAATGACCGTCGCGCCGCTCTCGTGCGGCCACCGCGCTTGCCCGCAATGCGGCACTGCTGCGGCTTGTGCGTGGCGGGAGCGCAGCGCGGCGAAGCTGCTTCCCGTGCCACACTTCCTCGTCACGTTCACCGTGCCGGAGCAGCTCCGCGCCTTGCTGCGCTCGCACCCCGAAGCCGGATACGCCGCCATGTTTGCCGCGCACACCAGCGCACTCGGCAGCACGCTGCGCGAAAAGCTGGGCGGGGGCGGTGGATGGACGAGCGTGCTGCATACATGGACGCGCGAACTCATCTTCCACCCGCATATCCACAGCATCGTAGCGGGCCTCGCGCTCACTGCGGAGGGACTCCCGCGCCGCGTGCCGAAGCGCGATTACCTCGTCCCGTATGCGCTGCTCGCCAGGCGCTGGCGCGACGATCTCCACGCGCAACTGAGCGCCATCCGCACGGAAGACGGCGCGTTTGAAAGCGCCCTCGCCGCCATCCCCGAAGCGACGTGGAGCCGCAAATGGGTCGTCGATTTACAACCTGTGGGCAGCGGCGAAAAAGCGATGAGCTACCTCGCGAGATACGTACAAAAAACCGCGCTCGACCATGCCCGCATCGTCGCCGCAGATAAGCACAGCGTCACCATCGGCTGGCGCGACCGCGAGACGAAAAAGCCGCGCCAGACCAAGCTCAGCGGACACGAGTTTTTGCGGCGCTTTTTGCAGCACGTCCTGCCCGGCGGGTTCATGCGAATCCGGCACAGTGGATTTTACGCACCCGCCGCCCGCGCCCGCTACCAGCGACTCTGCGCCCTGCTCGCCCACGAAAACAAACCAGCGGCACCGTGGACGCCCCAGTGCGCAAAATGCGGCGGCGACGTGTACATCCTCAGCATCCGAGTGGGCAAAACGACCATCATCCCGCAAGCGACCATCGAGCACTTCGGCCACGAAATCCTCTTTGAAGAACGCCCGCCATAACCCATGAACCGCGCAACCCCACATCGCCCCTCCACCCAAGCTGAACGAAGCCGCGTGATGACTCAAAGCCATCGCACGCGGAAGCGCCCCAACCCATACCCACCGCGCAAAACCAGCACCCAAGGCAATCCGCGAGACATGCAGAAGCAACCACCCGCGCAAAAAACCAAACCAGCACCGCCAAACAAAGCTCCCAAACGGACTGTGCGCCTTGGAAAGCCAGCGCATCAAAAGGCGAAAACGCACCACCGGGAGCCGACGGGCAAAAACAATTTACAGGACCAGAGTCCCCCACGAAAACAAGCGCCCTAGCCCCCGCCGCC
>JANMLS010000134.1:0-5355 GCA_031372675.1 Verrucomicrobiaceae bacterium
TGATTTTTACGTCGGTGCCGATTTGTCCGCCGTAGAGATACTTGTCCGTGCTGTCGAATTTCGCGGGCTGGTTGGATGAGAAATTGAAGTCGGTATTGAAGATCGGAAATACGCCCGCTGTGACGAATGGCGTGAAGCGTCCCATCTTGTGCTTCGCTGTGAATGCGAGACCGTCGAAACCAAGGTCTTCGTCGAAGATGATGTCGGTGGACATGAACGGACTATCGAACCGTCCGCCTAAAACAGTGAGCTGGCTTCGGTCGTTGGCTGCTTCGTATTTGAGGAATGCGCGGTCGAGCCACAGTTGGTATTTATTAAATTGACCGCCGAGCGTCTGGTTCGTCGTGACGGGCGATGAGTCGCTGCCCGTGGCAATGCGCATTCCGGCGATAAGGCCGTCGCCCATATCGGCCTCCGCGCCGATGCGGAACCGCATACGATAGCGGTTGCGGTCTTGATCCACATTGAGCTGCGGCGAGAAAACAGTGCCGCTCACGTCGAACGGAGAACCGCTGTTGATGGAGTTGAAATTCGGGAACGCACCGGTGTTGTCGTTTCCACTCGGATAATAGACACCTTCAGCGCGGAGACGCAGGTCGCCTTTCACGCGGAACTTCGTCACCCAATCCGGTATCTTCGTCGCGCTGGCCCATTTCTCATCCTTGGCCTGCTGTGCGATGTCTGCGCGGAGTTCGTCGCGGATTTGTTTTTTCACGACTTCCGGGATGTACGTCACGCGCACGGCATCATCGGTGGGCGCTGGAGGCGGCGCGATTTCGCCGCTCTTTCTGAGTTCGGAAAATGCGATGGCTCCGGCGGTCTGCGCGACGGCTGTGGTTGCAGCGCTATCTGCTTCGGCCTGTGCGATCAGCTCTTTTGCCTCGTCTTCCGAGAGCAGCTTTTTCTTCACCATCAGCTTCAGCAAGCTCACGGCGAAAGCAGTATTCGGCGCGGCGCTTGCAGTCCCGATGAGGTCTTGTGGGCCAGCTTCCTTCGCGGGTTCTGCGGTTGGCGGCGCGGCTTGCTCTGGCGTCTCAGGCGCGACGGGCGCGGCGGCGGCAGGCGTTGTTTCCGCAGGCGTGGCAGCCGGAGCAGTCTCGCGAAATGCGGGAGCTTCCGGCGCGGGTGCAGTCTGCGCGGGTTCTTTCGGCGCATCCTTGGCTGGCTCTTGTGCAAACGAGGTCGTGCAAAATGTTCCGGCAACGAGCACCGCGCCTGCGAGGATGCGGGAACTGAGAATTGCGGGCGGCTTTGAATCTGTCTTTTGGGTCATTGTAGTTGTGAAAAAAATGGTCAGTTGGGGCGGCGCAGTGAGATGCGGACGGTGATAAATTTCGTCCCCTCCGGCGCGATGCTCGGCGTGCGGAGATTACTCAGCTCTTCGCTGATGATCCTATCGAGCGTCGGATTCCCCGTGGAGGATTCGAGCACGAGTCCGGTGATGCGTCCATCGGCGGAGACGGCAGCGCGAACTTTCGGCGCGACTCCAGAGGCGGTCTTCGCGACCGGATGGCGACGCAGCGCTTCCTCGATAGTCTTCGCGACTTGCACGCCGAAATCTTTTTGCGCCTGGCTGATTCCGCTGCCAGCACGCTTTGGAATAAAGCTGCCATTTCCCCTTGCGAGGGTTATTCCGCCGGCACCTGCACCTCTGACCGGCGCTGCTGTAGTAACTTGGGGCTCCGGCGGAGTCTGGTCTTCCTCCTTCTCCTCCACTTCCTTGTCCTCCCGTACTTCCTCCTTCGGTGGTGGTGGTGGCGGTGTGGCGATTGGCGGCGGTGCCAGCGGCACGAGATCAAACTTCGTCGCGGCTGCCTCTTTTCTGGCTGCGCTTCCGTCTGCTTTGATGAGCTTCGAGCCGACCGCGTACACCGCTACGCACGAGAGAATGGTGACGATGAGTGGCATTCCCCATTTCCTAAAACCGGTCTTCTCCTCCTCTTCTCCCCACGAGTCGTCCTGCGTCTGAGGCGCGGGTTTCTGCGCTTTGGGTGGTTCGAGAACTGCGGTGGATTTTTCGTCTTCGGTTTTCATTTTAGCTCCTTGGTTTTCGGTGCTTCCACTTTTTTGAAATCGGTGAGTTCCACCCAATTGACTACCCAGTCGGACTTCTTTTGCGCTTCCGGCTCGGTGCGAAGTTTCTTCACGAAAAAAAATGTGAGCGTGGCGCTGATGCAGGCAGCAATCAGCGCTGGCACTGCCAGTTTGCGCAGGCTGCTGCGTTCGTCATCCATTTTTTCAAAACTGTAAGGTCCAGATGTCATCGGGAAATGGTGGCGATACCGACTTTCTTCAGCCCGACTTTCACCGTGACCGCGAGGACGTTGGTGACGGACTCGTACTGCGCGTTGCTGCTGCCTTTCACAATTACGGGCGCATCCGGCGTGGAGGTTTTGATTTGCTGAAGCTGCCCTTCGAGTGCGCCGAGTGTCGTGGGCGTGCCATCAATGAAAACTGCGCCTGCGTCGTCTATCGCGATGACGCGCGGCTTGTTTTTATCGTCCTGCTTTTTCTTCTGCGGCGCGTTGCTTCCGCTGGGGAGCTGCGCCTTAAAACCCTGCACCGTCGAGGTCGTCATGAGGATGAAAATGACGAGCAGCACGTACGCGAGATCGAGCATCGGAGTGATGTTGATGTCGTCGTAAGGTTTGTCGTCTTGGACTTGCATGGCGGTGTTCTACTTCGCGGCTTTTGTGGCGATTCCGACGGTGGTGATGCCCACGCGCCCGCAGACATTCATCACGTCCATGATGCTTTGGTAATTCGTAGTGCGGTCTCCCCGGATGACGATGGGAAGATTCGGATTATCCCCCTTGAACTGACCGAGACGCATCTCCAACTCCTGCAAAGAAACCGGCGTGGCATCCACGAAGATGCCGCCCGATGGATTCACGGTGATGGCCTTCATTTTTTTCTCCGCGAGACTTTTTGTGGCCTCGCTGCCGGACGGCGAATCCACCTTCACGCCCTGCACTGATGCGGTACACATGAGGATGAAAATGACGAGCAACACGTACGCAAGATCGAGCATCGGAGTGATGTTGATGTCGTCGTAAGGTTTGTCGTCCTGGACTTGCATGGCTTAGTGAGCGCCGCCGCCGTTGTTGTCGCCGCCGTTGCCCTTCTCTTTGTAAAACTCGGCCATCTTCGTGACGAATTCATCAATGAAAATGTGCATATCGTCCTTCGCGTCCTTCACGCGGGAGAGGATGTAGTTGTAGCCGAAGAGCGCGGGAATCGCGACTGCAAGACCTGCGACCGTGGCGAGCAACGCAGCGGCGATTCCCGGCGCGATTGCGTTCACGTTCACCTCGCCCGCCGCAGCCACGCCCGCGAACGTGACCATGACGCCGACGACCGTGCCGAGCAGACCGAGGAACGGGCCGCCGGAAATGCAGATGGTGAGCAGCACGATGAGGCTGTTAATTTTCTGCGTTTCGCGGACGAGCGCACCATCGAGCGCGGCGCGGATTGCCTGGATGCTGCGGCCCGCGAGACCGCGTCGGACACCTTGCTCGCGGTCGGACTTCATGCGGTGGCGGATTTCCTCCACGCCGACATGGTAAATGCGATAAACGGACGACTTTCGCAGCCGCTTCGAGAGTGCCTGCGTGACGCGGCCACCGAGGGATTTGGAATTCTCGACATCATCGTTATCCAAGATTGTGAGGTCGCTCGCGACGTGGCGCCACTCGCGCATGAAGATGGCATTTCCCTTCGCAATCGCGTTGAGGTAGCGCGTTTTAGTGAACATCACGTACCAGCTCAGGATCGCCATGAACGCGAGGATGGCGATGACCACCCAGTCGAAAACGTGTGTGAGGCTCTTGATGATGACGCCGAAGGTTCCCGTGGTGAGCCAGCTCAACCAATCGCGCGGCTTTTCCTCGTCGCCGAGCACGACCGTCTTCGAGCCGCGCTCCTGCCCTTGGCCGATTGCTGCGAGCTGCACCCAGCCTTGCGCACGGGCGACTTTGTGAATCTGCAATTCGTCCACCTCGCCGGTGAATCCATTCGCGCCGCCCTTTTCGCCGCCGATGAAAATCGAGGTGTTCAAAGCGGGCACCGCATTTGCCAGTGCCGCAGCCGCTTCGCCGTTGATGAAAAGCGTCGTCTTCGCGGCCTCGCCGACGATGGCGAAGTGCGCCCATGTGCCGGGCTGCAAGGAAGCGCTGGCCTTCGCTTTCTGGCCATTGATTTCGAGATAAGCACCGCCTGCGTCCACGCCGAGCGTGATGGATTTTTCGCCTTCGCGACGGCTCAGAATCACGCCGGGCTGCAAAATTTTTGCCCACATCGTGATGGTCACTGGAGTGCCTGTCCAAAGCAGCGAGGGCGTAGGATTGATGCCGATGGCTGCCTTCCCATTGAAGCCGCCGCCGCCGCCGATTTGCGAGGCATCGGCCTTGCCCGCGCCGCTGTCTGCGGAGTTGCCATTTTTCGTAGAATCAATCGGCGACTGTCCGCTCTCGTTGAAGTGAAAAACGAGCACCGTGTCCGCGTCGTAAGTGCTTTTCGCATCCTCGACTTTTCCGGCTTTCGCGTCGTTTGAGCCGTAGTAGAGCCAGAACGTGTTTTTGGTGTTTGGCTTAATGTCAGGGACATTCACCCAGACGAACGCATCGCCCATGAGTTCATCAATTTTTTCGACGTGATACGTGAGCAGCGTCTTCCCGTCGGGCAGGACGAAACGCAGATCGCTGAGGTCCGCCTTTGCGCTGGCCGGATAGTTTGCGGAATGAAGTCGCACGAGCACGGCTGCGCTGCCGATGTTCTCGGTGATGCCTGCGCCCGCTGGCGTGGTGTCCACAGTCAGCGATTTGCGAAGCGGCCAAGCGGCATCCCACCAAGGATCGTCTGCGTGGAGACTTGGCGTCGCGATGATGAACAGCGCGAAGATTGCACTGAGTTTTTTCCAGAGTTTTTGTCGTGTGTTTTCCATGTCGTTAAAAAATTAAAAATCCGCCCACACGCGGAAGCTCACGCGGCTTTCGTGCGATTGGGTGGTGCTTTGCGTCGTGAGTGGCAGCGCGATTTCGAGGATGCCGTGGTAGTGTTCGCGGTATTGCAACTGCGTGCCGAAGCCCACGCTTGCTAGGCGGAAGCTCGATTCCTGCTCGGCGAGCGTGTCGTGAAGCGTGAGCGAGCCAGCGTCCACGAAGCCGTAGAAACGCCACTCGTCGCCTGTGCTCTCCTCGATTTCCTCCTCCACGCCGGAGTCGTGGTTGTTTTTTAAAGGGGGCGGGAAATTAAAAAAAGAACGCGGGGGGGGGTGGGGGGGGGGCCTGGTTTAGGTTTGGGCGCGTGGAAGCGCGTAGGGGTAGCCGCCCCCCGGGGCCCAACCGCCCCCCCCCC
>JANMLS010000148.1:0-5796 GCA_031372675.1 Verrucomicrobiaceae bacterium
CGCCCCCGGCACCACCACTGGAGCTGCCGCCACCGAACTCGGAAAATTCACCCCATCCGTCCCAAACTCAAACACCACCCCCGCATCACTCCCCCGCGCATCCACCGTCCCAAACACCCGCGCACTCGTCGTGCTCAACCCAAACGCCCCCGTCACGGATGCCACTGGCTCCGTCAGCGTCCGAAAACTCTGCGTCCCGCTCACCACCGTCCCCGCAGCATTCGTCGCCACGATCCGGTAAAAATACTCCGTGTCCTTCGAGAGTGGATCGCCAAACCGATCACTCGCCACCAGCGCACTTACCGCAACAGGACCATTGCCCGGCACCGTCCCCGGCACCGCTGGCACCGAATTCGGAAAGTCGTTCCCGTCCGTGCCCCACTCGAAAACAACCGTGCTGTCGGAGCTTCTCGCATTCACTGTTCCATTGAACCGTGCGCTGGTCGAGGTAACCGCACTTGCTGCAGCCGTGATCACCGTCGGCTTTGCCAGCGTTGAAAAGCTCTGCATCGGGCTCAGCGCCGTCCCCGCGCGAAAGCGGTAGTAGTAAGTCGTCGCCGGCTCCAACGACTCGACCGTCGCACCGACCAGCGTGGCAATGGAACCCTGCACCAAACCGGGCGTGACCGGACGAGAAACGAGCGCTCCGACATCGGTGCCGAATTCCAAGCTCACGGTTGTCGGCACTCCGCGCGCATTTACCCGCGCCTGCAGGATGGCGGAGTCGCCGTCTAGTTCTTCCGGGGCTAACGCGGTCACATGAGGACCACCGGGCAGGATGAGGCGATAAATGGATGTGGCCGTCAGCCCATAAAGGTTCCCGTCCGCGTCATAGACCATTTTCCCGCGCGGAGCCGTGTCGATGCCGTCTTGAGCGAAATCGTAGAGCGTGGTCAGAACGCCAGCGGTGGTGACTTTGAAGATCGTCCCGAAACCGCCCGCGCCGCCGCCTTCCGTGATCCCGTAAAGGAC
Organism: Verrucomicrobiaceae bacterium; assembly: GCA_031372675.1. GTDB lineage: Bacteria > Verrucomicrobiota > Verrucomicrobiia > Chthoniobacterales > Chthoniobacteraceae > SXWH01. The sequence goes on from JANMLS010000148.1 coordinate 973, forward strand.
CGTGCCGTCGCTGGAGAGCGTCAAGCCGCCCGGGGTCGCGCCTTGCGTGGCGCCGGTGCCGGTGAACTGCGCCAAGGTCATGAGCGTTCCGGCGGGCAACGTGATCTTGAAGATCGTCCCAAATCCGGACGCGCCGCCTGCCGTGGTGGTGCCGTAAAGATTGCCATCGGCGGCTTGCACCATTGTGGACTTGGGCACGCTGCCTTTGTTGCTGGTGCCATTGCCGGTGAATTGCACGAGCGTCGTCAGCACACCCGCAGGCGTCATGCGGAAGACGCTACCGTCGGTTGCGCCGACGCCGCTCGTTGTGCCGTAGAAATTCCCGTCGGACGCGAGGATCAAGCCGGCCTGCGGCCGATAGCCTTTGTTCGTCGCACCGTTGCCCGTGAAATTCACCAGCGTGCTAAAGACGCCGCCTGATGTTCGTCGAAAGATAGTGCCTTGGCCACCGCTGCCGCCAATGGCCGTGGTGCCGTAGAGACTTCCATCCGGTGTGCGGAGCAAATCGCCAGTCGGCTGCCACCCATTCGTCCCAGCCAGGTCCACGAGCTGCGTGAGATTTCCCGCCGGCGTCATCCGAAAGATTGTACCGTAGTCGTTCAACCCGCCGGCACTCGTCGTTCCGTAGAAGACATCGCCGCCCGCATCATAGGTCAGGGGACCAGCCGGCTCGTTCCCGCCGGACACACCGCTGAAATCCACCAGCGTCGTGTAGCCCCCCTCCGTCGTCGCGCGAAAGACCGAGCCGAACCCGATGCCACCGCGAAACGTCGTGCCGTAGAAATTGCCATCGCCCCCGAGCGTGAGGCCCACCGGGCTTTGCTGGGCGTCGAACAAATCGAACGCCGCGAAGGTCCTCAGTGTCCCATCCGGCGCGATCCGGAAAGCGGTGCCGCCGCCTTTCGGTCCGGCATCGGCGGTGGTGCCGTAGAAAAACCCGTCGCTCCCGGCGGTGAGGCCCGCGTAGGGCACGCGCCCGTCTTGCCCCCAGACGCCACTGGTGAAATCCACCAGCTTTGTCAGTGCGCCCCCGGGCGTGAGCTGGAAGATCGTGCCGTAATCGTCTTCCCCGCCGAAACTTGTCGTGCCGAAGATATCGCCGTTTGCCCCGATGACGAGTCGGCCAGTGGGATAGCGACCATCCAGACCCGAAAACCGCGCGAGTTCCGTATAGACGCCAGCGGTCGTCATTTTGAAAACCAACCCATCACCACCGCCGGTCTCGGACGTGCCGTAGAGCGCGCCATCCGCCCCCAGCGTCAGGGCCGCCTTCGAGCCGACGCTGGCCAGCGTCGTCAGCGTCCCGGACGGCGTCATGCGAAAGATCGTCCCGCTGGTGGTTCCGTAGAAATTCCCATCCCCCGCAAGCGTGAGTTCCCCGCTCGGCGATTGCCCCAACGGAGCCGACGCGCCCGCAAACTGGACCAGCGTCGCGAGCACCCCTCCCGTCGAAATCCGAAACACGGTCCCCCGATTATTCGCACCGCCGCCGCCCGTTGTACCGTAGAACTGCCCGTCCGCCCCCAGCACCAGCCCCGCCGTCGGGCCGAGACCTTTGTTCGTCGCCCCATTGTTGGTGAACTCTACCAGCGTCGTGAATTCCCCGCCCGGCGTGAGCTTAAAGACCGTGCCGAAGTTCCCCGCGCCGCCCGTCCGCGTCGTGCCGTAGAAATTTCCATCACCGGCCTGCAGCAGCACCCCCTCCGGTTCGCTCCCCTTGGCCGTGCCGCTGATGCCGGTGAAGTTCACCAGCGTGGTGATGACTCCCTGCCGAGTGAGCCGGAAAATCGTACCAAAACCCCGAGTGCCGCCATACAGCGTCACCCCGTAAAAACTTCCATCGGCTCCAAGCGTCAATTCCCGAGGGCTGGTGCCGCTCGATACGGCCTCCCTTAGACTGAACACCTTCTCATATACCTGCGCGTGAGTGTAGCGTGAAACTGCAACGAGGATGCACAGCAGAACAACCGCAAAGCGAAGCTGGGAGTTCATGGTACGGCGAAACGAATGAGAAGTCGGCATGGGTCAATGATTGGATTGTGTAGCAATGAAGGCCACGCTCGCGCAGCGACGTGTGGATAGCGAATCTGGCAGCGGATTCAAACGATTAACCTGCATTTCCTCAGACATCGCCTCGCGCGAAATCCATGCCGCTTTGCCGCCATGCCGCTCTTGGCAAGCTGGCATCTTGCCTCACGCTCGTTCGAGCTGGCAGGGCTGCCGAATCAAAACAGCGGCTCGAATCCCGCGTCGCGAAAGTGTCCGTCGTTTGTGAATGCGCGGCGGAGGCCGAGGCGGCGCATCACGGCGAACGAAAGATGATCGATCAAAGTCGGCAGGCCGGGTCGTTCGTGAGCATAGGCCAGCTTGGCGTGTTGCCATTCGGCTTCCGTGGGGAAGACGAGTCGGTCGTGGGCTGCGAGGTGGTCGGTCAGCCGAACGAGCTGGGTCCGCAGTTCGCTGCGGGCAAACGCATTTGCACACTCGGCCAGGACGTAGCTGGTGGTGAACAGCGGGGTGCCGGGCGGAACCCTCTGCCATGCGGCGGTGGCCGCGCTGTGCCACTGGTCGCGCCGGTTCCACAAAGCAACGAGGCCCGATGTATCGAGGAAGATCATGGTTGCTTGCGTGCGGGATCGGCGCGCTCGGCCTCATCCGGTTCGCCATCGTAGCGGAAGCTCATGATTTCCTCGATCGTCGGTGCAGCGGAGCGAGCTGCGGCAGGTTCCGCGAGGGAAATCTCAACCTGAGTGTGATCGGGTAGCGTGATTTTCTCCAGCGGGCGAAAGACGCCGTTTTCGTAGATGGCGGTGACGGTGCTCATGGGGGTGAAAGTAGAAGCGTGTGCGTGAGGTAGCAAGTTGGGAAGTTGAGGCGGTGCGGATTGTTCGCTGTTAATTTTTGCTTCTTTGCTAAGTGGCGTGTGCGCAGATTGCGGGTGATGCGTGCGAAGATTTTGATCGTTGCTGGTTTGCTGGCTCTGCTTGCGGGGGCGGTTTATTTTTTCAATCAGGGCAGCAGCGATGCAGTCGGTGTAAATGAAGCGGCAAGAGTGGATGCGAAGGTTTCAGACAAAGGCGTAGCACAAGTGACGCGAGATACGCCGGAGAGTGCGGTGCCGGTAAAGCGCGGGGCTGATGTGGCGATTGGAGATGTCTTCAACACGCTGAAAAACGGCGCGGATGCAGCGCGGACAAAGGCGATGCTGGATGCGCTTGCGATGGAATTGCGCACGTTGCCGATGAGCGATGCAGCGAGGGCGGTGCAGGATTTTTTGATTACAAAACGCGATGTGGAAACGGGAGCGGCTTTTGCAATCGGGGCTGGCGGGAATCTCGCCACCGCGCCGACGTTTCGCGTGTGGCTGCTGGATCAACTTGGGGGGCTGAATCCCGAAGCGGCAGCGGATTATGCGCGGCAGATTCTCGCGACGCCGGAGAACGCAGACGAATGGGCGGTGGCGATGCGCAATTTCGCACGAGTCCGCACGGCACCGGCGGACGCGGCTTTTTTGAAAACGAAAGCCCGTGAACTGCTTGGCGAACCGCGCTGGCAGCAGGAGCAGGGCGTGGGCTGGCTGGAGGCATTCGATGTTGTCGTGCACACGCGGGCGACGGAGCTTGCGCCGGAGTTGTCGCGGCTCCTTGTGCGCACGGAGGATGTAGCGCGACCTGTGGCTCATGCGGCATTTCTCACGCTCGACCGGCTTGTGCTGGCCGAGCCGGCGGCGATGCTGGAAACGCTGGCGGCTTCACCGGAACTGATGAAGGGCCGCGAGCAAACCCGCGCGAATTATTTCGCCCGCGCCGATGTGCGCGATGCGCGGCAACGTGCGGTCGTCGAGCGTTACTTGCTCGATGCGACTCGTGCGCCGCAAGAGCTGGAGAAGTTTGCGGGGCTTTACCCGAATGCGAACCTCATGGTCTCGAAAAATCTACTGACGCCGACGGTCACATTTTCGCGCGATGAATTGCTCTCCCGCGACCGCGAGGCTTTGCGCGTGGCCGAAGAATGGGCGAAAGACCCGCGCTTTGAACGCATCCAGCCGCAGGTGCAAAAAATCCGCGAGCGACTGAGCGTTTTTGTCCAGCAAGCGGAGCGGTAGCTGTGGCTACGGAGCGCTGTCTTTGAGAAGGACGGAGCCGGTGCGTTGGTGTGTGCCCCGGAAAAGGCCGTGGCCAAATTTCAGTTTTTGCTGGATGGCTCCGGTGACTGCGCATTTGCGTCCGGTTGCGGGGTCGAGAAATGAGCCGGAGAACAGTCCCTTGCTTGCCTGCACTTTGATCGCGAATTTTGGCAATGCGGGAGCAATCGCGGTGATGCTGCCGGGGTCTGCGAGATTGATCGCCTGACTGAGTGCGCCGGGCAAACCGCCGCCGTTAAAATATACGAGCGCATTTCCAGTGGAGCTTGATGCGCCGAGGCCCGGAAACACGGGTGGCGCGGTGTAGCGGGCGGCTTGAAATGTCTGCACAATTCCAGTGGGCCAGCCGTTGGGATAAAATGCGTCCTTGGGCCGCGCGGGTTTGAACCAATCGAGTTGCGCGGCAAAATCGCTTTCGGCGAGATTCGAGAAACTGGCGAGTCCGGCGATAGATCCGCTGCTGCTGTAAAGCGGTGCGTAGAGCGGAAGGAAACCGCCGAAAATAATCGAGCTGGATACGGTGAATGGTGTGCCGTCACGGAGTGTGCCTGCGATTTTAACGGCACCGGAAGCGGCGATGTCTGCGACGCCAAATCCCGATCCATCGGGCACGTCGCCGTTGTCGCTTGGCGTCGTCGGCCCCGGCAGCGCAAACGTGTAGTGACCGGCGCGCGCAGCTT
>JANMLS010000157.1:0-2037 GCA_031372675.1 Verrucomicrobiaceae bacterium
GGGACCGCGATACGCCGTTGATTGCGCCGGTGCTTGGGCAGTTGATTTGGGGCGATGTGCAGTTTAACGAGCGGCAAAATGCGATGAATCCCTCGGAGGCGGATCAACTGAGCGCGAAGAGTCACTTGTGCCGGATGCTGAATCGCGATGCGACGAAGTGGATCAATATCCCGGCTCTCAGCGATGCGCCGGGCACGGGAGTGCATGGAGCATTTTACAGCGCGGTGGTGGCAAATGTGGATAATTGGCGGCGCTTCTCCACGGCAGGGCCGGGCGGCGCAAATGCGCTGGCGGAATTTTATTTGGACCCGCGCATCGGTGGAAAATGTGCGCTGCATATCCTCGATGCGCTGGCGGTGACTTACGCGGGCGGCCCGGCGGCGAATCCGCATTTTGCGACGATGCACTCGACGCTTTATGCGAGCAAAGACCCGGTGGCGATTGATTCGCTGGGGGCGCGACTTCTCGACGGATGGCGCACATCCGCAAATCTTCCTGTTTTGGGCGCAAAAGCAGCTTGGCTCCAAGGTGCCGCAAGCGTGGGGAATTATGAGGAATCTATGATCCGCGTCGTGGCTGGAAAATGAATGCAAAACCCAACACTCCCGAACTGAACAAGCGCCTGCTCAAAACCGTATCGCGCTCATTTTATCTCAGCATCAGACTCATGCCGGCGAAGCTGCGCCCGCCCATCGGAGTGGCTTATTTGCTGGCGCGGACGAGCGATACGATTGCCGACACCGAGAGCGCATCTGTCGCCGTCCGGCTGCGGAGGCTGGCGGAGTTTGAGCGCGTGATAAAGAGCGGCCCGACGCCGCAGGCGATTGCCAGTATCCAGCGCGACATCCGCCCGGAGCATCCCGGCGAGCGGCGGCTTATCGAGACGATCCCGCAAGTGCTGGAGTCCTTCCAATCGCTCGACGGGTGGGACTGGAAAGAGATCGCGGATTTGATGACGAACATCATCCGTGGGCAGAGCATGGATTTGGAGAGCTTCAATCATTCCGCGCTCATCAACGCGCTGCCGGATGCCAGCGTGCTGGAGGATTACATCTATCTCGTCGCGGGCTGCGTGGGCGAATGGTGGACGCGACTTTGCATCAATCGCCTGCCCGGTTACTCCAAAATCGGCGACAGCGAACTGACCGAGTTGGGCAACAATTTCGGCAAAGGACTGCAACTCGTGAATATCCTGCGCGACATCCCCGCCGACTTGCTGACGGGGCGTTGCTACCTGCCGGAGAGCGAGCTGAAAAACATCGGCACATCCGCCGAAGCACTCGCTGGATCGCCGATGGAAGCACAGCCTGTCTTCGACATCTGGGAGCAACGCGCCCGCGAACTTCTGGATTGCGGGCGCCAGTATATCCTCTCGATTCGCAATCGCCGGACGCGCATGGCTTGCTACCTCCCGTGGCGTCTCGGAGTCGAGACGCTCGACCTTTTGAAAAACAATCCGCCGCTTTCCACGGGCGAGAAAATCAAAGTGAGCCGTGGAGCTGTGTACTCCGCGCTGCTGCAATCCATCGGCGTTGCGTTTAGCGACCGGAGATTGATGGGGAGCGTCAGTTAGCCCGCGAGTCGAAAGACGCGCTATTTCAAAAACAGATACTTCCCCGCAGCGGATGTTCGGCTACAAGGCTGCGGCTTACTCATGTCTGAATCCATCGACTTCGCGCAGAAGCGCGTTCTCATTTTCATCGTCGCCTACAATGCCGAAAAGACCATCGGCAGTGTTCTCAATCGAATCCCGCCATCGCTGCGCAACAGCAGCGTGGAGGTGCTCATCATTGATGATTCCTCGAAAGATCAGACATTTGCGCAGGGCGTAAAATCCGAGACGAGCATTGATAACCTCCACATCGTCACGCTGCGCAATCCGATCAACCAAGGCTACGGCGGCAACCAGAAACTCGGCTACCGTTACGCCATCGAGCACGGATTCGACATCGTCGCGCTCGTCCACGGCGACGGACAATATGAGAACGCGCTTCTGCGCGAAGTCGATGGATTCAGACATGAGTAAGCCGCAGCCTT
>JANMLS010000171.1:0-14052 GCA_031372675.1 Verrucomicrobiaceae bacterium
GCGAAAGGGCGCAATTGGCTGTTCTTCGGCGACCAGCGCAGGAGCACGGATTTCCTCTACCAAGACGCGCTCACCACATGGCTGAGTGATGGCGTTCTCTCGCGGCTCGATCTGGCCTTCAGCCGCGATCAGGCGGAAAAAGTGTACGTGCAACATCGCATGGCCGAGCAAGCCGCCGAGCTTTGGAAATGGCTGGAGTCCGGTGCGCACTTCTACGTCTGCGGCGATGCGTCGCGTATGGCAAAGGATGTGGACGCAGCACTGCACAGCATCGTGGAAAAAGCGGGCGGAAAATCCGCAGAGGAAGCAGCCGCTTACATCGCGAAGCTCAAATCCGAAAAGAGGTATCAGCGCGATGTTTATTAACCCGACTAGCGCTCCATTTACGGGCGAGCAAAAGGAATATCTCGCGGGATTTTTCGCCGGCGTCTCGCAGCGCGGGATGCGTTTTGCCGATGCTGCATCTGCCGCAAAAGAAGTGCCCGCAGAAACAGACGACCTGATTTTTGAAGAGCGCGTAAAACGCGAACTGCACCCGCTGGATGCTTACGGGCAAATCCTCGAAAACGCCCTTGGCAACAAGGCTCCCGACAAGGAGGAGGCATTCCGCTTCAAATGGAATGGCCTGTTTTTCCTCACGCCGATCAAGGACGCATACATGTCGCGTCTGCGCATTCCCGGCGGATTTCTCTCCACGCATCAGTTCCGTGAAATCGCGCGAATCGCGGAGCAGTTGACCACCGGCTACGTGCAAATCACGACCCGCGCAAATTTCCAACTCCGGCTCATCGAGCCTAAAAATGCACCGGAGTTTTTGCGGCGCGTGCAGTCCGTCGGCCTGCACACACGCGGAGCGGGGGCGGATAACATCCGCAACCTCACCGCTAATCCGACCGCCGGAATTGACCCCGTGGAACTGATTGATGTGCGCCCTTATGTGGAGGAACTCGGTGCTCGCATTATCAACGACCGCGTCTTCTACGATCTACCGCGCAAATTTAACATCGCGCTGGATGGCGGCGGGCTGATCGGCTCGGTCGAGGATACGAATGACATCGGCGTGAAAGCGGTGCGCGTGGAACCCGGCTCCGGCTTGTTTGAAGAAACGCCGGTCGCCTTCCGCATCGCGCTGGGCGGCGCGACGGGGCACAAGGCGTTTGCCCGCGATGTGGGTGTTCTTGTTCCACCGGACCAAATTGTAAAAGTCGTTTTGGCGATGGTCCGCGTCTTCATCGCGAAGGGAAATCGCGGCGACCGGAAGAAGGCGCGACTCAAGCATCTCCTCGAAAATATGTCGTCTGCCGACTATCTCGCGGAGACAGAAAAGCTGCTCGGTTTTCCGCTCACTCGCTCCGCATACGATCCTGCGAAAATGCGCTGTGCTTCGCAGGAGCTGGCGCATTCGCACATCGGCGACTTCCCGCAGAAACAGCGCGGTCTAAACTATGTCGGCGTCGCGATTCCAGTCGGACAAATCACGCCAAAACAAATGCTGCGTGTCGCAGAGCTTGCGGACCTTTATGGCAGCGGCGAAGTGCGGCTCACGGTTTGGCAGAATTTCATCATCCCAAATGTCACCGATGCTTTTGTGCCCACGCTCAAACGTGCGCTGGAGAAATGCGGACTCGGCACCGCGCAATCGAATGTCGCCAGCGGCATCATCGCCTGCACGGGAAGCCGCTACTGCAAATTCGCGCAGGCCGACACGAAGGCGCACGCGCTCGCGCTGACGAAGTGGCTGGAGAAGCGCGTCGAACTGGACCAGCCCGTGAACATTCACTTCACCGGTTGCCCGAACTCGTGCGCACAGCACTTCATGGGCGACATCGGACTACTCGGCGTGAAGGTGCGCGGCGAGGACGGCTACCACGTTTTTATCGGCGGCGGCTTTGGCAAACATCAGGCCGTCGGGCGGCAGATTTTCACCGGCGTAGTCGCGGCGGAATTGCCCGCGCTCGTGGAGAAAATGTTGCGCGGCTTTATGCGGCTTCGCGCTGGGAAGGAGACGTTTTTGGAGTTTTCGACGCGGCATGAGGTGGGGAAGTTGCAGGAGGTTTTCAGTGAGTGACGTAGGTAGTCCCGCCTTTAGGCGGAATGAACCATCGCTCAGCGGAGAGTCGTTCCTTCCGCCTAAAGGCGGGACTACGTACGGCGAGACTCCGCGCACGCTGATAGACGACTTGCTCGACGAACAGCGCAGCCTCACGGCGGTCGAGCGTTTCGCGCAGAAGCACGAGCGCCACGAGCTGCCCGCGCAGGCAAAATACTATCGCGATTTAGTCCCACTGGAAAAGCCGAAGACCGGCGAGCAATACGCCTTCGCCGTGAGCCTCGACGCCTGCACGGGCTGCAAGGCGTGTGTGAGTGCGTGTCATTCTTTGAACGGGCTGGATGAGGATGAAACCTGGCGCGATGTGGGCTTGCTCGTGAACACCGCCGAAGGGCCGTGGCAGCAGACCGTGACGACGGCTTGTCACCACTGCGTCGATCCCGCGTGCGCCGAAGGTTGCCCGGTGCTTGCGTATGAAAAAGACGCCGACACGGGCATCGTCCGGCATCTCGATGATCAGTGCATCGGCTGCCAGTATTGCTCTTTGAAGTGCCCTTACGACGTGCCGAAGTATTCCAAGCGACTCGGCATCGTGCGGAAGTGCGACATGTGCCACGGCAGGCTCGCCGCAGGCGAAGCGCCCGCGTGTGTGCAAGCGTGCCCGAACGAAGCCATCCGCATCGAAGTCGTGAACAAAAGCGGCGTCTCTACTTCGGGCGCGTTGGTGCCGGGCGCATTCCGCTCCAGCTACACGAAGCCCACGACTTCGTATCGCAGCAAAAAAATTATCCCGCAAAATGCAGCACCCGCAGACAGTGGGACGCTGCGGCTGGAGCACGCGCACTGGCCATTGATCGCGATGCTGGTGCTCTCGCAAATGGCAGCGGGGATGCACGCCACGCATATATTTTTGCGGGATACAGCCACGCCCATTGCGGCGGTCTTGATTTTGAATGCCGCGCTGATTGTGAGTGTCGCGCATCTTGGGCGTCCGCTGAAAGCGTGGCGTGCTTTTCTTGGCTGGCGCAAATCCTGGATGAGTCGCGAGATCATCACATTCAGCGGTTACGCCGGGCTGGCTGCACTGCTCGCGCTGCTTCCAAATAACATGCTCGTTTCATTTGTCACAGGCACCGCCGGGCTTGCCGGAGTCTTTTGCTCCGCGATGATTTATGTGGATACGCAGCGGCCTGCGTGGAATGCGAGAATCACGTTTAAGCGATTTTTCGGAACGACATTTCTGCTCGGTTCCGCAGCAGCCGGATGCGTGATGGCTTGGCTCGGTTCGCACGCTGCATTTCACCTCGCCATCATTGCGACAGCTATTCGCACTTGGCTGTTTACCACCGAGTTTTTCGCAGCAGCCCGCGCCGTGCGTTCGCCGGAATCACCCGCGCACAGCGCAGCAGTCACCGCCGCAGTGCTGCTTCCCGCCGTAGCTCGCTGGCGTTTGTGGCTTTTTGGCGCGAGCACCGTGTTTTCCATTCTCGCGATTTTCACCGCAGCTCCGCTCTGGGCGACGCTTTCACTGCTAACCACCACGGCGGGTTGCGTGCTGGAGCGTTACACATTTTTCACCGCCTGCGCTGCGCCTAGAATGCCTGGACTATGAAATTTTCCCTCGACGATCTTGCGCCGGTTATCCGGCAATTTGAAGGGCCGCTCACTTCCGAGCTTGTGCGAAAGCCCGGTGACTTCGGCCTCGGCCAGCTTCCTTTCAAAGTCACGCCCAATGCCACGACGACGATGGTCTGTGGTTTTTGCTCTACGGGTTGCGGATTAAAAATCCATCTCCGCGATGGCTCGGCGGTGAATCTTTCGCCCGACACCGACTATCCCGTGAACCTCGGAATGGCCTGCCCAAAAGGCTGGGAGGCGCTGACTCCACTCGACGCGCCGGATCGCGGCACCACTCCGCTGATCGCGGGAAAACGTGCGAGCTGGCGCGATGCGATGAGTCACTTTTCCACCAAGCTCTGCGACATCCAGCAGCGGCACGGCGCAGACAGCGTTGCCATTTTAAGCACGGGGCAAATCGTGACGGAGGAAATGTGCTTCCTCGGTGCTTTGGCGCGTCTTGGACTTGGGATTACGAATATCGACTCGAACACGCGGCAGTGCATGGCGACTTCGCACGTCGCGTATAAACAGTCGTTCGGATTCGACGCGCCGCCCTTTAGCTACACGGACTTCGAGCAATCCGATGTGCTCGTTTTCATCGGCGCGAATCCGTGCATTGCGCATCCGATCTTGTGGCAGCGCGTTTTGAGAAACCGCCGCAACCCGGAGATTCTCGTCGTCGATCCACGGAAAACGGAAACCGCTATGGCAGCCACGCGGCATTTCCCCATCGCGCCGAAGAGTGATCTCACGCTGCTTTACGGATTGGCAAACATCCTCATCAGCAGCGGATGGATTGACCGCGATTTCATCGAGCGCAGCGTTTCGGGGTTCGCGGAGTTTGCGGAGTTCGTGTGCGCTTTTACGACGGATCGTGTGTGCGCCGCGACAGGGCTGGATGCGGAGATGCTGTGGCAGTTTGCGGAGTTGGTCGGGGATAAAACGAAGCGCGTTTCCTGGTGGTGGACGATGGGCGTGAATCAAAGCCACGAGAGCACGCGCACCGCGCAGGCAATCATCGCGCTGGCACTCATCACCGGGCAAATCGGCAAGCCGGGCACAGGCGCAAACAGCATCACTGGGCAATGCAACGCGATGGGTTCGCGGCTTTTCGCGCACGCGACGGGACTACCCTGCAACCGCGACTATGGCAGCGAAGCGGACCGCGCAGAAGTTGCGCAGATTTACGGGATGCCGCCGGAGTGTGTGCCGCAGACAGGCTCGCTTGCTTACGACCAGATCATTGATGGCGTAAAGGCCGGGCGGATCAAAGCGCTGTGGGTGATCGCCACAAACAGTGCGCACTCGTGGGGATCGTCGGAGGAGCTTCAGCGTGCGCTGGGCGGGCTGGAGCTGCTTGTTGTGCAGGATATGTATCCGACCACGGAGACTGCGCAGCTTGCGCACATCTACTTTCCGGCGGCGGGCTGGGGCGAGAAAGACGGCACATTTATCAACAGCGAACGCCGGTTCGGTCTTGCGAAAAAAGTCCGTCGTGCGCCCGGCGAAGCGTTGAGCGATTTCAATATCTTCCGGCTCGTCGCGGAGTTCTGCGGCGTGGCGGAGCAGTTTCGCGAGTGGTCATCGCCGGAGGCTGTTTTCCGCATCATGCAGCGGCTTTCAGCGGGCCGTCCATGCGACATCACCGGCATCGTGGGATACGCGCAACTTGATGCGGATGGTGGCGTGCAGTGGCCGTGGCGAGATGCCGATTGCCGATTGCCGATTGCCGAAAGTCGCGAGCGGCGGTTGTTCGAGGATGGGAAGTTTTTTCACGCCGATGGAAAGGCGCGGATTCTATTCGATTTACCACGCCCGCCTGCGGAGCCGGTGGATGCAGATTTTCCGTTCGTCCTGCTCACCGGGCGCGGCAGTTCTGCGCAGTGGCACACGGGTTCGCGCACGGGCAAATCTGCAATCCTCACGAAGATGCACCCGGCCCGCGCTTATGTGGAGATTCACCCGGAGGATGCGCATGTGCTCGGCGTGTTGCACGGTGGGGAAGTGGAAGTGAGCAGTCGGCGCGGGACTGCGCGGGCACTTGCGTGCGTCACGAGCATCATGCAGCCCGGCTCGGTGTTTATGCCGATGCACGACGATCAGGTGAACCGCCTCACTGCGCCAGAGTGCGATCCACATTCACGCCAGCCGTCTTACAAATACTGCGCGGTGCAAATCCGCTGCTGCGAATAAAGGCGGCTGCTATTTGAACCCGTAGGCCAGCGCCCAAGCTGTGCGCTTTTTAGGAGATGCCTCGATGGACAGTGCGAAGTAGTAAGTCCCTGTCCGCTTCGGTTTCACCCTCACTCCAGCCGCAGCCCCTTTTTGCCACGATTCCGCGTCGCAGAGTTTTCCGTCCTCATCATAGACATGAATGGAAACCGTGGCCTTCTCGTCGTCGCCGCCGAGCCAAAACCAGTAGTTATTTCCTTTGAAAAGTTGCTGCTTCACGACGGTCGGCTGGCCGACTGGAAGTGAGCCACCCCAAAACTCCTGCCGCACGAGAAAGCCTTCTTTCACGTAAGGAGCAGCAGCGGCAGTCGCACGAGTGCGCGCGGCGTCCGTCCAGTTCCGGGCGGTGGCGGTCAGCACGAGGGCAAGAGCCACGATGAAAGATGTGAGCGTTTTCATAGTTCGCTTCATTTGCGTGGAATTGCCTGCACAAGCGAGCGCGAAATTTTCCCGTGTCGGTGCAGTAAGAAAAAGCAGGGAGTTTTTGGAATGGGACCGCAGCTACTTGGAAATGGACATGAGTTTTGATCGTGAATCGGGCTTTCAGGCTGCGTAATGCTGCGCACTATGATTCATGGTCTCAAAGAATGGACGCTGATTTGCGATGCGCTCGGCTGCGGTGCGCAAAGTCTCATCATCCGCAAAGGCGGGATTGCTGAAGGGCGGGCGGGGTTTCGTTTTCAGCACGATGACTTTTTGCTTTTTCCTACGCTCTTTCACGAGCAAGTCGCCAAGCTGAAACTCCCACCGGAGACTCCCCTCCCCGCTCTGCGAGATGATGGGCAGCACGCTGTAAAATACCGCGTTCATGTGAAATGGACGCGCGATGTCAGCGATTGGGATACGGTGCTGAAGCTCGCGCCTTTCCATCTCTGGCAGGACTCCGAGTTGCAGAAGCGATTTCATTACGAGGAGGAAAAAGGGCGCACCGGAGTGAGTGTCGCTTTCGTGCGGGTGCAAAGGCTTTCCGAGCCGTTCGTTTTTGTAGATTCGCCGAAATACGGTGGCTGCCGCTCGTGGATTTCGCTCCCCAATTTTCCAGCCGGAATCTCCGCGACAAACGTGCTCGACGATGAAGCGCACCTTGCAAGAGAGCGCGAGATTCTCGCTGTAATCGGTTGAGTGTTTTTACTGCGACGAGGCGTCGCAGCAACGGCACTGCAATTACACCAAGCGGAACCGCGCGAGGTCTTGCGAGTCAATCATCCCGATTGGGTGATTACCGGCATCAACGACGACGAGATCATCAATCCGGTGCTTCTCTAAAATGTGAAGCACCTCCATCGCCAGCCCGCCTGCGCCGACGGTGATTGGCTTTGTAGTAAGAAAAGGCTCCACGTTCAAATCGAGCAGGTCCGGGTGCGTGGCGAGGTGCCTTGCGAAATCGCCCTGCGTAAAAATCCCTGCAAGCGTGCCATCCGGTGCCAGCGCAACTGCGCAACCGGCGCGGCGTTTCGCGATTTCCAGCAGCACGTCGCGGACGATCATATCGGGACGCACGAGCGCCATTTGCTCCGAGCCTCGCATGATTTGCTCTACGGTGAGCAGCAGCGTGCGCCCGAGTTTTCCGCCGGGATGAAAACGCGCAAAATCCTCGCGAGTAAATCCTCTCGCCTCCAGCAGCGTCATCGCCAGCGCGTCGCCAAGGATCAACATCGCCGTGGTGCTCGCCGTGGGCGCAAGTTCCAACGGGCACGCTTCGCGGGAGACTGCGGAGTTCAAATGAATGTGCGCACTGCGGCCAAGGAATGATGCGGGGTTGCCCGTGATGGAAATAATTTTTACGTCGCCCCGCGCAACTGCCGGGAAAACCGAGACAAGCTCATCGGTTTCGCCGCTGTTGCTGAGAAAGAGCACCACGTCGCCATCGCACACGATTCCGAGATCACCGTGCAGTGCATTCATCGGATCGAGCATCACTGCGGGAGTCCCGGTGCTTGTCAGCGTGGCGGCGATTTTCTCGCCGATGTGTCCGCTTTTCCCCACGCCGATCACCACGACTTTGCTTTTCTTCATTACCGCATCGCGGATGGCTTCCACGGCAGCGGCGAAGGACTCGTCCAGCCGCTCGCCCACGGCGCGGGCCTCTGCGAGTTCCAGTTCAAACACGCGGCGTCCGCGTGCGATATGTTCGGATGTGGCTTGCGATGGCATCGTCACTCCGACGATAAACAACCCGCGCAAGATGTCGAAAGCCGAATTCTCATCCCGATGAATCCAGTAGTCGCGAGCTACATCGTCACGTTTCTGAAACCGGAAATGCTGCATGTGTACCGACAGGTCACCGGGCTACGGCAGTGGAAAAATGTCGTCCTCTGCAAGAAGCGCGAGCACGGCGAGCGATTCCCATTCCCGGATGTCCGCATCGTCGCGAAGTCCCCATTTCATCAGCTTCGCCGCTGGTGGCAGAAAAGCGTGCGCGATGAGCCTATCACCATCGCGCCATCGGAATCACGCCGGCTGCTCGCGGAGATTCAGCGCTCCGGCGCGAGCGTGCTGCACGTTTATTTTGGCCACATCGGCGTTCACCTTTTGCCGATGCTCGCGGCTTGTCCGATTCCGGTAATCGTCAGCTTTCACGGCGCTGATGCGCAGGTGGATATGGATCGCCCGAAACACGCCGACGGCACGCGACGCATGATTTCCCTCGCGAAACTCCTGCTCGTCCGCAGCGAAAGCATCGCCGCGCGTCTGCGTGAACTTGGTTGCCCGGCGGAAAAAATCCGCATTCACCGCACTGGCATCCCGCTGGAACAAATCGCGTATCGCCAACGGACCACGCCGACAGATGGAGCGTGGAAATGCCTGCAAGCGTGCCGCCTCATCGAAAAGAAAGGACTCGAAACCACGCTGCGTGCATTCGCGGAGTTTCACCGGGCATTTCCAAAAGCCACGCTTACGCTTGCTGGCGAGGGACCGCAACTGGAGCGGGTCCACACACTCGCTGCGGAACTCGGCATTTCTTCGCAAATTCAGACACCCGGTTTTCTTTCGCAGGAAGCACTCGGTGCGCTGATGGCGGAGTCGCATCTTTTTCTCCACCCAAGCGAACTCGGAAAAGACGGCGACCAGGAAGGCGTTCCAAATTCCATGCTCGAAGCAATGGCAGCGGGCATCCCGCCGCTTGCGACGCTGCACGGCGGAATCCCCGAAGCGGTGGAAAATGGCGCGAGTGGCATCCTAGTCGCCGAGCGTGATTTCGGATCGCTCGCGCGAGAAATGATCGCGCTCGCGGGAGATGCGGCGCGTTACACCGCGATGAGCGAGGCTGCGCGGGAGCGGGTTGCGGAGCAGTTCGACATTCGTGTCACCGTCTGCGCACTAGAAGGATTCTACGCGGAGGCTGCGGGGATCACGACGTAAGCTTCGGCGGGCGCGATGCAGGGAGTCGCGTGGCCTCGGCGTGAATAGCGATGATTTGCTGATGAATCGTTGTCTGTTCCTCCAGCGAAAGCCCCGGCGCGCGCAGGCGTGCTTCGAGCGATTGCCGCCGCTTCGTCAGGTCGCGCCTTTCCAATTCGTGCCAGCAATCCTCGGCGACAATTTTTGCCTCCACAGGCAGCGGGCGCGACATCACCGGGGCGAGCGCCGCTTCTTCATGTGCCGAAAGCGACGAGGTGAACGCTGTGACGGACGACGATTCATCGGGGCGGAAATCTCCAGCGAGCACCTTTGCCAGAAGCGCGGAGCCGGGAGTGCCGTCATCCAGCACGCGCTCCCAACCCTGCGCCTGCAACCACATGCGTGCGACGGGATGCCGCAGCGCGAGCACCAGAAGCGTCTGCTGTCCTTCATTCATCACAATCGGCTCCAGCAGCCTTGCGTCGAGTTCGCTGTCTTCGCTTGCGGATGAAAAATCGGGCTTCTTCTTGAGCATCGCGCGAAAGTCCGGCGTGCCAATTTCCAGCCGCGTCGCGGCATTGTTCAGCACAGTCTCCCGCGTCACTGCATCGGGAATCAAACCGATGAAATCCGCGAGCTTCCGGGCCGCAGTCACTTTGCCGCGTGGTGAATTAAAATCGGGCCGCTGCGCCTGACGTTCGATTTGGAAATCGAAGAAGTCTTTCGATTTCGCGATCTGCGCTGCGAAGGCTTCGCCGCCGTGTTTTTGAATGAGCGAATCCGGGTCTTCGCCTTCGGGCATCTCGGCGATGCGCACGAGGAGGTTCTCGCTGAGAAGCTGTGGTAGCGATCGTTCGGCGGCTTTTTCGCCAGCGGCGTCGGAGTCGAAGCACAGCACCACTTCATCCACATATCGCTTGAGGATTCGCGCCTGCCGCTCCGTGAATGCAGTGCCTTGCGGCGCGATCACATTTTGCACGCCGTTCTCGAAGGCCGTGATCAAATCAATCTGCCCCTCGCACACAATCGCCTGCTTTTTATCAATGAGCGCGCGCTTGGATTTGTGCAGGCCGAAAAGCACCGCGCCTTTTGTGAACAGCGCTGTCTCCGGCGAGTTCACGTATTTCGCCGGGCTTTGCTCCGCAAACAGGACGCGACCGCTGAATGCGATCACCTCGCCCGTGTCGTTGCAAATCGGGAACATCACGCGACCACGGAAGCGGTCGAAAATCCGCCCGCCGTCTTCCGAGCTGGAAAACAAGCCGCTCGCGACCAGCTCATCGTGCGAGTAGCCCGCAGACTCCGCGTGATTCAGCAGGCCATCCCACGAATCCGGCGCAAAGCCGATCTTCCACGACTTCGCGACCTCGGCGGAAAGCCCGCGCTTTTTGAGATACTCCCGCGCATCGCCCGCCGACTTCCCGCGCATGATCTGTGCGTGGAAAAAATCAGCGGCCTCTGCATGGAGCGCGAGCAGGCGGCGACGCATGTCTCCGCGTGCCATGTCCTCCGCGCTCATCTGCGCATCGGGAATCGGGATGCCTGCTCGCTCCGCCAATTTCCGCACTGCGGCGGGGAACTCGATGTGCTCGTAATCCATCACAAACCTGAACACCGAACCGCCTGCGCCACAGCCGAAGCATTTGAAAATCTGCCGCTGCTGATTGACGCTAAACGACGGCGTGCGCTCGCGGTGAAAAGGGCACAGCGCTTTATACATCACGCCCATCCGCTTCAACGGGAAGTATGAGCCGACGACCTCGACGATGTCATTTGCCGCCGCGATTTGCTCGATGATGTCGTTGGGAATTCCGGCCACGGCTCAGGGTTTTTCTCAGCGCGATGGCTGCATTGCAGACACAGCGAGGCCGCGCTTTTCACAGACATCCGCCGCGCAATCGGAGCTAACTTTCAGATCACGAATCAGCCCGTTATCCAGACGATACACCCAGCCGTGAACCGTGAGGTCCTGCTCATTTTCCCACGCCTGCTGCACGATAGTCGTCTCGCAAACGTTCGCCACCTGCTCGATCACGTTCAGCTCGCAGAGCCGGTCATGGCGGTCTTCATCGGCAAATGTTTCCAGCAGCGCAGCGTGTTTATTGCGCACGTCCTGGATGTGACGCAGCCAGTTATCAATCAGCCCGAATCTTCGGTTTGTGAGCGCGGCCAGCACGCCGCCGCAGCCGTAGTGACCGACCACGAGGATGTGCCGCACCTTGAGCACCTCCACCGCAAATTGCATCACGGAGAGGCAGTTCAAATCGGTATGCACCACGACGTTTGCGACATTACGGTGGACGAAGATTTCACCCGGAAGCAGGCCAGTGATTTGGTTCGCAGGCACTCGTGAATCCGAGCAACCGATCCACAAATACTCCGGCGATTGCACGCCCTTCAGCTTGTTAAAAAACTCCGGCTCGCGTGCGCGCATGGCCTCGGACCACTCACGGTTGTTTGCCAGCAGATGATTAAGATCAGACATCGCCGCCGTTTATAGCCGCCGCCCGAATCCGCGCAAGCAGCCTGCTTTCAACTAACCCTCCGGCTTCACGTCCACAGAGACAATCGCTTCGTGCTCGCCGCCGCCTGTGAGAATGCCGCTTAGCGGGCTTACGTCGCTGAAGTCGCGACCCAATGCCACGGTGATGTGGTCTTCGCCGACGAGCAAATCATTGGTCGGATCAAAATCCAGCCAGCCATGCTGCGGGCAATACGCTGAGAACCATGCGTGCGACGCATCGGCTCCCACGAGACGCTCTTTTCCCGGCTGCGGATTGGTGCGCAAATAGCCGCTCACGTAACGCGCTGGCAGGCCGAGCGAGCGAAGCGCGGCAATGGCGACGTGTGCGAAATCCTGACAAACTCCCGCGCGTTTTTTCATCACCTCGTCGAGCGGCGTGGCGACGGTGGTTGCGCGTGGGTCGTATTTGAAATCGCGAAAAATTCGCCGCACTAGATCGCGGACTCCGACTAGTGCAGGCGCACCGACTGGGAAACTCTGCCTCGCATAATCCGCCAGCGAAGGCGTGGCCATGAGCAAAGGCGAATCGAGACAGAATTCGTAGGGCTGCACTTCCATCGGCGAAACAGGATCGCGAAAACGAGCGCACACCGCCTCCCAAGGCTCGGAAAGCGACAGTGCCGGAGGCGTCGCTGCATTCACCGTCACACGGCTGCGCACCGAGACTTCGAGCTTCCGGTGCATTTCTTGGATACTGAAAAACAACACGCGGTTGCCGAAGTAATCCACGCGCTTTTTCTGCACGGAGGGCGATGGCCAGACGCGCATATCGAAATCGTGGCACGTCTGCCCGCCCACGGTCTGCGGCTCGAAGCGGGCAGCGTGGAAAGACGCGCTGACTGCGGCGGTGTAGTCGTAAATCGTGCGGTGGGTGATTGTGTAGTTCATCCGGCGCGGGAGATGGATGTGTGAGCGAAGTAGCTTGCGGCTATCGCGTCCGAGAGGCGCGGTAGGTTTTGCATAATCTCGCGCAACACGCGGGCGGTTTTGCCGAGATGCCAGTCGGCATCGCGCGATGAAAGCTCGCGAGGATCGAGCAGACGCACGCTTGTCACCGAGCCGATGAGCAGTCGCTGGGCTTCGGTGGGCAGTGCGCTGTTTTTTTCGCGGGGCAGTCGGACGAAATGTTTTTCGAGCTGGAGAAGCTGGAAGAGCAGCGAGCGCGGGTTCGTGTCATCGAGAATCACGAGGTCATACACGGCTGCGAGATTTGGCAGCAGCGAGTAGCGCGAGCGGTAGGTGATAGTGGAGTCTGCGATTTCTAGCACGGCTTCGAGCACGCTGGGATTATCGGCTTCCGGGGAGCAAAGTGCGCGATTTAGAAAAGTGGCGAGATACAGCGCACGCTCAATGCGCATCCCCATATCGAGGAATCGCCAGCCTTGGGCGCGCGTCATGTTTTCGCGTGAAAGACCGTAGAACGAGGCGACCTGGAGCAGCAGTTTATTGATGCCCACAATCGCATCGCTCGGCAGCGGCTCAGCTGCTGATCGACACCGGCGCCGGCATTTCGGCCAACGTGACCTTCTTCGCGACCGCGGCGCAGGAGACGCTCGTGATCGTCACGCCCGAGCCGACGTCGCTCACCGACGCCTACGCCCTCATCAAGGTCCTCTCGACGCGCTATGCCGAGCACAGCTTCGCGGTGCTGGTGAACATGGCGCGGAGCGAGTTCGAGGCCCGCAAGACCTTCACCCAGCTGACCCGGGTCGCCGAGCGCTTCTTGCAGGTGAATCTACGGTGGGCCGGCTACGTGCCCTGGGACAGCGAGGTCCCCGAGGCGGTCCGGCGCCAGCAGCCCGTGATCGAGCTCGCGCCGTCGTGCCCGGCGACGCGCGCCATCGACGGGCTCGCCGAGCGCTTGTGTGCCGCGCCGACGGAGACGAAGGCGAAGGGCGGGCTGCAGTTCTTCTTCCGCCGCCTCCTGGCGGGCGAGCAAAGGACGGGAGCCGCGTCCTGACGATGGCGACGCTTTCCCCCACCTCCGGGGTGGCGCCGCGCCCGCGCGTGACGCCCCCGAATCTCCAAGGGCCGACGCTGCCCGACGAGGCCGTGCGAGCGTATCTGCCGCTCGTGCGCTGGCTCGTGCAGCGGCTCGCGGCGCGGAAGCCGCCGCAGGTGGAGCTCGACGAGAAGGTGAGCTGGGGCATCGAGGGTCTCCTCAATGCGATGAAGAAGTACGATCCGTCGAAGCAGGCGGCGTTCGCGACCTATGCCCAGTTTCGCATCCGCGGGGCCATTCTCGATCGGCTGCGCGGCATGGACTGGGTCTCGCGGAGCGTCC
>JANMLS010000172.1:0-2648 GCA_031372675.1 Verrucomicrobiaceae bacterium
GCCGCTTGGTAAAATGAACTGGCGTCCCAAACCTTGGCAGTAGCCTGCCGGTGCTCAGGTTATGAAGCCCATCTTTCGTCCACCTCATGGCGTACTTTCCTTTATTGCACATTCGATGAGCGAAAGAGCCATTTAGTTGAACTGCCATATTTCCATCCGGGCCGGTATTCCATGTCATCTGTAGCGGCTGAATGTAAGGCTCGGGTTGATTCATCCAATCAACGCGCCGAACGAAACTACCCGTCCCATCCGCTTTGAAATCCCATGTTTCGTTATACATCCCCGGCCAATCCACCCACGAGTCAGTGTAAACACCTGCAACATTCGCGGCACTCGGCTTTCCTGTCGCAGTGGTTGGGGAAAAGTGAGGATCTTTTCTAGGAGGGCAAGGGAGCGCACAGGAAAAAAACGCACACGATACGAAGAGGGCGGAGGTGGTTCTGAAGACATTATTTTTCGTCATAAGTGGGATGGTCAGTTCCCAAAAACACACTACATGAAAGTTCCTTTGCCAAGTTTTAATTGGAATCGCCCTTCCATCGCGCGGCCATCGTAGCCCGCGAGTACCATCGCGGCATCCATCAATCGCGGAGCGTCACATCATGTTTTGCCAGTTTAATACGACTCGCTCGCGCCTTGCGCTGTCTGGACTATCCCATTTTCGGGCGTGTGGCCATCGAGATAGGGCGTCCGGGACGCATACTCGGTGATTATGGAGTGCGATGCGCGAAAATAAAGTGCGCAAAAACTCGTTTCTAATTTAGTCTGGATGAAACGGGAGACTGGCTCGAAGAAAGGGGGTGTTCGACCGGTGACTCCCTAGGCTATCTGGATCATACCCGACACAGTTGCGAAGAAGCCTTTTACACTTTCACTCATGCCCCAAGCGCAATCAGTCGCATTTAGCGCACTTTCTTTTCTTGCTTTTGTGTCGGTTTTCACATTTTCCGCGCAAGCTGCAAACTTTACAGCACTTCCTTGTTTCGTTTATATCCTCCCCGCAAAACTTATTGGCAAATAAACCAAATTTACTGCACTAATTACGTTCGCATCTGCTTATAACTTCACCTTTCCTGCCTCCGCCTTTGCCGACTCTGTGGGCAACTCCATCCATGCCGCTTCCCACTTTGCCAGCGCAGCCCGCCGTGCCGCCGAGGACGGGGCCGCAGGCGGAGTGGCTCAATCCCGTGCAGGTCTTCGGTGCGCTCAGTCTTCCTTTGCGGTGGCGGCTCGTGCTCAAGATGGCCGCCGGGGAGGAAATCACGGCGACCATTGCCGCGCGGGGTGCAAAGCTGCGCCTCGGCTCGGTGCGCAAGAATCTCGCCGTGCTCAAGGCTGCTGGCGTGGTGTCTTCGCGGGCGGGGCTGGACCGTCGTTCGGAGGTCTTTTTCATCCCGCCAGAACGCCGCCCGGAACCCGGCGTGCTCGATTTCGGCTCCTGCCGCATCGTGCTGGCAAACGGATTGACCTAGCGCGGCGTCGTCGTGGCATTGGCGCCCCCGCCAATGGTGCGATCCGCATCGCCACTGCAAATCACGCCGCAATAACTTCAAAACTGACCGAGGAAACGCTGGTCGCTATTTGTGAAGTAGCGGATGTCCGGCGTGCCGCTCATGATCATGGCGAGGCGGTCGAGGCCGAAGCCGAATGCGAAGCCGGTGTATTTTTCGGGGTCGAATGCGCGGTCTTTGCGCTTGGTGTTCACGGCTTCGAGGACGGCGGGATCGACCATGCCGCAGCCGGCGATTTCCAGCCATTTGTCGGTCGCGCCGAGCATGGAGGTCTTGATGTCCACTTCGTAGCTCGGCTCGGTGAAGGGGAAGAAATGCGGGCGGAAGCGGAACTTCGCGTCGCTGCCAAAAAGCTCGCGGAAGAAGAACTCCAGCGTGCCTTTTAAGTCGGCGACGGAGACGCCTTCATCGACGTAAAGACCTTCCATTTGGGTGAACTGCGCGAGGTGCGTGGCATCAATCTCATCGCGGCGGTAGGCCGCGCCGGGCGCGATGATGCGTATGGGCGGCGCGGTTTTTTCCATGGTGCGAATCTGCACGGTGCTCGTGTGCGTGCGGAGCAGACGGCCATCGGGCATGTAGAAAGTATCCTGCTCGTTGCGGGCGGGGTGGTCTGCGGGAGTGTTCAGCGCGTCGAAGCAATGCCACTCGGTTTCGATGTCCGGGCCGTCTGCGAGGGCGAATCCCATGCGGCGGAAAATGGAGATGGTGCGGTCGAGGAGCTGCGTGATGGGGTGCAGCGTGCCGCGCCCCGCGAAGCCGGATGGCGTTCCGGGCAGTGTGGCATCGATCCCGGCGAAAGCGGCGGCATCGGCTGCGGCGAGGAGCGAAGCCTTGCGTTCATCAAGCGCGGCGGTGACGGCGCTGCGCACATCGTTGAGAAGTTTGCCGATGCGCGGTTTGTCGTCCTTCGAGACATCCTTCATTCCTTTGCTCAGAGCGGTGAGCGCACCTTGCTGGCCAAGGTATTTTACCCGGGC
This sequence comes from Verrucomicrobiaceae bacterium, assembly GCA_031372675.1. Lineage (GTDB taxonomy): Bacteria > Verrucomicrobiota > Verrucomicrobiia > Chthoniobacterales > Chthoniobacteraceae > SXWH01. The sequence goes on from JANMLS010000172.1 coordinate 2,492, forward strand.
GTGTTCGACGGCGGTTTCATCGGCAGCGGCGGATATCGCGGCCAAGGCCTCGGTTTGAAGTGTGGAAAGTTGTGCGTCCATGCGTGGAAAAAATGAGCGCGGAGTTTTGCCAAGGCGGCGCACCGGCGCAAGGGCGGAAAACGGTCCGGCCCGGAAA
>JANMLS010000199.1:0-14001 GCA_031372675.1 Verrucomicrobiaceae bacterium
AAGCTGCCGCCGCTGGCCTCGTAAGCCACTTTCTTCTCCCCGCGCAATCGCACGGCTTCGCGCATTTCTTCCAGGCCGAGGTTATCGAGCATGATTACGTCAATGCCATCGAGAGCGAGAAAGTCGCGCACGTTCTGGAGCGACTGCGCTTCGACTTCCACGCGAAGGCCGGGATGCGTTTTACGAAAGTCGCGGATTCCTGCTGCGAGGCCCGCGAGGTCTGTGCTGGCGACGTGGTTTTCCTTCGCCATCGCCATGTCGTAGAGGCCGAAGCGGTGGTTCGTTCCTCCACCCGCGACCACGGCGGCTTTCTCCAAAGCGCGAAGTCCAGGCGTTGTTTTGCGCGTGTCGAGGATGCGTGCAGCGTGCGGTTTCACGGCATCCACAAAACGCCGCGTGAGCGTCGCGACGCCGCTGAGTTGCTGGATAAAGTTTAGCGCAGTCCGCTCGCCGCTGAGGATGCTCCGCGTCGGGCCGGTGATTTCCAGCACCGTGTCGCCGTGCGTTAATTCCGAGCCGGAAGGCCGCACGATGCGGACTTCCAGCGCATCATCCACCATTTCAAAAGCCCGCTTCCCTACCTCCACGCCCGCCGCGATAGCCTGCGGACTTTTGCAAAAAATCTTCGCCACACTCCGCTGACCCGCAGGAACAAAAGCGGCACAAGTCACATCACCAGTCGCGATGTCCTCCGCGAGCGCGACAGCGACAGGATCGGGAAGGTTGTGGATGAATTGAGACCAGCTTTCTCGTGATGCAGACATGGATAAGCGGGATAGCGAGCGCGGCGGAAAATTGTAAGAAAAATACGGGTAGCTGTACCGACTGCGCTACGCCGGCTAACCCAGCAAGTCCGCAATCTCCGCCATGCTCAATCCCTCCATCAGCGGGGCTTCGCTCTCGATGGTGGCTTCGATGGCGGCACGCTTTTTTGCCTGAAGCGAAAGGATTTTTTCCTCCACGGTGTCGCGGGCGATGAGCTTGTAGCTGGTCACGACTTTGCGCTGGCCGATGCGGTGGGCGCGGTCGGTCGCCTGAGCTTCGACAGCGGGGTTCCACCACGGATCGAAATGGATGACGGTATCCGCCGCCGTGAGGTTCAAGCCAGTGCCGCCCGCTTTGAGACTGATGAGAAAAACGGGAGCGTTCCCATTTTGAAAACGCGCGACTTCCGCACCGCGATCCTTCGTCGAGCCGTCGAGGTAGCAGAACTCGATATTGTCCGCCACGAGCCGCTCTTTGATCCCGCCGAGCATCGTCACGAACTGACTGAAAACGAGCACGCGGTTTCCGCCATCAATCGCCGTGGAGAGCAGCTCGCCAAGCAGTTCCAGCTTTGCGGAAGCCTCTGCTGCGGACGGTGGATTTTCCATGCCGAGCAGTCGCGCATCGCACGCGGCCTGCCGCAGCCGGAGCAGCGCAGTGAGCATGAGCATCCGCGCTTTGCCTGCGTTTTTTTCCGCTGCAAGTTCGGAGAGCTGCGTGCGCGTGGAGCTGGCGATGCGTGTGTAAAGTTCGCGCTGCACGGGCGTGAGTTCGCAGTAGGCGACCTGCTCGATTTTGTCCGGCAAATCGGCGGCGGCGGTCTTCTTGGTCCGGCGAAGCATGAATGGCTGGATGCGGCGGCGGAGTCGTGCGGCTTCGGGTCCGGCGGAGTCCGTCTGCATCGCCCGCTCGAAGCGCTCGCGGAAATCCGCGCGTGTGCCGAGATAGCCGGGCATGAGGAAGTGCATGAGCGACCAAATATCGCGCACTGTATTTTCCATCGGCGTGCCGGTGAGCGCGAAGCGATGCCGCGCACGCAAGCTGGCGGCAGACTGGGCGTTCTGGCTGTCTGGGTTTTTGATATGCTGTGCTTCATCGAGCAGCGCGGCGGCAAACTGGATGCCGCGATATTTCTCAATATCACGCCGCAGCAGCGGGTAACTCGTGATCACAAGGTCGCTCCCGGCGATGCCCGCAAAGTCGCGCTTCCCGCCCTCCATGACATGCACGCGCAGCTCCGGCGTCCATTTCGCGGCTTCGGCTCGCCAGTTAAAAATGAGCGACGACGGGCAGACGACGATGCTCGGTTCTTTGCCCGCGATGGTGCGGAGAAATGCGAGCGCTTGCAGCGTTTTGCCGAGTCCCATCTCGTCGGCGAGGATTCCGCCGAGTCCGTTTTGCGCGAGAAAATTCAGCCAGTAAGCGCCGTGCTTCTGGTAAGGTCGCATCACGTTTTCCAGCGAGCCGAGCGGCACCGGGCGGAGAGATTCGAGATTGCGGGCCGACGTTGCCCATTGCCGCCAATTCCCCTGCCCTGCGACCGCCACGCCATTCTCGCTGGCGAAAAGATCGAGTGCGCCCGCCTCGCACCGCGCCATGCGATACAGGCCCGGCTGGATTTGCTGCGGCGCACTGTCGCGCAAGACGTGCTCAAACTCATCGAGCAACGCCGAATCGAACACCGCGATCTTCGCTCCTTTTTTTTGAAAACTCTGCCCGCTCCGCAGCAATGCCGCGATTTCCGCTCCTGAAAAACGCTCGCCGCTTCCGCTGGCAAGTTCGTAGCGAAGATCGAACCATTGCTCTCCGCTCGCGACGATCTCTATGCGCGGCGAGACGCGCTCCACATCGCGAGTCACATGTCCGAAACGCTCGCCGACTGTCACCTTCCACTCGCGCTGGAGCCGTGGCAGGTGACTCGCAAAAAACCCGAGAATCCCCCGCTCACCGCGCAGCACAAACTCCCCTTTCGCATCCGGCCCGTCGAAGCCGTACACCTTCAGCCGCGAGACTGCGGCCTGCTCCGCTGCACGATTGCGGGCGAACCGCGCAAGCACCGCGCCCATGGCATCCAGCGTCACGCGACGCTCGCCATAAATTGCCTCCAGCCTCGCAGTGAGATGATTCAGCGAGCCTTCAAACACTGCGGCAAACTGCGCATCTGGCATCTGCGGCAGATCATCCGCGCCAGCCACAGCCACATCTCCCAGCACGCTGAAAAACTTCGCCAGCACCGGCAACTCGCGTGCGATGAAAGCATCCGCAGCATCCGCAGGAATCGTGAGCGGTCCTTCCAGCAGCCGCAAATACGGCGCAGGCATTCCCGGCGCGAGTGCTGTGAAAATCGCGCCATCAAAAAGCCACGCCGAAGCCGCGCCCAACAGCACGCGACCCGACGGCAGCTTTGTGGAAAGCACCAGCCCGCCATCCGCCCTCGCGACACTCAGCGAGGGCTGCGGTCCATCGTCGCGAATCGTCGCGGATGCTGATTTCCCAAACGTCACACGCGGATGCCGCACAAGCGCACGCAACATCTCCGCAAACTCCGCACGCCGCAGCGTGAGCATCGCCGCTGGCTTTCCGCTCATCGCCGCGAGCAGCTTCGTCGCGAGTGCGAAATCCGCAGCGTCCACGCGATAAACTGCCTTTGCATTCAGCGTCCCAAACGGCGCGAGCTTCGCGCCAAGCTGTGCCTCGATCACCAGCATCACCGCATCCTTTTCCCACGCCGCGATAAAGTTTGGTGGAAGGATGACGCGCAGCGAAAGCGGCTCGCCCTCGGACTCTGAAAACATCGCTGCCACTGGAGCCACGGCTTGCTCGACTACCGCCGCGACTTTTGGCGGAGACAAAACCGCCAGCCCCACTGCCAGCGAATGCGCGCAGATTCTCCCCCAACGCCGCGACTCAAAACAGGTGCAAGTATTCTCGATGTCCGTCTTCGACTGTATGCGCAGACCGGAGCGAAACTCCGTCTCCGCGCCCCGCACTCGCCCGGTCAGCTCCGGCGGCTCATACCGTGCATCTGCTACTCGCTGCGCCGCAAAAATCGCACGCGCCTCCTTCATCGCCTGCCATCCGCCAGCATCAGCGAGCAATTTTTCGGAAAGCGGGATCATGTGCAAAAGCGGGTGTGAAAAAAACGCCGCTCTTTATCAGCGTTTCGCGATGTCTACACAGATGAGCTTTTCTTCGCTGCGGAGATAAAGGCGACCGTTCGAGAGCACCGGGCCGGCCCATGTGGGATAGACGAGTCCCGGCACCTGCCAGCGGGCGAGTTCCACGCACTTTGCGGGGTCGGGTTTGAAAAGACCGAGCAGTCCTGCTTCGCCGAGGGCGATGAGTTTTCCATCGGCGGAAATGGACCAGCCTCGCGCAAACACATCGGGCATCGGGTCGCCACGGAGCTTGCCGTAGCCAGCTTTGCGCCAGCGTTCGTTGCGCTCCCATTTGATTGTGCCCGTCAAAAAATCCACGCAGCGGAATACTCCATCCGGCTCGTTGCGCCCGCTGAATGCGTAGAGATTTCCATCCACGAGATTGGGCTGCGACCAGTGCATTTCCAGCGCAAGGGAGCGCCACACTTCCTCCACGCTTTTGCCGTCGGGTTTCACGCGGAGCAGCACGGAGCCGGTCTTGTAGTAGGCGGAGGATAGGAGGATGAGGTCGTCTTTTACCACGGGCGTCATGGCGTTCACGGATTCCTCGCGATTGGAGCGAAACCAGAACGAGAAATTGTGTGCGCCTGTTTCCGGATCGAGCGAGAGAAGACCCTGCCTCGTGACGGTGAGGACGTGGCGGCGACCGTGAATCGTGGCAATGGTCGGCGCGGCGTAGCTGGCGGTTTTTTGGAAACCGGGATGGCCGATGTCCCATTTGACGAAAGGCTCGCCGGGCCAGCCTTTCATCAGCACTCCGTTCCACGTTTTCTCGCCGCCATTTTCCCACAGCGTTTTGCCGGTCGCCGCGTCGAAGGCGACGATCCCGGAGTTTAATTGCCCGCCGACTTGCACGATGAGTCGCTCGCCATCCAGCACCGGAGCCGCGCCGACGCCGAAGAACGCATCGGGAACATCGAAGTCTTTCGTCACGATCCGCTTCCACGACTCGCGGCCAGATGCACGGTCGAGGCAGATGAGCGCGCCCTCCGCGCCGAATAAATAGCAGCGGTCTTTTGTGAGCAGCGGTGCACAGCGCGGGCCGTTGTTGTAGCCGTAGGGGTCCTCAAATTTCGTCGGCGATTGGTAGCTCCAGAGCGTCTTCCCTGTGAGCGCGTCCATCGCTTCGGCAACCTCGAAATCATCCTTGCGGTGAAAGAGCACGAGCATCCCATCAATCACGCTCGGCGCGGAGTAGCCCGTGCCGATGTCGCGCTTCCAGACCACGGGCGGACCGTCCTTTGGCCATGCGTCGAGGAGGCCAGTCTCCGGCGAAGTGCCATCGCGATTTGGGCCAAGGAAATTCGGCCAGTCAGCCGCAGCGAGCGTGAGCGCGGAGGCTAGGATGGTGAGGAAAATGCGGGTGATCATTTCTACGGCAAACTCGCAGGCACGGCCCCAAGCAGTGTGGAAAATTGGGCAGGCCGGAATGAAACCGGGCTCCTCAGATGATCATCCAGCCAGATGAGCTGCCCATCCATTTCCTTTTTCTTTTCCGCAGAGAACGCGAGCGAAAGTGCGCGAATCCCCGACACGATGACTTCCGCCCGGCGGCGCAGCAGCGCGGCATCCTGCGTGGCGTCGCCAAACATCGGCGCGTTGTCGCACAGCGTCTTGATCTGCGCACTCACGAGCGGAATCGTCCACCGGGTTTTCGACGCCTCGTTTGCCAGTCGGTCCGCCGCTTTTTGTAGCGCAGGCAAATCATCTGTCTTGTCGGGCAGCGTGGATTTACCGGCTTCCGTCTGCATTAAAATCCAATGCAGCGCGTGAATCCGCGCTGTCACTCCCGCATCCGGCGTCTTCTGCACGCGCCACGCGAGTTCGCGGAGCGAAACCGCCTGCCCTGCAATCCACGCACGCGGCGCATCGAGCGGCGAATCTCCTGTCCAGTGCGGCGGTAGCTCTGCGAGTTGACGCGCGAGTTCAAAGCGAAGCTCCGGGTGGCCCGCAGCCTGCAATCCGGCGGGAAGATGGAGGTGACAGCCCGCACACGTATTCCCGCGCGCGGCGGGGGTGGAAAGGTCGCGCATCCCCGCAGCGACACGTTGCTCGTGCGTGGCATCGGGCCGCGTGTGAAAGCGCAGCCATTTCTCGCCCGGCCCGTGGCACGACTCACAGCTTACTCCGCGATTTGCTTTCACCTTTGGCGTGAGTCGCTCCGGCGCGGCACTCTGCATGGGCGAGTGGCAGACGGTGCATTGCTCGCTCTTCACGGTATCGGCGATTCCGAGAGCCTCGCCGATGCGCTTGCTGCGGGCTGCGCTGAGGATGGAATCTGCCCGCCCGTGCGGGTCTTTTTTCATCCAGACCCAAAGCTGGTCATCCCCTTTGCCGCCGCCGTGGCAGCCGGAAGAAGCACAAGATTGAAAGCCCGTGAACCGCTCGGCAGCGAGCAGAGGAAGCGTGAATAATGTGAGGAAAACTAGAAAGCGCACGGTTGGTTCGTAGCAAAGCAAACGTGGAGTGGCGAGCGGAGACACGGAGGAAAATGACGAATGACGAATGACGAAAGTTTAGGATTTTGTGAGCCAATAAACGAATGCCCCGATGACTGCTGCGCATGGCAGCGTGACCAGCCATGAAAGCAAGATGTTGCGCATCACTCGGAGGTTCGCCTGTCGGCTGCTCAACCCGATGCCGAACAGCGCACCGCACGAGACGTGCGTCGTGGATACCGGCAGGCCGAACAAGCTCGCCGTCGTCACCAGTAACCCCGTGGCGAGATTCGCGGAAAAGCCCTGACCGTGATTCATGGCGGTGATTTTGTGACTCATCGTCTCGGCCACTCGTCGAGCGCTCAACAAGCCGCCAACGGCAATCGCGATTGCCACTGCCAGCAAACTCCAACCCATGCCCAATGCTGGCAACACCAGCAGCAACGCCGCCATTTTCGGCGTGTCATTTAAGCCGCGAGCAAAGCCAACCACGCCCGCGCTGACAAAGTGCGCAGCATCCATCACCTGCTGGCAACCGATGCCCAAAAACCTCCCCGCGTAACGCTGCGCACAACTACTCTGCTCGCCCACGCATGCCGATACGACGGGAGCCGCCGCCTGAATTGCCAGCACGGATGACGACTGCGGCATCGCCACGACGCACTGCTCCTCACCGACGCAAACGCACCATTCTTTCGTAATCCCCAGCCGCAAGCGCGACCAGCGAAACGCCAAGTAGAGCACTGCTCCCAACGCCACGGCAAGCAGAGGACTGAGCATGAGCGGCAGAAGAAATGCGCGGCCCAACACGCCGAGTTGCACTTGCGACCCGACGGCGACCCAGCCGCTCCCGATCATCGCGCCCGTCAGCGCGTGAGTTGTAGAAATCGGGAAGCCCGTTTGCGTGGCCAGAATCACCGTGGTCCCGGCACCCACCGCGACGGCGAGTAGGAAATACTCCGAGCCAGCGAGCGCGTCCGGCACCAGCCCTTTGCCGGAAAACTTTTTGAGCAGCGACTGCGCTAGAAAAACTGCGGCAACCGAGCCGGCAAATGTGCTCACTGTGGCCCAGCCGATTGCGGTGCGGTAGCTAGTGGTCTTGCTACCAAACAGCGAGGCAACGCCTTTGAAATTGTCGTTCGCCCCGTTTGAGTAGGCGAGGAAACACACTGCGAGCAAAAGCAGGATCGTCATGCGGCGTGATTAACTTTGGCGCAGTTGCACGGCGAGTCGAATTTGCAGGACGCTGAAGTTGCAAAGACCGATTGGAACCAAGCGACGGGCGGGCTTGTCTGGCGTGTTTTTCATTTGCAGGAAGATTGAGATTGCGATGAAGGTGCCTCACTGCCATTCGAGATACCGCCTTGCACAAGGGCGGTTCCATCGAGAAAAAATCCAACCATCACAAACCCAGTACTGTGGCTGCAAACGACGACTACATTTTAGAAATCCTCCAGGAGAATGCGCTTGTTACTCATCAGCAGGCGGATCATGCGATGCGGCATCGCAAAGACGGTGAGTCGGCGCTGGATGCGCTGCTTCGCGAGGGATACGTGACTCAGGAGGATGTGTACCGCGCCATCGCGTCGAATGCAGCGATGGATTTTGTGACCTTGGAGGAGATGCAAGTTCCGCACGAAATTGCCAGTTTGATCACGGCGGATGTGGCGCGTCGCTACCGGGTTGTGCCCATCGGGGTGAGCGATCTCGGCGGGGTGATTGTGGCGGTGGATAATCCGCTGAATTTTAATTCGCTGGATGCGATTCAGGCGGTGTTGCAGCGGGAAGTGGAGTTTGTTTGCACGACTCCGGCGGCGCTGAATGTAACGCTGGTGAAGCTGTACGGAACAGCGGTGGATGCAGTGGAGGAGATGGAGCAGAAGCTTGGGAAGATTTTAATCGGCGATAGCGAGGTGGATTTTTCGACGGGCACGGCGGAGGGTGATACGGGAGAGGCGCCCATTATCAAGCTCGCGACGATGATGCTGGTGGAGGCGTATAATATGCGTGCTTCGGACATTCATATTGAGCCGATGGAGAGGACGCTGCGCGTGCGCTTTCGGATTGACGGTATTCTGGTGGAGACGCAGCAACCGCCGAAGAAGCTCGCGAGCGCAATCGTATCGCGGCTGAAGATCATGACGAACACGATGTCCATCGCTGAGAAACGCCTGCCGCAAGACGGGCGCATCCAAGTGAAGATGGGCAAGAAGCAACTCGACTTGCGTGTGAGCATCATCCCCACGACGCACGGGGAATCGGTGGTGATGCGTATTTTGGATAAGTCGGCGCTTTCACTCGGTCTGCCGCAGCTTGGGTTCCTGAGCGATGATCAGGAGACGTTTGAAAAACTCATCACGCTGCCAGATGGAATCCTGCTCGTGACCGGGCCGACTGGATCGGGGAAAACGACGACGCTCTACGCCTGCCTGAATACGATCAACAAGCCGGACAAAAAGCTGATTACCGTGGAAGACCCTGTGGAATACCAGATGGCGGGGATCAATCAGGTGCAGGTCAACCCGGATGTGGGGATGACGTTCCCCGCCGCGCTCCGAGCCATGCTGCGGCAGGCGCCGAACATCATCATGATTGGTGAGATTCGCGACGCGGAGACTGCGAATATCGCAATCAACGCCGCGCTCACCGGGCATCTCGTTTTTTCCACGCTCCACACCAACGACGCGCCGAGTGCCGTCGCGCGTCTCGTGGACATCGGCGTGCAGCCGTTCCTCGTTAGCTCCGCAGTTCGCGCGATGGTGGCGCAGCGGCTCGTGCGGAAAATCTGCCCAAAGTGCAAACAGCCTTACGAGCTTCTCGATTCAGAAATCAGCAGTCTCGGCCTCGACCGCACGCAGCTTCAGGATGCGACCATCCTCCACGGCGCGGGCTGCGAATCGTGCAAACATCGCGGCTACAAAGGACGCGCGGGTATTTTTGAAATGTTCATCGTGGATGACGAAGTGCGGCACATGGTGAATAATAAATCCACCACCGTGGAACTGCGAAAACGCGCACGCGAAATGGGAATGCGCACACTCCGCGAAGACGGCATTCGCAAAGTGCTCTCCGGCATGACTACGGCGGAAGAAGTCATCAGCGCCACCATGTCCGACGCCGACTAAACCAAACGAAAACCCTCTCCAGTCCACATGGGTCTATTCACCAAAAAAAATACGCCGGAACCCGCGCTCGCTCCCGCCCAGCCGCGCCCGGCGTCTATTACTACCGGAGAGCGCGGCGCGTTTGCACCCATCGGCGACATCCTGCGCCTCGCGGTGGAATCCGAGGCTTCCGACATCCATCTCACCGCTGGCTCGCCGCCGGTTTTCCGAATCAACGGCTCGCTCGTGCGGCTGGAGACTCGCGCACTTTTCCCAGAGGACACGGATAACTTCGCCCGCGACCTCGCGACCGGCACGCAGATTCACGCGCTCCAGACTGAGGGCAGCGTAGATTTTGCAACTACGCAAGACGGCAGGAATCGCTTTCGCGTGAGCGTCTATAAGCAAAAAGGCACGACTGCGATGGCGATGCGCCTTTTGCCAAAACGGATGCTGGCGATGGATGAAATCGGCCTGCCGCCGATTGCGAAGGAATTGATCCGAATGCCGCGCGGTCTGGTGCTCGTAACCGGCCCGACCGGATCGGGAAAAACGACGACGCTCGCGGCGATGCTCAACGCAATCAACGCGAACCTCGGCGACCATATCGTGACGATTGAAGACCCCGTGGAATACATCCACGAGCATCAGTCCGGCATGGTGAACCAGCGCGAAGTGGGCACCGATGTCCCAAGTTTTCCGGAAGGTTTGCGGCGTGCGCTGCGGCAGGACCCGGATGTGATTCTCGTCGGCGAAATGCGCGATTTGGAGACGATGGAAACCGCAATCCGCGCGGCAGAGACCGGGCATCTCGTTTTCTCCACGCTGCACACCACCGGAGCCGGGCGCACGGTGGACCGCATCGTGGACTCCTTTCCCTCGCACCAGCAGGAGCAGATTCGCGTGCAGCTTTCTACGAATCTCAAAGCGGTCATTTCGCAGCTTCTCGTCCCGCGCATTGACAGACCGGGGCGCATCGCGGTGTTTGAAATCATGGTGAATACGCACGCCGTAGCCGCGCTGATTCGTGACAACAAAACATTCCGCATCGCCACGGAAATCCAGACCGGAGCGAAAGTCGGGATGATGACCATCGAGCAATCGCTCGTTGATTTATACCTCGCTGGAATCATCGCGCGGGAGGAAGTGTTTTCCAAAGCGCAAGACCCGGAGCTTGCCACGCAACTGCTCGCGGGGCGCGAATCGAGACGTTAATTTTTTCTATGAATCCCAAACAAGCACTCAACATCCTCGTGGAAGCCGGAGTCGTGGACCGTTCGCAGTTCGACGACGTGATGCAGGAGGTCGCGCAGACCGGAAAATCGCTGCCGCAGGTCGTCACCGACTTCGGGCTTTGCACGGAAGAAGACTTCTATCGCGCCATCGCAAATTCCATCGGCGCGGAGTATGCAGACCTCGACGGCTTTGAAGCGCCGCCGGGAGTCGTCGCACTGCTGCCTGCAAATCTCGCGCAGGCGCATCGCGCATTTCCGCTCGGCACGGAGGACCACGTCATCCAGCTCGCGCTCCACGATCCGCTGAATCTCCAGGGACTCGAAGACCTTCGCTTTGCGCTGGGAAAAGACATCCAGCCCGTCGTCGCGCCGCTTTACCAAATCGAGGACCTCATCAAAAAGCACTACGGCACGGATGCCGGATCGCTCGACGAAATCCTCAAGGAACTCGGCGGCGCGATTTCCTTCGGCGAGGATGGGCAGATCGATATGAAGGAGCTGGAAAACGAGGCGAATGCGGCTCCCATCATCCGCTACGTGGACCTCGTGCTGGCGCAGGCGATTCAGGACCGCGCGAGCGATATTCACTTCGAGCCTTTTGAGACGGATTTCAAAATCCGCTACCGCGTGGACGGTGCGCTTTATGAAATGGCTCCCCCGCCCCGCCATCTCGCCGCGCCGGTGACTTCGCGCGTGAAAGTGATGAGCAATTTGAACATCGCCGAGCGCCGCATCCCGCAGGATGGCCGCATCCAGATGCAAATCGCGGGTCGCCCCGTGGATTTGCGCGTGAGCACGCTGCCTACGCAGTTTGGCGAATCCGTCGTGCTCCGCGTGCTCGACCGCTCGGCTGTGAAGCTGGAGCTAGAGACGCTTGGGATGCCGGATTACATCTACAATTACCTGCTGCGCACCATCGAGCTGCCAAACGGCATTTTCATCGTCACCGGCCCGACTGGATCGGGAAAGACGACGACGCTTTATGCGTGCCTCAACAAGATCAACACCATTGATTGCAAAGTGCTGACCTGCGAGGACCCCGTGGAATACGACATTGATGGCATCATTCAGGTGCCCATCCAAGACGGCATCGGCCTCACTTTCGCCAGCGTGCTCCGCGCATTTCTGCGGCAGGACCCGGACCGCATCATGGTCGGCGAGACACGCGATAAAGAAACTGCGCAAATCGCGATTCAGGCGTCCCTCACCGGGCATCTTGTATTCACCACGCTCCACACCAACGACGCGCCCGGCGCAGTCACGCGGTTGATCGATATGGGCGTGGAGCCATTCCTCATTTCCGCATCGCTGGAAGGCGTGCTCGGCCAGCGACTGATGCGCCGCGTCTGCACAAGCTGCCGCCAGGAATACGAGCCGAGTGAAAACGTGCTCTCCTCGCTGGGACTCTCGCCGATGGATATTGGCGACAAGACATTCTACTTCGGCAAAGGCTGCGAAAAGTGCAACAACACCGGCTACAAAGGCCGCAAAGGAATCTACGAACTTCTCCAAGTCTCCGACCCGATTCGCGACATGATCAACCAGCGCGCTCCCTCCGTCGTGCTGAAACAAAAGGCTATCGAACTCGGCATGATGACCCTGCGCGACGACGGCCTCCGCTCCATCTACGAGGGACTCACCACCATTGAAGAAGTCCTAAAATACACGTAACTCCGCTGATGAATAAACCGTGAGACGGTAATTTTCCGTTCGCGAATCAGTTCCAGATAGACAACATTTCCATCGCTCTCTAACTAGCCTCACCGCCTCGCCTCAGACCTTTACTTTACTCCACCATGCCACGTTTTGAATACATCGCCCTAGACGCTCGCGGAACCGAAAACCGTGGCGTAATCGAAGCAAACACACAGAACGAAGTCGTCGCCCAGCTCCGGCAGGCCGGCTACTTTCCCACCAGCGTCACCATCGAAGGCAAGGGCGGCGGCGGCGGCAAGGTGGCAAAGAAAAGCAAAGCGGCTGCATCCACTTCCGTCGGACTGCCCACGGCGAGAAAAGACAAGACCGCTTCGCTGCTCAAAAAGAAAGTCCCCAGCAAGATTCTCATGATTTTTACCCGCCAGCTCGCCACGCTGATTGATGCGGGACTTCCCTTGCTCAAAGGTCTCGGCGTCCTTGCGAAGCAGGAGAAAAATCTCACCCTCCGCGCAGCCATCACCAGCATGGCCGACGGCGTGCAGGGCGGCAGCACATTCTCCGAAGCGATGGGCCAGCATCCGAAGATTTTCAACAAGCTCTACGTCAGTATGGTGAAAGCTGGCGAACTTGGCGGTGTGCTGGAACTCGTCCTCACGCGGCTCGCGGAATTTCAGGAAAAAGCGCAGAAGATTAAAAACAAAGTGAAGTCTGCGATGACGTATCCGCTCGTCGTGCTTTTCATCGCGCTCATCATCCTCGTCTTCCTACTCGTCTTCATCGTTCCGAGGTTCACGACCATTTTTAAGGACATGCTCGGGGAGGACGCGCAATTGCCCGCCATCACGCGCTGGGTCATGGCCGTGTCGGATTTTATCAAGAATATGTTCTTCCCGCCTTACCTCTGGCTCACGCTCGTGCTCGCTGGGGCTTCATGGGGGACTTGGTGGGGACTCACCACCACGCCGAAGGGAATCGCCTTTCTCGACCGCGTTAAACTCCACGCACCTGTGTTTGGCGACCTCACTCGCAAGAGCGCCATCGCCCGTTTTACTCGCACGCTCGGCACGCTAGTCACCAGCGGCGTTCCGATTTTGCAGGCGCTTAACATTACCAAGGAAACTGCGGGCAACGTCGTCCTCGGAGAAGCGATTACCAAAGTCCACGACGCCGTGAAAGAAGGCGAAAGCATCGTGGCCCCGCTCGAAGCCAGCGGCGTATTTCCGCCGATGGTAATTTCGATGGTGGATGTCGGCGAAGAAACCGGACAACTGCCGGAGATGCTTCTGAAAGTCGCCGAGGTCTATGACGACGAAGTGGATAACGCCGTGGAAAGCCTCACCTCGCTGCTGGAGCCGATCATGATCGTGCTACTCGCCCTCATCGTCGGAACGATTGTCATAGCTCTGTTCATGCCACTCATCGAAATCATCAACAAGATGCAGTCGCCCAAGTAACAGTGAATTCATTGGCGCATTCCCAAAACGAACCTATCTTCAAGGCCATGAAAACACCCCGCTCCCAAAGCGCCGGATTCACCCTCATCGAACTCATGACCGTGCTCGCCATCATCGTCGTCCTTACCGGCATGGTGATCGGTGTCGCAGGCTTGGTGCAATACAAGTCCGCCAAAGCCCATGCGACTGGG
>JANMLS010000045.1:0-2874 GCA_031372675.1 Verrucomicrobiaceae bacterium
GACTTCGGCGGCGCGCGCAAAGAATGTGGTGACGTGCTCAATCAGAGCTGCCGTCTCCCCGGCTGAAAGCGCGAAAAGCACGGGCGCGATAAATTCGCCACGGATGGAGTCTGCGGATTTCCAGAGTGCGAGCTTGAGCGCATCCGGCGCGTAGCAAAGCAGCGTGCCGATTTGCAGCAGCTCGTCGCTTTGCTCGGCGGGCGTCATGGCTTTTACCAGGGCCTCTTCGCCGCTGGCGAGCTTGAGGCCCAGGGCGCGGCTCAGCAGCATATCGCCGCCGGAAAATTTGCGGACGGTGTAGGGGCCGATTTGAACGCTGGCAGGCGCGAGGAGCGCAGAGGTGGCTGCTTGTTGGCGTGGATTGGTCATGATTCCTGCTCGAATTTTTTACGGATAGCTTCCTGCTCGGGAGCGGGCAATTGGCTGGGAATCATCGCGAGCTTTTTGCCTTTCCTCAGCACGATGACGTGCGGCGTTGCGCGGATGCGCTCGGCAAGGCGGAGCATGTTTTCGAGGCCGACTTTGAGGACGGCGAGTTCACTCGCGGGATTGGCTGCAAGCCACTTTCCATCGCGCCATTTTTTGATGAGCTTGCCAGTCTCCTGTCCATCGGCTGCGGTCGCAAGCAAGGTCCACGTGAGCACGCGCTGAACGGTGCCGTCCGGCATGGCCTCGCGCGTCTCGACGTAGGCAAACCGTGGGTCCGGGTGCAGCGGGACGCCCAGCGTGGTGAGCGCGTTGACGAGGATGCTTTCCGGGCAGACGACGGAAGCGGGGTTGACGGCGCGGAGGATGACGACCTTTTCCTTTTTGCCGAGGGCGATGGGCGCAGAGGCGGGCATCAGGCCGCGTGCGGAAGATGCAGCCAGTTGTAGGACCAATCGCTTGCTGCGGTGACGCCCTGCGTCCACTCCAAAACCTCGATGAATGTGACGCCGCCGGTGATTCCATCCACGCCGGAATCTCCCACGCCGGGCGTGATGGTGATGTCGCCGTGGCCTTTGACGCTGCCCGAAGTTTCGAGCGAATGTGGCCAGCCTTTGACCCATTGCGCAGCGCCATCCACCATGCCCGCGATTTTAGTAATCTCGACCTTGGAGGTGATTTTGACTTCCTGCGCGATGAGCGCGTCTGCGACCAGTGTGATGCCGTGTGCGAGTGTGTAAACCATGTGAGTTATTAGTGGCGGGTTGAGAGTTGAAAGTTGCGGGCTGTCAAATCTTGAGCGCGGTGCCGCCGATGGCGACGGGCGTCGCGAAGTGCGATTGCTCGATGGAAGGCTCGGCTTTTTCTGCACTCCAGCCCTTCACCGCGTAGGTGCCTACGCTGTTGATGGCGGTGAGCAGCGCAGCCTTGCCAGTGCCGTGCAGCGCGGTGGCGATGGTGGCCACGAGCGCGGCGTGAGCGGCAACGGGCGTTGTGCCGTCCGCCGTGCTCTCCAGCAGCGCGTTGAGCGAAAAGGTGAACGCGGAAAAATTTGCATTTAGCGGAGTGAGCACGGCTTTCACGGTGACGCAGGGAAGCGTTTTTTCTGCGCCGGAGAAATCGGTGACAACGAGCACGCCGGCGAGCGGCGCACCGAGCGCGATGAGCGCATCGCGGAATAGCGTCTCGATATTTTGGATATGTTCGCTCATCGGGCGTTCGGGTTTTTGCAGACAAGCAGCCAGGAGTTATCGGCGGTGCTCTCACGCACTTCGTCCACTGCGAACGTGAGACTGCGCTGCGTCCACAGCAGCGCGGTGCCGAGGGTCGGGCGAGTTGGGACAAGCGACTTGCGGACCCGGAAGGAAATCGTGTCTTCGAGGATGAACCCGCCGCTCTCCAGAGTGTCGGCGCGCTTGAGTCCCACGGTCGCGGCGGCGAGGTCGGTGACGCTGGTGCCGAGGCGGATGGTTGCGGGGAAGACTTCTTCGAGCGCGGTTTGCAGGCGGGCGGCGAATGCTGCGACTCCGGCGGCGTTCATTTTGTGAGTGCTTCGGCTTGGCGAGCGCGCAGCTTGCTTGTGGCTTCTGTGGCTCGCTCCCATGCGGCAGCGATGTCGAGGAGTGCGCCGCGCATGGCCTCGAATGTGATGCCGGCGGCGTTGGCAAATTCGATCACGTCGTCGAAAGAGAAGCTTGCGAGGTGCGGCGGTTCATCGCCGTTGAAATCGCCGGTCGCGAAAGCGCGTTCGGAGTCTGTGAGTTGTGCGCCGGCAATCCCGGCGGCGCGGGCTTTGAGCTTTTTTGCGTGTGGGCCGTAGCAGTCTGGCAGGCCGACATTGTCGCGCCGCACAAGCTCGGTGAATCGCTCGCAGAGGGCTCGGTATTCGGCAATGTCGTCGCGGATTTCGGAAATTGTATCACCCATGCGAGTTGCCCGTTGTCAAAACACGAGAAAGCCCGTGGGCTGTGCGGTTCGACCAATCCGCTGCCCACGGGCTTTGAGCTTTGCAAGATGCGGCGCAACGGTAGCGCCGCCAGAAACAAAGCTCTTTCCCCTATGAAGGTTTATTTTTGGCGCCCGGCGCAGCCTCGGCTTTGGGCGGCTCTGGCGCGGGCGGCGGCGTGATGGGCGGCATAGGCGCTTTGGCCGCTGCTTGCTCCATTTTTTCTGCCACTTCTCGATGCTTGGCGTTTTCGGATTCGAGCGCTTCGAGCTTCTCCCGCAAGGCCGTGTTTTCCTCGCGCAAGACGGCGGCTTTTCTGAAGCCTGCCTTGGCTGCGGCGACGGCTTCTTTGGTCGCCTCGAAACGCTTGCGCTTCGTAACGCCCGCGCCGCTCTCCCAGAGCTGCAATTCGCGGAACGGGCCGGGTGCGGTGACGAATTTTTTGAACGCCGCGTTGCACTCGACCGGGTTGCCGGTGCCGAGGATGCGCGGCGCGTCGTCGC
>JANMLS010000235.1:0-1962 GCA_031372675.1 Verrucomicrobiaceae bacterium
GACGTGTCGCTGGCCATAGATTATAACTAGCGAGATCTGGGTCTTGAGCATATAGATTGCGAAAATTCTGGAGCATTAAGTCATTGTTACCTTGTGATTCATTCACAATTTTTGTGATTCGCGCAGACAACCCACCGTCCGCAATCTTGCTCGAATGGTAAAGATCAAACCCCTTATTTCCTTCTGGGAATTTCGGGAGTGGAATGACTGGGAATCGGGGTCATGGGAATTGGGGTCAGGCGAGGAGAAAGAAATGGATTTGGAGCTTTTTGTGATGATGAAACCATGTCGTAATGCAAAATCGCATGTATCAATTTAGCGTTTGCGTGAAAAATCATTTCTTTTTCCTCGCCTGACCCCGTTTCCCTTGACCACGTTTCCCTTAGTTTTGCAATCCAGAGCTTTTGTACTCCGATACCCAGCTTTAGTTGCTCAATCCAAAAGCTCAGTTTTCCGATACGGAAGTCCAGTTTCCTAATCCATAGGGCGAAGATTACAGCTTTTTCATACAGTATCCACTTGAGGCGTGGCAGTTGTGTAGGACGTTGCGGAAAGAAAGGAGGTGAATGATTATGCCAGAATCGCCAAAAGCCATCGAAGAGAAGCTCAAAAAAGTGGAGGACGCTTGGGCGCTGCACGCTCCAAATGAAGTGTTTGGGGAGATGACGCTGGCGCAGTTTCGTACTGCGCTCCAGCCATCGCGCGACGCCCGCGCTCTGCTGGATGAGCTGGAATCGAAAATGGTCACAGCCGCCAGTGAGCGGGACATCGCAGACGAAGCCAGCATGGAGCAACTCGACGCAGTCGTGCGTGCCGTGCTCGGTAACCGCCGCTTCGGGCCGGATTCCACGCTCTACGAAGCGATGGGATACGTCCGCAAAAGCGAGCGCAAGACCGGCCTGACTCGCAAAAAGAAAACGCCGCCAACGCAATGACGCCCCGCGTTTTCACTATCGCAACCGCGCTGGAGGGAGACCTTCAGCGCGGTTTGCTGTTTGTTAAAAGAGCCTTTTTCTGCGCCTTCATCTGCGATGGCATAGGTTCTATTTATGGCTGAACATCCCATGTGCGGACGATAGCTCCCTGTGGTTTCCAATCGGGTTTCGCCTTTGCTTCCGCACATTTGGCTGTGATTTCGGCCCAGTTCGCTGTCAGCCATGCTTTCAGTGCAGCACATCTGGCGGCTTCATCACCGACATTAAAGGGTGTGTGGTCCACATTCATTTCCAACCGGAACTGCAAGTCGGCCAAAATAATTCTGCGGGCCTCCTTACGCCGCGTAAAGCTAACCGCACCACTCTCCTCTGTCCTTATAACTGAGACTACGGTGGCATCATCGAGTTCGAGCTTTCTATAGCCAAGGAGACGCGGATCAAGGTATTCGCTGAACATGGAGGCAGCAAAAGAAACTGCGCGGACTTTCTTTGTAGCATCCGTCTGAGCTTCAACGACCCGCACAAGCGCATCTGCCTTCGCTGAATCGCCAACATCCATGACATTATGAATTACGTATCGCACATTATCCCAACCGTATTCGATTTCTCTCTGCTTAGATGTCTCTGGTGCATCAAGGATGATTTGGACGAGAGCGTCGATTTTTGTCGCATCGCTTGCACCCGGCCAATCAGCCTTGATTCCCGCAGTAAATCTCTTGCCCACCACGAACGGATGCGTCGCTGGCAATTGCCGCGTATCCGTCGAAATAACTCCCAACACATTGGCTGCGGTGTAGGCAGAAATGACCTTCCCTTCAGGCGGAGTCGAGGGCAGGAATGCGGGTCTTGATCCCGGGTTATCCGCAATAGCTGATGTAGCACTGAACGCTGCAAGCAGGATGAGTTGAACCCGAACGCCGCGATTGAAGGGCTAAATGCCGTCGCCGCCGGGTAAAAACGTATCGAAATCCGGCTCTGGGGCTCTGGGGTATGGCAAAAGCGGCGCGATTGGGATATTCGCATCCAG
>JANMLS010000278.1:0-14233 GCA_031372675.1 Verrucomicrobiaceae bacterium
GCCAAGCTCTCCGAATACACCCCCAACGAAGCCGACGGCCAAAAACCCATCAAACTCTGGATCGACGACACCCCCGCAATCTCCATCCAACAACTCACCAACAAATGCCGCTACGCCGCCGAGCAACTTGGCGTCAAAGCCATCGTCATCGACTACGCCCAGCTCATCACCAGCTCAAGCGACAAAGCCAAGCGCAACCGCCTTGAAGAAGTCTCCGAAGTCTCCCGCGGACTCAAAGCCATCGCCCGCGCCTTCCGCGTCAAACTCATCGTCGCCGCCCAGCTCAACCGCGACGTGGACGAACGCCCCGGCCACGTCCCCCTACTCTCCGACATGCGCGAGTGCGGGCAACTGGAACAGGATGCCGACGTAGTTCTAGCCCCCGTCCGCCCCGGCTACTACGCAAAAACCGACTCCCAAAAAGCCAAGCTCATCGACCGCATCGGCCAAGTCCCCGACGACAAAGGCGGCTGGCGCGATTGCGACGCCGAAGACGCCGCCAAATACGCCGAGCTGCACATCCTCAAACAACGCGCCGGAGCCACCGGCTTCGCCAAATGCTGGTACCACGGCGAGCAATGCTGGTTCGAGGGATGGACCAAAGAACTCTTCTCCAACAACCCCGCCAAACGCCAAGCCAACGCCAGCGAAAACAGCGGCCCCAAGCACGGAGAAGGACAACTCACCTAAGAATAAAAAACACCAACCAAATGAAACCAAAAACCATCGCCGCAGCCATCTCGCTCGCTGCATTCGCCATCCTCGCAACCCTCTACATCCGCATCAAATGAACACCATAGAAACCTACTTCAAACCCCACCCCGAAACCGGCGGCGGAGGACTTATCGGACGCCACAACGGAGTCACCTACTCCCCCGGCGTGGACATCGGCTTTGTCGCTGCCCTCGCCACCGTTGGCTACGTCAAGCTCACCAGCAGCCAGATCATATTCACCGCTGCCAAAGCATCGCTCAAAGGCATCGTCATCCCGCCCGGAGTCACCATCTCCGATGTCACCACAGACGGCAAAGAATCCGCAGTCATCACCTTCCTCTTCGCATGAACCCACGCAAAAACATCATCGTCCTCTTCCACCGCGACCACGACGGATTTGCCAGCGCATACTGCGCATGGCGCATCTTCGGCGACGCCGCCGAATACCACTCCATCCGCTCCCGCAAAGGCGACGACACCGCCCTTCGCATCGCCCAAGCCAACGGCGGCGGCGGCCACCCACAAGCCGCAGGCTTCACCACGGAGGCAAGCGTATGAGCTTCGGCATCCCCGGCACCGCCAACGAATGGCTCGCCCCCGAAGACGAACACGCCACCCTCGTTCGCCTCGACGCGATCCAAGCCGAGCAAGAGCGCAGCGGCTTCACCAGCGTCGAAGACACCGCATGGCTCACCCTCACCACGCGAAAACTCCTCGAAGCCCGCATCGCCACCCGCGCCGCAGTCACCGCAATGGCCCAGACCATCCGCGACTACGAACAAGGCCAAGGCATCCTTGGAGCCACCCCAAGGCGCGAAACCCTCCACACCACCACGCCATGAACACCCTGCTGCCACTTGGCCCCTGGTGCGTCTCCGAGCGTCTCACTGCGTGCGTGCAGCCCGAGAACGCCGAGCGCCCCATCCGCCCCATCCGCTGGCTCGCCGTAGGCGCGACCGCCGAATGGGTCGATGCCAAGTGGCAGCGATGGGAGGGCGGCGAAGCCGAAGCCAAGCGCCTCGCCGAACTCTACGGCGGAATCGCCACCCCCCGCGCCTACGGGAACCCCGACTGGCACGGCAGGCGCGAATCCCCACACAAACCCAAGCTCCACGCCCACGACCGCACCGGCGAAGAAATCAACGACCACGCAGCATGACACCCACTGAAACCGAACTCATCAAACTCGTCAACGGCATCGAGGCATACATCCTCGGATCCGCCCGCCGCATCGCCATCGCATTTCACCTTTGCGACTTCGACGCCGACGAACTCGCCCAAATCGGACGCCTCACAGCCCTCCGCGCCGGCAGACTATGGGACCCCGAAAAAGGCTCAAACTTTCTCAGCTACACCGCCCGCAGCGTCCGGGGTTGCATGTGCATCGCAGCCAAACGCCTCGTCACCCCCGTCAGCGGTGCAGGCAGCCGCACCATCTCCAGCGTCTCCCTCAACTACCAGCCCGAAGACGGCGGCGAAGAACTCGGCGCATGGCTCATCAGCGAAGACCAATCCACCACCGACGCCGCAGACGCCACCGACCGCGCCGAAATCCTCCGCCAAGCCCTCGCCTGCCTCAACCCCCAACAGCGCGAAGTCCTCCGCCTCTACTACACCAACCAACTCACCTTCGAGGAAACCGGCGCTCGCATGGGCTACACCCGTCAACGCGCCGAGCAAGTGCACAGCGCCGCCATTCAGCGCCTCCGCAAATCCGCCATCCTAAAACAAGTCCTCTCCTAAAAAAACTCCATGAAAACCCAAGCAAAAAAATCAAGTCCAGACGCCCGCACCGCGTCATCACCCAAGCCGCTCGAACTCGCCGTCACCACCATCGACGCATTCCCGCTGTCGCAGCTCTTTCACGACTACGAAAACGCACGCAACGGCGGCAAAGAACTCACCATCGACGACATCCCGCCCGCAGTCGTCGAAAGCATCCAAACCAAAGGCATCATCAACCCCCTCAACATCCGCCTCATTTCCAAAAGCGAGCGCGAAGAACACAAGATTCCCGCTCAATACACCCACATCTCATGGGCAGGTAACTCCCGCCGATGCGTCGGCATGCACCTTGGCCTACTCACCGTCCCCGTCCGCGACTACGGCCAGATAGACCGCACCCTCGCCGCCGAGCTTGCCGACCTCGACAACTGCCAGCGCACCGACCTCACCACCAGCGAGCGCATCCGCAACCACGAACGACTCTGCAAAAAACACGGCTGGACCTACTGGAACGAAGCCGACCCCACCAAAAGCCTCGGCCATCGCTTGGCACTCGGAGGCAAAAGCCAGTCCTACGCGTGGGCACGCCTCGCCAGTCTCCCCGTCCTCGCCACCCAAGCCCTCGACAGCGGACAACTCACCATCTCCGTCGCCACCAAACTCGCCGGAATCTTCGATAAAGACTCACAAAAACGAGCCATCGAAATCGCCATCCGCGACAACTGGACCGATGAGCGCGCCGCCGAGATCATCCGCGAACACTACACCGCCGAGCTAAAAGGCGTCTCCTTCGACACCAAAGACGCCACCCTCCCCGGCCCCGACGGCAAACCCATCTCCTGCGAGCAATGCCCATTCCGCAGCGGCAACCAGGCCGGCTTCGTAGGCGGCCGTGGCGACATCTGCGGAAAACCCTCCTGCCTCAAAGCCAAAATCTCCGCCCAATTCAAACTCGACGCCGCCGCCCACAAAAAAGCAGGCGGCACCGTCTGGACCCCCAACCAAGCCAAAGCCGCCGGGCTTGGACAATACGGCTACGACTCCCTGTCGACTCGCGACTACCTCCCCATCGACACACCCATTCAATCACACAACTTCGACGGCTACGACTTCGCCAAGCAAACCGTCACCGAAGTCCTCAAAGGCGAGTCATACACCGCCGAAGTCATCCTCGCCGAAAGCCCTGCCACCGGCAAAACCTACCGCATCATCCCCACCGCCACAGTCCGCCGACTGCTTGCGAAAAAAGGACTCCTCAAAAAAGAAAAACCCGAAACCAATAGCTGGGACAAACAGGACAAAGAGCGCCGCGCCAAAGTCGCCACCGCCCGCGCCATCATCGCCAAAATCCAGACCGCCGCCATCGCCGCAGTCACCCCCGCCCAAGCAAAGCTCGCCGCATCCAAACCCTTCCGCCTCGCAGTCCGCACCCTCGCCGACCGCCTCTCCGACGACCAAGCCCGCGCCATCGCCAAACTCCACAACATGGAGCCAAAAACCCTACAGCTCAAAGAAGCCGTCAATCACCGCGAAATGGTCCCCAAATTCGCCGAAACCTGCGGCGACCTCGACCTCTTGCAACTCTGGGTCTCCATCCTCACCCACGCCGGATGCGGCTACGACGGCACCCTAAACCTCACCTGCTGGGACGACACCGCCCACACCGTCTTCGAGTGGCTCGGCATCGATCTGAAAACCGAACTAGCCAACGCCAGAAAGCCCGCGCCAATCCCGACCACATACTTCATGTGCAGCCTGGGCGTCTATAGCGCCAAGCAACTCATCGCTGGCACTCAGAAAGGTGTTTTCGTGGTGAAGCCTCTGGACATCATCGAGCGGACAGAAATGGCCCAATCGCCAAGCGTCGCTTGGATCACAGTGGTCGAAGCCATAAACGAACAAGCCGCCGAAGACATGGCACTAAAGGACTGGCACGCCGGACGCGGAGAGCTGACAGCAGGCGGGCGCATGAAATCCATCCAGCAGCCGAAGGCAAAGAAAGGAGACAAGTGAAAAAGCTCCGTATCTTCGCCGACCCAATGCTCTTCGACGGCACCACATGGGGCTACGTCGCCAGCATTGAGCTATTGACCGGCTACATCCAAACCGCCCTAACCGAAGGCACTATACAGCCCGGCGAAACCCTGCGCATCCGCTTCCGTGAAATGACCGACGAGGAAGTAGAAAACCTTGCCGACATATGACCACCTGGACCGTCGAATTTCGCGACCATCCCCCCATCACAGTGCAGGCACCCGGATTCCACGAAGCCATCGCCCAAGCCCGCACCCAACTAGGCAACACCGCCTCCAAACTAACCCGCTGCCACGAAACCCCGAACGCAAAGCTCTGCGAGGAGGGCGGCAAGTGACGCTCAAATTTGCAACTGGCGTCGCCCGCCCTCCTTCGCAGCAGCGCATGGTTCTGGCGCATTTTCAACGGCTTGCAAACATTCGGTGGAAACCGCTTGACGTGCGCGCACGTCGGGAGTATAAAAGGGGCATGAAAGTAAAAGCATACCACCGGACAAACGGAAGCCACACGAGCCTGCGGGCTGGTTCGTTCTTCTCGGACGCGCCAATGGACGAGAGCTACGGAAGCCGCCTGCTGGGCGTGGAACTCGAAGTGAGCAACCCGGCGAAAGACAAAGACGTGCGGGCGGCGGCGGCGGAACTCGGCCTGCTCAAGCGCGGCCTGAAAGCCTACGAATACCTCTCGCCCGGACTCATGGACGCGCATGTGACGGACAGCGACGTGGAAGAACTCATAGACCTGCTCAAGTCCAAGGGCTTCGACTGCGCCCGCGTGACTGACTTCGACTGCCCGCAAAGCTGGGTCTCCTTCGAGGAGGTGGCACTTTGAAATGTCCGCACTGTGGGAAGGAAATCGAGGCGCAACAAAACCGCGCCGCGAAGTCGCGCTGGTCTGGTATGACCAAAGCGGAACGAGCCGCCGAAATGTCCCTTGTCCGAAAGCTCGGCGTGAAGCGTGCGAAAACCAAGAAGCGTGCTCTGCGCCAGAACGCAGAAGTCAGCGAGCGCACTGGCGGAAAGGAGCTTCGATGACACGGAAACTGCGAACGCCAGAGCGATTCGCTGCACTGTATGGTTCAGCGCCATTGGTGACGCGCCAGCCGAAGCCCACGCGGACGATAGTGAAGCGGCTGGGTGCGGTGCGCTTGGTAAGAATGGACTACGCGGCACACGTCACGCAATCGCGCGGCTTGCATCCACTCACGGGAAAACCGTTCAAGCCTCGCTACTGGGGAAAACATAAGTGGTGGGCGGTGGAAACTCTTCGCAACCGGAAGTGGGTCGAAACGTCGAACTGCTGTTACTACAATGTGGAGGCCCGCCGATACGAGGATGCCTTGGCGCTGAACCGAGAATTAGACGGCAAAAATTCTGTATAATATGAAAAAGGAAGAACTCATCGAGCAGCTACGAATTGCCATCCGGCGGAAGCAATACTCATACGATACGGAAAAAACCTATATCGGCTGGATAGCGCGATTCTTCGAGTTTTCACGCAGGCACGCGCAACTTCCGGCAGAGCAACGGGCGGGGTTGTTTCTGGATGACCTTGCGCCTCGGGTGGCTGGAGAAACACAGAAGCAGGCTCTTTGTGCGCTGGCGTTTTTGTTCAAGCATGTGCTCGGGAAACCTGATGCCAACTTTGGCAAGTGGCGACCGGCACAGAGGCCACGCAATTTGCCGGAGGTGCTTTCGCAGGGCGAAGTGCGGGCGGTGCTATCGCAGATGACGGGCGTGCAGCGCCTCATGGCGGAGCTTTGCTATGGTGCCGGGCTGAGGCTGATGGATTGCTGTCGGCTGCGAATCAAGGACGTGCATTTTGATCGTGGCGTCATCGTCATTCGCGACGGCAAGGGCGACAAGGACCGCATCACCTGCCTGCCAAAATCGGCTCGCGAACCGCTTGCCGAGCACATTGAACGAGTCCGCACTTTGCACGCCGCCGACCGCCGGGCAAACCGTCCCGGCATCTATCTCCCCGATGCACTCGCCCGCAAATTTCCACGCGCGGGCGAGGAATGGCCGTGGTTCTGGTTATTCCCGTCAAAGTCCGAGTCCACGGACCCGCACACCGGAACCGTACGCCGCCATCACGTCCACGAAACCAGTCTGCAAAAGTGCCTGAAGCTCGCCGTGTCCGCCGCCAAAATCCCGCGCCGCATCACCGTCCACACCCTCCGCCATTCGTTCGCCACGCACCTGCTCGAAAGCGGCGTGGACATCCACAAAGTCAAAGAGCTACTCGGACACGCGCACATCGAGACGACCGCCATTTACCTGCATTGCACCCGCACCTTCGCCAGCGGAGTCACCAGCCCCCTCGATCTCCCGATGAGCAACGTCGTCGCCTTCCCGACCACCCCGACGCAACCCCAAATCGCCCGCGCATTATGACGCCGCCCGCGCTCATTCCAGCCTTTCGCGACATGTGGACGCCGGACCCGGTTGTGCCGCGTCCGAGCGATGCGCAGATTGCGGCCATCGTGCAAAAGGAAGGCTCGCGCGCTCCGCAGGTGTTGCGCGAGATGGAGAAGCGGCGGAAGGAGCTAATTGCCGGGCGCGACATCGAAGCGTTCAAATACGGCTACGTGCCGCCCGTTTGGAAGCGTGCGGAGGATCTATTGTGGCAGTCCAAATTCCTTGTCGTCTATGGCGCGAACCGCTCCACGAAAACGACGTTCTTTATTTGGGCGGCCGTGCGCCACGCGGTACGCGAGCAGCGTGCAAACATCCTCTTTCTCCATAACGACGACGCGCAGAGTATCGCCGTCCACCAGCGCATGTTTGCCCACTACCTCCCATCCGCGTGGAAACCGGACACCGGCAAACGCAGCAAAAAGGGCGACACGAATTTGAGCTATCACCCGCGCACCGGCTTTGCGAATGGCAACGCGATTCTCGGCAACGGTGCACGCATTACATTCGGCAACTACCAGCAGGATTTCACGCGGTTTGAGGGTGAAGGATACACGCTCATTTTGCTGTCGGAAAAGTGCCCGCTCGCGCTGATGGAGACACTCTCTTTCCGTATCCCCGGCGCACCGCTCACGCTCACGATGGGCTGGGATTACACGCCGATTGAGGGACTCACGCCCGCGATTTCCAGCGTCATCACCGGCGCGCAGTGCGTGGATAGCGAGCGTGCGATTCACCTCCCGGAAAATCACCGCGCAGAGCGGAATCAGGATTGGCCCGTAGGCCACATGCCGCGTCTGCAAAAGGGCGTTCGTGCCGGGCTGAACATCATTTATTTTTGGAGCGAGGACAACATCCTGGGCGGCGGTCACGAGCTGCGGAAGAAGATGGAGGAGGAGCGATGGGATACCACCGTCATTGAGAAGCGCATGTATGGCTACGCCCGAAACGTCACCGGCAAAGCCCTCCCGAAATTCAGCAAGGCAAACATCGTCCAGCGTGCGCAGCTCGAAAAAATGGGATTGCTTGGCGCAGCGACGTGCAAGCGATTCCTCTACGACCCAGCAGGCGCGCGCAATCCATTCATGGCGTGGTTTTCCGCCGATGAAAACGGCAGACATTGCGCATACCGCGAATGGCCCGACCGCCCTCGCCACGGCGAATGGGCAGTGCGATCTACAAAAGAAACCAAATGGAACGGCGACCGTGGACCCGCCCAGGACAAGCTGGGGCTGAGTGTCGCGGAGCAAAAGGCAATCATACTCGAATCCGAGGGCTGGGTTTTGACCGATGCCGGATGGACCGAGGGACCGGGCGGCGTGGAAGAAATCCACGAACGCTACATTGACCCACGCGCAGGCAACGCAGCCCGACAAGCCGCAAACGAAGGCGACGCGGAGACCATCATTGATATTTTTGCCGAGGAACAAATTGACGCTCGCGGTGTCGTCATCGGTCCCGCGATGCACTTCATTCCCGCGCCCGGCATTAGCGAGGACAGCGGCATTGAGACGATGAACACAAAGTATCTCGCGTACGACACCACGCGCGAAATCGTTCCACTCATCAACGAACCGCTCTTCTACGTCGCCGAGGAGTGCGAGCAAATCATTTACAGCGCACTCAATTACCGCCCCGGACGCGGAGCAAAAGA
This sequence comes from Verrucomicrobiaceae bacterium, assembly GCA_031372675.1. GTDB lineage: Bacteria > Verrucomicrobiota > Verrucomicrobiia > Chthoniobacterales > Chthoniobacteraceae > SXWH01. Next base: position 8,542 of record JANMLS010000278.1, read on the forward strand.
CGAAGCCTGCAAGGATCCGTTTGACGTGTGCCGCTACTACTTCACCGCCGACCCGGAATACGCCGAGCCGGGCGGCAAGGCGTTCCATCGCGGACGAGGATTTACGAAATGAAAACCACTGCACTATGCCTAAAAAATTCACCGACTTCCAACGCCTCGCCGGGCTGATGGAATGGCTTTCCGACGAGCTAGGCTTGACTCGCGGCGACGTTTTGAAGATGATACGTGTCGGCACCATTCCGAAACACGAGTTTCAGAAAGGCGTTTCAAAGGTCCGCAAGGCCGCGTCCAAACAGCCCCGCGCGTGGTATTATCTGCCCAACGTCGCGAAGGCACTCAACATCGAGAGACCACAATGAAACGCACCGAAGACGAAGCCCGAAACTTCACCACCATAACCGAGGTTGCCAACCCGAAGCAGCTCACGGAGGAACTCACCGCATCTGTCGAGGGAGCACTGGCGTCCATGACGCAATCAGTCCGCGACTACGACACCGCATTCGCGCTGTGGCCCGGCCAGACCGACGACGGCAGGCAATGGGATAAACACAAAGGCGCGAATCAGGCGTTCCCGTGGGATGGCGCGGCGGACTCGCGCAATTTCCTCGCCGATGGACTCATCACCGAGCAGGTGCGCATTATGATGGCCGCTGTTCGACGTGCGCGATTGCAGGCGTCCGCACTCCGCCCGCTGCAAGGCACCGCCAGCGCGAAGAGCGTGACCACGCTTTTGACGTGGATGTTTGAAAACCACCTCGCCGGAATGCTGGCAAAGCAGCTCGCGATTTGTGCGCGGTGGAGACAGCAATACGGCTTCTCAATCGTCGGCGCGTGGTGGGAGGAAAAGCCGCGTCTCGTGTGGACGCCGTTTCGCCTGCAAGACCTGCTCGACTCGGGCAAGAAAGCAGCCGAGGAGTTGGGCGATAAATCATTGCTCGACCTTGGCGAAATGCTCCTCGACCCGACGCGCGACGCGCAGGCGTTGCAGGCGCTCATGGGCCTTTCGCCGGTGATGAAGCAAGGCGGCGCACGCAAGGCGTTGCGCGAGATTCGCGAGAAGGGCGAGACGAAGTTTCCAAATGTCGAAGTGATTTCTTCGCTCCCGAAATGGCGGGCGTTGCGTGCCTGGGTGGATGTGTTCTTTCCCGCGCGCATGGAGAGCATCGAGGACACGCGCTGGATTGCCCGCCGCCAATGGCTCACCGAGGCGCAAATCCGCGAAGTTGCGCTTGCGAACGATTGGGATATGGATTGGGTAGAGGACATTTGCGCACATGGACGCGGGCAGACATTCGACGCACAGGCACGCGAAAAAGTGCGATCCAATCCCGGCAGCAAGACTGCGGTGCAGCGTGCGCCATGGGAGGATCCTGCGGAGCTGAAGCATTTGATCGAAGTCGTCTGGTTCTACACCGTCGGCACGCATGACGAACACAAGCTCCCCGTCATGTATCTCACTGTGTTTTGCCCGATGCGCCCGGAGAATGAGGCGGGCAAAGAGCAAGTCGGGTTTCACGGCCCGATGCCCGATGATTCCGGCGAGTATCCATTTGCGCTGTTCGTTCGTGAGCACGTCGAGCAAATCGCCGCAGAGTCGCGGAGCGTCTGCCAAGTCTCGCAGTCATGGCAGGAGGAGCTGAAGCACGAGCGCGACGCGGCCATCAATCGCGCACACATCACGAACATTCCGCCCCTTGTCACCGGCGGGCACCTTGGCAAAACGCGGCTGGAGCTTGGCCCCGGCTCACAGCTCGCGGAGAAGCGCGGCGAGAATATCCGCTGGCTTTCACTCCCCGCACAGGCGAGCGATTCCGCCGCCGTGGTCAATCGCGTGGAGCGCGAGTGCGACCGCTATTTTGCACGAATCAGCGAGCACGTTCCCACGCAGGCATGGCAGCTCATGCTGGAGGACTTGGCGGGGAATTTTCTGCTCGAATGCAAGCGGCTCTTTCAGCTCTCGCTCGCACATGCACAACAGTATCTCCCACCGACGACCGCGCAGCGCATCGCGGACGATCCGACGAGCATCTTCCACGTCTCGCGTGAAGACATTCGCGGACGCTACGACGTGAAGCTTGTATTCAATCCGCAAGACCTCGACTTTGAGCAGGCGATTGCGCGGCTCAAAGCGTTCAAGGAACTCATCATCGCCAGCGACCGCACCGGCGCGATTAACAACCAGAAATTTATCGAAGCGGGCGCAAACATGCTCGACCCCGAGCTTGCACGCGGGATGGTGCAGGCACCCGAGCAGGCCGCAGAGAAGCAGCGCGGAAAAGTCCGCGCCGCATGGCAAAGCATCCTCGCCGGAATTGAGCCGGACATTCAGCCCGTCGGCAATGAGGACTATCAGCTCCAGCTCGCTGAACTGGAAAACATCCTCGCAAATCCTGCGAACGCCGAGCGTCTGAAAAACCAGCCGGATAGCGCGATGCTCTTCCAGCGCTTTGTGCAGCACCTGCAATTCGGCGGACAGCAACACCAGAACGCATCCACCGGGTTGACCGGCGTGAAACCGATTGAATGGAACCAACCACAATGACCACCACAGAGCTTCTATTCTTCACCCTCATCACAATCATCGTCGCGCTGCTTTCCGCGACACTTTGCTTCATCGCCCTCCGACGCGCATTCCAGCCGATTCCAGCGCCAGACGACGAGGATGAGAATCCCGTCGTACTAGTGCGGACCCGCGCACCCATCGCGCCCGAGGACGCGCAAAAGGCTATCTCGACATGGCTGCCGACCGACCCGACGCGGCAGGTCGTCGAGGATGCGTTTGATTTATTTCTCGCCGATGCAGTCGCTGCCGCCGCGTCGCCAAAGGCCACCGCCGACGAGCGTGCTTACGCAGCCGGTGCGCTGGATGCGATGCAGCGTTTTAAGTCATTTCTATTCTCTATCGGCGAGCCGGAACAAGGCGCGCGCAAGTAGGGGCATTTGCCTTTCTTGTGTCGGTTAGTGCGGAGTAGCGCGGAGTTGGTGCGGTTATGAACGCACTCGCTCGCAGTGTGTGGGGAAAAGGCGCAAGCGAGACCCATGCGCATCTCGCACTTCACACGCTCCTATATTCAGCGATTCCAGAAAGCCGACGACGGCGGCGCTTCCATTTCCGGCGGCGCTTCGACCCCAAACGCCATCCTGAATCTTGTCTCCGCTGCGCTGGAAAAGCCGGCTGCGCCGACTGTGCAGCCGAGCGATTCCACGGAAGTCGTCATTGAACCCGGACAGCCCGCCACGTTACCCACACCCATCGAGAAACCCGCCGCCGATTGGCGCGACTCTCTACCAGCCGAAGCAAAGGCGCACATCGCCGAGCTGGAATCGAAGCTCAAATCCCCCGCCCCTGCCCCTGCTACGCCCGCCACACCCGATCCGAAACCTTCCGCCCCCACCGTGCTTGCCGACGTTCGTAACGATGCGGACCTCGCCGCATTTGAGCAGCGCACGGAAGCCATTCGCGATTGGGCGCTCGAAAACATCAACGGCACCACAGTCACAGCTGAGGACGGCACCGAGACCGAATATACCGCGCAGCAAATGGCGAAGATTTTCGCGGAGCAAGACAAGCTCTTACGTCGCGGTATCCCCTCCCACGCCGCGCAGCTCGCCGCCGAAGCAAACGCAGCGACCGAGCGCGAGCGCATCACGACGGAGGCAAAGAAGCACTACACCTGGCTGGATAAGCCGGAGTCGCCCGAAGCGCAGATGCACGCCAATTTAATGAAGCATCTCCCCGCCGTCGCGCAAATCCCAGCAGGCGTCATCCTGCTTGCCGATGCAGTGGCAGGCTTCCACGTCCGCAGCGGAAAGACACCGCCCGCGCCCGCAGCGGCCCCCGTAGTGCAGCCACCCGCACCCGCGCCCAAGCCGCCAGTCATCCCGGCATCCTCGCCAGCAGGCGGCGGAAAGGGCGGTGGCAGCTATGCCGAAGGACTCAAAGCCATGGCCACGGCGGGCGGCGCGAAGTCATCCGTCGTCGCATTCCTCGAAGGCATCTACTCCGGCCAGTAACCAAATTTCAGGCGTCCGCAACCAAACCAAAAACACAAAACAACATGCCACAAGTCGCAGTAAACACGACTAAAGGACAGCCAAATTCGCTTTCACACGCACTCTGGCTGACCTACGCGCCGCAGACGCCACTAGCCACGCGGCTCCCGAAGGCAAAAGCCATCAACCAGCTTTTGCATACCTACAAAGTTAAAAAGAAACGCAGTGCCGTGCGAAGCGGCGCGAGCGACGGCCAGCCCGTCAGCGTTTCCAGCGGAAAGAATGACGAGATTGAAGTCATTACACGCGTCGGAGTCTTTAAGACCTCGCCGCGCGTCGGCGACCTCGCCAAGCACAACGGAAGCGTTGGGCAGACCACCGCACAAACCAGCGGACGCAATGCCGAGACCGGTGCGACGCACATGGCGCAAGCCGTGGCGGACCACTTGCAGGCCATGAAGTTCGGCGAAGAAATCGAGCTTTGCAGCGATCAAGAATCGCAGGCCGACAAAGGCAAGGACAATGGCTCGAAATTCCGTGGCACGGGCAAATGGCTCTCCACCACAGTGCAGTCGGATTTGCCGGTGGATACGGCAATCCTCACGCCATCCGCGCAGGTCTATACGGGCACGCTCGCCGCGTTTTCCGAAGAGGAGCTGGATACCATCATGCAAGCGCGGTTCACCCGCAACGGCACGAGCACCGAGCTTTTCGGAGTTCTGGCACCCGCACTCAAAGCCCGCATGAATCTGTTTACGCGCCGCGTGCCGACGGTCTCCAACTACGAGACCGTATGCCGCTTCGATGTGGGCATGGAAGAAAAGGTGCTTTGCCGGGGTGTCGATTTCTTCGAGACCGATTGGGGCACGGCGGAGTTTCATCCGTCCATTTTCCTGCCGACGGACCAGCGCGGCTACCTGCTCGATTTAGGGCAGGTGGAGATGATTCCTTACGGCCCAGGTGTCGAGGAGGAAGACCTTGCGAACGACGGCGGCGGTATGGCGAAAGTGCTCCGCGCAATGTTCGCGTATCACATCGGCGACCCACGGGCGCACAACGTCATCAAACCCATCACGGAAACCACCGTCACACACGACTAAACGATTATGCTAACTACACGAATCCCAGCGCGGCAAGTTATCGCGCTCTCAGCACTCGAAGCAGCCGCAAACGGCTACACGCACATGTGCGTGGTCAACCACACCGACCTGGACGAAACCACGGCTAACACCGCGCAAACGCTCGAATTGCTCGACGTGGGCGCTGGCAGCGTAGTGCAGGCGTGCGCAGTGCATGTCCGCACCCCGTTCCAAAACAGCGCGGATGCCGCGTTCAACACCACGACCATTGAGGTCGGAGACGGCGGCAGTGTGGCGCGCTTCCTTGCTTCGCAGGAAGTCAACGTCAACGGCACCGAAGTCCTCACGAAAGCTGGGACCGGCACGCTGCTTGGCTACAACGCAGCAGACACCGTGGACATCAAGGTGACATCCATGGCCGCGAAAAGCCTCAGCTCGCTGGACACCGGCTCGCTGGTCGTCTTCCTGCGCATCGCGGAACTCGCGCCACTCGCGAAGGCAGCGATTCAGACACAGTAAACAATTAATGAGGGAGTGAACCCCGGCTGGCGTTTTGGGTAGGAGCTTTGCGCCAGCCGGGGACTTTCTCAAAGTCGCCATGCTGCTCAACATCGCCCACG
>JANMLS010000294.1:0-8772 GCA_031372675.1 Verrucomicrobiaceae bacterium
CCTTGAGCACAACGGAATCGGCGACCGCGTTGATTGGATAAAATGTCCATCCGCAGATGGCGATTGCGACTATCGAAATGCGGCGAAATGGTGATGCAGATTTTTGCATGGAGAGGTGCGCAATGAAACAGTTTGAGCCGAAATAAAAAGGACAAATCCCGCGCCGGCTAATGGGTCCGCAGGAAACTCACGACGCTCTCGGCAAGACGCACGCTGATTCCCGATACGTTCGTCAGCTCCTCGACAGTCGCCCGTTTCAAGCGAGCCACGCTGCCAAATTGCTTTAGCAAAGCCTGCTTCCTCAGCTCGCTCACGCCTGGGCAATCATCCAGCACGCTCTCGGAAACGCGCCGCTTCATCAGCAGTTGATGATACCCGTTTGCCCAGCGGTGCGCCTCGTCGCGGATGCGCTGCATCAGCTTCAGTGCTCCGGTTTCGTGCGGGAGAACAATCGGCTGCGGTCGATCCGGGCGGAAAATCTCCTCCCTCTCTTTTGCGAGGCCAACAATGGGCACATCGTCATAAAGCCGCAGCGACCGCAGCTCCGCGCACGCACTGCCGAGCTGCCCTTTTCCGCCGTCCACGATGATCAAATCCGGGAGCCGTGGCAGCGAAGGGTCTGCGTCTTTTTCCTCCACTCGCCGCACCGCATCGCGCAGCCGCTCCTGCGAAAACTCCGCGTCGTATTCCACGCGCGTGCCGTCTTCCCGCAGCGGCTCCACGGTTCTTGCGGATTGCGCCGCCAACTCGCGCAAGACGCGGGAATATCGCCGCCGCACCACCTCCGCCATCGCCGCAAAATCATCCTGCCGACCTTCCAGCGTCTTGATGCGGTACCGCCGATAAAGATGTGTCGCAGGACGCCCATCAATGAAGCACACCATGCTCGCCACGACGTGCGTGGTGCTGATGTTTGAAATATCAAAACACTCCATCCTGCGCGGAGGTCCGGGAAGCGAAAGTGCTTCGCCCAGTTCCGCCAAATCCGCCGCTGGATTCAGCACGCCGGGCAGCTTCAAGCGGTGCCGCATCGTGGTCGTGTAGCGCGTCATCGGCTTCGTCGTCTGGCGCAAATCATCCAGCATATTTCGCAACTCAGCAGCCTTTTCAAAATCCAGCTTTGTGGCGGCGGCACGCATCTCCAGTTCCAGTTCATCCAGCAAATCCTTCGATTTCCCCTCCATGAATTCACAAGCCCGCCCGACGCGCTCGCGGTATTGATCCGGTGAAATCTCCGCCAGCTTCATCGGCACCTGATACGTGCTGCTCCGCAATTCCCGCTCCGTCGGCGAGCCTTTGCCAAACGTGAGCACGCCGAATTTTTTCCGCATAAAAGCCAGCGTCTGCCGCAGCGCTCCCGAATGCGCAAACGGCCCGAAATACCTGTTCCCACTTTCACCCGACTTGAAGCGCGTGAGCCGGAAGCGCGGCCAAGGTTCGGCGACATCCACCTTCACCATCAGGAAGCGTTTGTCGTCGCGGAAACTCACGTTGTAGCGCGGGCGGTATTCTTTGATCAGCTTGCCTTCGAGCAGCAGCGCCTCGGCCTCGCTCCCCGCAACATGCCAGTCGAAATCATAAATCGCCTCCAGCAATGCGCGCGTCTTCAAGTCCGCCCTCATCTGCCGACCGGGGCTGAAATACTGCGAGAGCCGCTTCCGTAAATCCCGCGCCTTCCCCACATAAATCACCCGCCCGAAACGGTCGCGATGCAAGTACACACCCGGCTTGTGAGGCACCTCGCCGAGCCTCTTTTTGAAATCCACTTTTTCACGCGGTGGCGTCATCGCCCGCCACTATCCACACCGCGTTGGCATTCATCAAACTAAACGCTCGATTGATAGAATTCCGATGTGCGCCAAAAATGGCGCATCATGAAAACTGCAACTGTCCGCGATCTGAGAAACCGCTACACCAGCTTGTTAAGCTGGATTGGAGCGGGGGAGGAAATCGTGATCACGCAAAGAGGCAAGGCGATAGCCAGGCTGATTCCTGAGCAAGATCAGACTGTTCAGCGAGTGGATTAGTCGGAAGTTTGTGTGTGCCATTTATGCAACGATAAACTAATCGAGAAACGGCGGAACTCTCCACTGCTGCTGATGCCTGTTCAATCAACGTACTTTGGCGAAAGGATTCACCACCCTCACGCCATCGTAGAGTTGTCCATCGCTCAAATCCTCCGAATACACGATGGCGCAGCCGAGGTGCTTCGCTGCGACGAGCACCTGCGCATCGAAATGTGAGATTTGATATCGCTCCCCAAGGATCGATGCTTCAAGCACCAGTGCTCCATCCACCACTGCCATCGGATAGTTCATCCATGTTTTCACCCACATACGGGCTTCGTCACGAGTGAGTGGATTCGGTTTTTGGGCGTGAAGTCCCGGCGCGGATAAACTCTGCTGCAATTTGTGCTGACCACGCCCAAGTCGCTTGCTCCAAAAGACGGCGTGCCATCGTTCTTTTCTCTGCCTCTGCGGGGTCCGTGCTTACGGCGTAGAGAAAGACATTTGTATCAATGAAGCACTCAGCCACGGGAATTTCGTTCGTCACGTATCATCGGAGTGCCAACCGAAAATTTCCAATCCTCCGCAGCAAACCGTGCCGCCATCACCCGCCGTGCTTCCTCAATGGAACCAGCCACTTTTGGCACAACAGTCGCCGTCACTACTCCGCCGGAGATAATGTCAATTGGCTCATTGCGGGAAATAGCGCGGTCCAAAATTTCAGGGTCTTGGTGTATCTGTTCAAGCGTCGCGGTCATGTGGCACGGGATAATGTATTACTGCGAGTGCGACAACGCCTAACTCTCCGCGATGCAGAAGACACAAAAATCCTGTGCGCTTGCTGTGCGCGGGCTTCTGCATTCATGGTGCGGCGGTGTCTGCACACGAACTACTTTCTAGCGCGTTAAAGCGCGTCTTTGGCTACGATACTTTTCGGCCTTTGCAGGAGGAGATTATCTCCGCTGCGATGGAGGGGCGTGATGTGTTTGCGCTGCTTCCCACGGGCGGCGGAAAGTCGCTTTGCTTCCAGCTTCCGGCGATTGTGCGCGACGGGCTTACTGTCGTGGTTTCGCCGCTGATTGCGCTGATGAAAGACCAGGTGGATGCGCTGGTGGCGGCGGGCGTGGAGGCGACTTTTCTAAACTCCACCATCGGCGAGAAACTAGCGCGGCAGCGGCTCGCGGGGCTTTTCAATGGCGAATACCGGCTGCTCTACGTCGCGCCGGAGCGGCTGATGGTGCCTACTTTTTTGGAAAAACTGCGGCAGTGGAATGTGAACCTCGTGGCGATTGATGAAGCGCACTGCATCTCGGAGTGGGGACACGATTTTCGCCCGGAATACCGGCAGATTTCGCGGCTTCGCAAGGAGCTTCCCGACGTGCCGTTTATGGCGCTCACTGCCACGGCGACTGGCCGCGTGCGGGAGGACATCGTCGCACAACTCCGGCTGAAGGACACCCGCACTTTTGTCGGCAGCTTCAATCGCGCAAACCTCAACTACCGCGTCCTCCACAAAGAATCGCCCACGCAACAAGTCGTGCAGTTTTTGAAAAGCAGACGGCGCGAATCCGGCATCATCTACTGCCAGAGCCGCAAATCCTGCGAGGCACTCGCCGAGCGTCTCGCCGAGCAGGGATTCGATGCAAAGCCTTACCACGCCGGACTGCCGGACAAGGAGCGTGCGCTAAACCAGGACCTCTTTCTCCGCGACGAAGTGCGTGTGATTTGCGCGACGATTGCCTTTGGGATGGGCATCAACAAACCGAACGTCCGCTTTGTCATCCATCATGATCTGCCGAAAAACATCGAGGGCTACTATCAGGAAACCGGGCGCGCCGGACGCGATGGATTGCCCGGCGAGTGCATCCTGCTTTTCTCCGCTGGCGACGTGGCAAAACAGACACGCTTCATTGATGATCTCAGCGACCCTGCGCAGCGCAAAATCGCCCGCGAGCAACTGCAAACTATGGTGGGCTACGCCGAAAGTGGCGGATGCCGGCGACGCGAGTTGCTCAACTATTTCGGCGAGCGATTTCCAACGCCGAATTGCGGCGGATGCGACAACTGCCTCGAACCTCGCGAGACGTGGGACGGCACGCTCGCCGCGCAGAAATTCCTGAGCTGCGTGTGGCGCGCCCGCGAAGCCAGCTACCGCAAGGACGCGACCTTCGGCATGGCCCACCACGCGGAAATCCTTACTGGCGCAGACACCGAGCGCATTCGCAAATGGAAGCACGCGGAGCTGACGACTTACGGAATCGGAAAAGAACACCAGCGGCCCGACTGGATGTTCATCGGGCGTGAGCTGGTGCGGCTGGGATTTCTCCGCCTCGCACAAGGCGAATTTCCCACAGTAGAGCTTACCCCGGAAGGCGTGGAGGTTTTGAAAAGCCGGATGCGCATCGAACTGACCAAACTGCCCATCCGCTCCAAACGCGACGAAGTGCAGCGGCCCAAACCAAAACGCACTGGCGACATCTCGTGCGACGAAATTCTTTACGAAAAACTCCGCCAGCTTCGCCGCGAAATCGCCGATTCCCTCGGCGTCCCCGCCTACATCGTGTTTGGCGACGGCACGCTCCGCGAAATGGCCCGCGATTACCCGCAAAACGAACTCGAACTTCGCAACATCAGCGGCGTCGGCGAGAAAAAGCTGGAGCAATTCGGAGCACAATTCACCGATGCGATTGTGAAATACCTCCGCGAAAATCCGCGCCAGACTTTCCTCGACGGAGAGTGATTGCCTGCTGCTTTTCACCACATCCGTTGTGGGCGAGTCGGCGAGTCGGCGTTTGCACTTCGCTTTTCATGCGCTAATGTTGCGCCCATGAAACGCCGCAACTTTATTTTAGCCGCAATTATTCTTCCTTTTATGAGCCTACATTCCGCTGAACCCACAAAGCCCGCAGAACTCCAGTCCGTCGTCGTGGGAGGCGGGTGCTTTTGGTGCGTGGAGGCTGTGCTTCAGCGGCTTCCGGGCGTGAAAAAAGTCGTCTCTGGCTACTCCGGCGGGCATGTGAAGAATCCGACTTACGAGCAAATCGGCACGAAAAAGACAGGCCACGCCGAAGTGGTGCGCGTGGACTTTGATCCGGCGGTGGTGAAGCTCGATACGGTGCTGGATGTTTTCTTCGCCTCGCACGACCCGACGACGCCAAACCAGCAGGGCGCAGACATCGGGCCGCAATATCGCTCGGCGATTTTCTACGCAAACGATGCGCAGAAAACAGCCGCCGATGAAGCCGCCGTCCGCGCGAAGAAGGAGTGGGCAAAGACGATTGTGACGGAGATTTCGCCGCTCAAGGAGTTCTACGCAGCCGAGGGCTACCACCAGAATTACTACAATCTAAACAAGGACCGGAATCCGTATTGCTCCATCGTCATCGGACCAAAAATCGCGAAGCTGGTGAAAAAAGGGATCATCAAATCGGAGTAACAACCCCGCTTTTCCGTATGAAAAAAATCGCGCCGCCACTCGTCGTCCCAACGCCCTGCCACGCAAAGTGGGCGGAGATGGATGGCGATGAAAAAAAGCGGTTTTGCTCCGAGTGCGGGAAGCATGTCCACAATCTCTCGGCGATGACGGTGAGCGAGGCGCGAAAGTTTGCGGAGAAGACACAAGGCAGGGAATGCGTCGCCTACGTCCGCGTTGGTGATGAGATGCTCGCGCCAAATTTTTTCGAGCGGCTGCTTTTGCGCATTGCCGGGTGGAAGCCTGCATTTGCCAAAGTGCTGGCGCTCGTGCTGCCAGCCGCGCTTGCGTCCTGTGTGTCGCGACCGACTGCGGGCGTTCCGAATAAAACCGTGATTCCTCCAAAAGAGCGCAAGCATTTAGGAAATACGGACAGCGCAGTGATGCTTGGCGAGCCAATGCCAGTGCCCGGTTCACCGGCTCCGCTGGTGGGTAAAGTGCGCTACATACCTCCAAAGAAGTAGCTAGTCGGCTTTTGTTGCTGCCTCGCTTTTTACGCGCCGGATGGAGAGTGCGAGGTGCGCGGCATCGGCCTCGATTCCCACGCAGCGCCGCTTGGTTTTCAGCGCAGCAACCGCAGTCGTGCCTCCGCCGAGAAATGGATCGAGCACGGTGTCGCCTTCGTTTGTCGAGGCGAGGATGCAGCGCTCCACGAGTGCGAGCGGTTTTTGCGTGGGGTGCTTTCCGTGCGTCTTCTCCGCGCTGCCTGGCGCAGTCATTTTCCAGACGGTCTTCATCTGCTTTCCGCCATTCGTTTTTCGCATCAGGTCGTAGTTGAAGAGGTGTTTGCTTTTCTCGTTCTTCGCCGCCCACAGCACGGTTTCCGTCGAGTGTGTGAAGTAGCGGCACGAGAGATTTGGCGGCGGGTTTGGCTTTTCCCAAATGATATCGTTCAGGATTTTGAAACCGAGTTGCTGCATCGCATAGCCGACGGAAAAGATGACGTGATGCGTGCCGCTCACCCAGATCGTCCCGTTCGGTTTCAGCACGCGCTGGCAACGCCGCAGCCATTCGAGATTAAACTCGTGATTCAGCTCCGCGCCGCGCGATTTGTCCCAATCGCCCTTGTCCACTTTCACCATCCTGCCGCCCTGACAAGTGACTCCGCCATTCGACAAAAAGTAGGGCGGGTCGGCGAAGATGCAGTCGAACAAATCTTCCGGCTGGGAGTCGAGCACGGCAAGGCAGTCGCCGTGGTAAAGCCGGATGCCGTCTGCTTCGTAAGCAGTCCGGCTTTTTGCGATGGATGCTTTTCGAGGCATGGCCTTCATCAAGATTCCCGGCGTTCAGCGCAGGCCGGTCGCGCTGCGCACGCGCTCCATCGTGCGCATGGCGACAGCGCGGGCTTTTTCCGCGCCGGAGCGGAGGACGCTTTCCACGTATTGCGGGTCAGCAGCGAGTTGCTCGCGTTTGTCGCGGAAGGGGCGGAAGGTTTCCCACAGCGCATCGAACAGGCGTTGCTTGAAGACGCCGTAGCCTTGCCCGCCTGCGCGGAACTCGGCTTCCATTTGCGCGACTTCGGCGGCGCTGGCGAAGTGTTTGTAGAGCGCGATGATGCTGCTGTTGACCGGGTCTTTGGGCGATTCGACGGGAGTGGAATCCGTGACGATGGACATGATTTTTTTGCGCAGCAGCTTCTCCGTTTCAAAAAGCGGGATCGTGTTGTCGTAGCTCTTGCTCATCTTCTGTCCGTCGAGGCCAGTGATGGTGGCTACTTGCGGCAGGATGCTGGCTTCGGGCATGACAAAAAGCGGCTCATTTTTGCCAAACGTGCGGTTCATGATTGCGGCGATGTCGCGGGTGACTTCGACGTGCTGTTTCTGGTCGCGCCCGACTGGGACGATGTGCGAATCGTAGATCAAAATATCCGCCGCCATCAGCACGGGATAAGCAAACAAGCCGTGGACGGGCACTTTGTCCTTCGCGATGTGGTCCTTGAAAGCGTGGCAGTTTTCCAGCATCGGCATCGGCGTGACGCACGAGAGAATCCACGCCAGCTCGGTGTGCTCCGGCACGTCGCTCTGGCGAAAGATGGTCGCCATTTGCGGGTCGAGGCCACACGCGAGGAAGTCGAGCGCGACGCCCCGCGTATTATCGCGCATCGCCTGCGGATCGCGGACGGTAGTGAGCGCGTGGTAATCCGCGATGAAGTAAAAAGCCTCGCCTTGGGACTGAAGCTCGATGGCCGGCTTCATCATGCCAAAGTAGTTGCCGAGATGCGGCGCGCCGGTCGGTTTGATGCCGGAAAGAATGCGTTTCATGCCGCAGCTAAATGCGAACTTGCCGCGCCGCTGTCGAGAGGGAACAGCGCCGTCTTCATCGGCACCACGGCGACCGATGCAGTGAAAGCGATCCCTAATATCGCGAACGATTATTTTGTCCGCGAAGTGGTGCAAGCATCCCGCTATTTCGCGCCAAATAGCCGCCGCAAAAGCGCGGCAAGCCCAGCCTTATCCAGCTCGTGCCGGGCGATGGCGATCATCGCGGCGTAGAGTGTGTCGAGCGTTGCACTCGTGGGCCTCGGCATCGGATGGTTGAGCGCGAGAAATGTGAGCGCCGCAGCAATTGCCGTCCGTTTATTCCCATCCAGAAATGCCTGCGCTTCCGCGATGTGAAAGGCATACGTCGCGGCCACATCGAACATATCTCCGCCCGCGTAGAAAGCCGTGTTCATCGCGGATGCGAGGGCGGACTCGATCAAGCCCGCATCGCGCACGCCATCCGCTCCGCCGTAAGCACGGAGCGAGTCACTGTGGAGTTCCTCTAGCTCCGCCAATTCCAGAAAACGAAACATCCTGAGTTACTGTGCGAGCCGACGGAGCAAGTCTCCGTAGTTGTCAAAAACGTAGGCTTTCGCTTCGGCGAAATTTTCCGCGATGCGTGGTGCTTGTTCGGATTCTTGTTCGAGTTCGAGCAGCAGCAGCGCAACCTCCCGGCGTTCTTCACGCGGCATCCGATGCAGTTCAGTTTTTAATTCAGCTAGTGACATGGGGCGACGTTAGCACGCCCGCTGCGCCTTGCAAAGCTGAGGTTCGGATTAACGAATGGATTGAAGGTTCCCCTTCCGCGCTTGCGAAAGTAGTCAGCGGCTTCAGCCGTCGCGTCTCGTGATTTGGGACGCGAACGCTGCGCAAAAAATTCGTGCTCGCGAAGCTCCAAATCGCTCACAAAGCCATGCGGCTACGGCTGAAGCCGCTGACTACTTTCGCAAGCGATGGCTGGAAAAATTGAACGCTTCTGCGGGCCGCTGGTCTTAAAGTTTGTGCCTGCCTTGGACAAACTACGGGAGGTTCC
>JANMLS010000317.1:0-2077 GCA_031372675.1 Verrucomicrobiaceae bacterium
TGACGCTCGTCACCTGCCCGAACCAGCCGGGGAACGGCACGGTGAGAAGAAAGGTGAAGGCCTGCTGCCAATCCACGCTTCCATGCATGATCGGAATCAAGGCGGAGAGGAACGCGATCGCGGTCGAGGCCGTGGCCACCGGTATCGCCAGCCTCATGACCCACTTCACGCCACACAGACTGATGAGGGTAAAAAACAGGATGAGACCCACACCGAGCACTGGCACGGGGCACCAGGGCAAAAACCATTGATTGATCGCGGAAGCAGCCAGGACCGCGCTGACGCCGCCCACCGGAACCCAACCCCACCAGTAGCAAACGCCCGCGAGATTCGCGAGGATCGGGCTGTAAGGACGGAACGCCTCCGTGCAGGTGGCCGCGATGCCACCGACCCGGTTTGGATACATCAGGATTAACTCCGTCCAACCCGGCGCCGCCGCCCAACTGAGCAGCAGGCCCACGACCAACAACGGGATGGCCGCAGTTCCCTGCCCGGGAATGCCGCCCTGGCCGACGATGAGCGCGCCGAGCATGAACAAGCTGAGATTGATGCCGCCCATGGCGACGGCGGTGGTGCCGAACCAGCCAATGGTACGGGGGTGAGCTTGCGGCGTGACTGTTTTAGAAGGCGGATGCGAGTCCATAGTTAAGCAGCTTTTTCTTGTCGCACCGTTTGGGTCGGCAGTTCCAAATTGAACATGGCGCCGTGGCCCGGCCCGTCGCTGTGAACGGTGATGCTCCCGCCCATTTCCTTCACGGCGTTGGCCGCGCTATGCAGGCCGAAGCCGTGCCCGGTCTTCTTGGTGGTGAAGCCGTGGTTGAAGATGCGGTTCAGGTTCTCCGCCGGAATGCCCACGCCATTGTCCGAGATGGCGATGCGGACGCGGTCGTTCTCATTGACGGCGCGCACCGTGATGCGCTTGTCCTCGCGGCCCGCGTCGTCGCAGGCGTGCTTGGCGTTGCGGAGGAGGTTCACGAGAATTTGCAGCACCTTGTGTTTGTCCACGCAGACCTGCGGCAGATCGGCGGCCAGTTCACGAACCAGTTCCACCTCGTGCTTCTCGAAGGAGCCGCTGTTCATGCGCAGCGCGTCCTCGATCAACTCGACCGGCCTGAGGCTCTCGGTGAGGCCGGAGACCTTGGCGTAGCTCTGCTGCATGGCCACGATGTCCTTGATGTGCTCGATGTTCTTCTGCAGCGCCGCCACCTCGGTGAGCTGCGACTCTTGCTGACGCGTGAACTTCTCGGCCACCTGCGCCAGAAACTCGGCCACCTTCGGCCCGCGCGGATCGCTGGTGAAGAACGCGCCGAGGTTCGCGCCCTGATCGCGCAACAGCTTTACCACGCGGCTGAGGTCCGCCACCGGTGCCTTGCGCACTTGATCCCCCAGCAGGTTGGCCGAGACGTTCACGCTGTTGAGCACGTTGCCCACGTTGTGCAGCACGCTCGTCGCGACTTCCGCCATGCCCGCCAGGCGGGAGACCTCGACCATTTGTTTGTTCGCTTCGGCAAGGGCGGCTTCACTCCGCCTGCGCTCGGTGATGTCCTCGACCGTGCCGACGTGGCCCACGACGGCGCCGTCCTCGGTGCAGATGGGGCGCGAACGAAAGTGTGCCCAGCGCGCTTCCCCACTCGCCAGAACCTCGCACGCCAATTACGCTGAAGTGTATGACAACGCACATGCAAACCTTTATTCACGATCTGGCCAGTTTTTCCGAGGAAAACCACCAAGATCGCACGCTGGCGCTCGATCGCGCGCGAAACTTTTGTTGCTCCTCGTCGGCTGAATTCGCCACGCTCTGGGAAGGATTGTGCAAGGTCGATGTTGCTCGCTTAATCGGCGCGGAGGAGCTGTTCAATGTCTGGAATTTGCATTGGCATGCAGCACGAAAAAAAAATCGTGCAGATGAGAATTTTTTTTCGTTTCTTGACGATGCACTCGATCAATTGGAAAAATTGTACGCGCATTTGCCGCGCGAGTTCACGCCGCGCTACCGATTATTGGAAGGCTTGGCTTGGGGTGGTACGACCGCCGAACTCGATTTGTTTGCCAAACTTTTGTTACAAGATGCACCAAC
>JANMLS010000327.1:0-9708 GCA_031372675.1 Verrucomicrobiaceae bacterium
AAGCTGACGGTCGAGGACGTGAATCCCGAACTAAACTTCGCACGCGCCCGCGATTTGCAGGCGAAATACAACTTCGGCTCTATCGAGAATGTCGTCATTTTGGACTACGATGGGCGCAGCAAATTCATCAACTCCAGCGAACTCGCGGAGATGGAGCAGCGCGACCCGATGGCCGAGATGCAGGCGCGGATGCAGGGGCAATCGCTACCACCGCCAAGGATGATTTCTTTTAATGGGGAGCAGGTCTTGACGAACGAAATCCTCGCGCTGACCGAGCCAAAGCAAAACAAAATCTACCTGCTCAACGGCCACGGCGAATTCGACCTCAATAACAAAAAAACCGAGACGCTGCAACGCTTCGCAGAACGCCAAAACCTCAAGCTGGCAAACCTCACTCTTGCGGACGTGGAGAAGATTCCTGCGGATGCAAATTCGGTGATGATCCTCGGCCCGAAGTTTGATTACAGCGAGCGCGACCTCAAAGTCGTGACTGAGTATTGGGAACGCAAGGGACGCATCTTTATCACCCTCGGAAAAACCGCCGGGAAAACGCCAAATCTTTTCCGCTGGCTGTCATCGCGAGGCGTGAAGCCGCAGGATGACTACGTGCTCCGCGTGGCGAATGCAGGCGGTGTTTCCGTGCTGCAATCGGCGGGAATTATTTCTGGAACTACAACACCAGTGACAGGCGGGCTGGAAGGCGTGGCGCTGGAGTTTGTCGGCGCGACTCAATCCTTTGAACTCGACCGCACCAAGGAAACGACGGAGCAACTCAAGCTCGCCGGCATCATGGTTTCTCCGCAGGGATTTTGGGGTGACACGGAGTTTTCCGAAGGCGACACGGAAGCT
Organism: Verrucomicrobiaceae bacterium; assembly: GCA_031372675.1. Taxonomy (GTDB): domain Bacteria; phylum Verrucomicrobiota; class Verrucomicrobiia; order Chthoniobacterales; family Chthoniobacteraceae; genus SXWH01. The sequence continues at coordinate 850 of JANMLS010000327.1, forward strand.
CCGCTTTTTGATCCGAAGAAAGACAGGCAAGGTCCGCTGACTCTCGCAGTGCTCGTGGAAAAAGGTGGCTCGAATGATCCGAACGTGAAGCTCGAAACTTCGCGAATGGTCGTCGTCGGAAACAGCGACCTTGTTACCGACGATGGGCTTCGCGCCGCGCCGGTGGCTCTCGACCTGACTTCCAACAGCGTCAACTGGATGCTCAACCGCGAAATCCTGATCAAGATTCCGCCCAAGCAGAAGAACAAGCTCACGCTCTCGCTGTCGCTGGAGCAACTGAACACCATCCGACTTTGGACGATGATTTACATCCCGCTGATCGTGGCACTCATCGGTCTTTACTATCTGTGGTGGCGGCACGGGAAGAACCTCTTCATCATCACCGCGTGGCTCGCTGGCACTTTCCTCGCGTGCGTGGCGGCGTGGTATATTCTGCTGTGGCAGCTCGGCATGGAAGAAGCGAAGAGCGTCCCTCGAAATCTGATCATCGCCATCACCATCGCCGCCGCGCTCACGGTAATTTCGATCTGGATCAACAATCACGAAAACCAGAAGCGCGAGGCATCGAAAAACTAATCCATTTTTGCCATGAAATCATTCCGCAGCACCATCGTTCTTCTCGTCCTCGGTCTGGGCTTGTGGGCGTATTTGAGATACTTCGACGACCGTTTTTCCGGCACGGATGAAATCGCAAAGACCACGGGCATTGATCGGCGGAAGGTTGATTCCTTCAGCATCCGCAATGGAGAGGGCGAGCTGAAATTCACGCAGACAGACGGCGCATGGATGATCGAAAGCCCGGTGAAAGATCGCGCGGATGAAGGCGCAGTGGCGACGCTTTTCACAGCGCTGGAAGGCTTGGACATGAATCTACGAAAAGTGTCCGTGCCGAAGGGCAAGGATGTGCGCGAACTCCAGCGGGAACTTGGCGTGGCGAAGGGCGAAGTGAGCATCAAGCTCGGCGGGGAGAAACCGCTTGAGCTGCTTGTGGGCAAGGAAACCGCAGTGGAAGGCCGCGTTTACGGGCGCATTGACGGAGCGGAGACAATGTATGTTTTGCCCAACGACATGCGGCTGCTTCTCAGCAAGGGGATAAAAGACTGGCGCGACCGCAAGCTCACCAGCATCGCGACCGCCGAAGTCCAGCGGCTGATTTTGAAAACCGCAAAAGGCGAAATCGAAGCCGTGCGCAAGCATGGGAGCTGGAACCTCGTCCGCCCGCTGAAGGCGCGCGCAGACAACCAGAAAATAAACGATCTAATCGCAAACGCGACAGCGCCACGCATCGAGGATTTCATCGCAGAATCGAAAGAACTCGCGACGTTTGGCCTTATCGAGCCACGCGCTACGCTGACGTTTTTCATCGAGGGAAGAAACGAGCCTGTCACCGTCCAAGTTGGCTCTGCAAAAGAAGTCCCTCCGGATGAAAAAAAGGCTGACAAACCTGCGCAAAAACCAACGCCGCTGGTTTACGCAAAAGTGAGCACACGCGAGGGCGTCGTCAGCATTCCGGCGACCATCGAGAGCCTCATTCTCACGCAGCCAAATGACCTCCGTGACACCAGCCTACTGCGTGTGCAGCCGGACATTGTGGATCGCATTACCATCGAAAGCGGAGGCGCAAAAATTGTGCTCGGTCGCGATGGTGAGGAGTGGAAACGCAAGATCGTCGGTAAGCCGGATGAGGAGGTGAACTCGGGTGCCGCGAACAAACTGCTGAATGAACTCACCACTGCGAAGACCGTGCGATTTGTGGAGGATGTGGCGAGCGACCTGAAAAAATACGCGCTCGACCGCCCTGCATTCACGGTGACTTTGAGCAGCTATTCCACCGAAGGCACGCCGGAGTCCGCCCCCGGCGACAAACCGATCTCAAGGACTCTTCTCGGAAACATGGAAGGCGATTTCATTTACGCGAAGCTGGACGATGAGCCATTCATCGTCGCAGTGCCTGCACAGATCGCAGAAGGACTCTCCGCTGATCCGCTGATGTGGCAGGATTTGAAAATATACGATTTCAACAGGAACGACATCGTCCGACTGGAAATCACGCGCAAGGACCAGCCTGCAATCACACTGGAACAAGACGCGCAAAAAACGTGGAAGCTCGCCAAAGGTGATGGTGCGGTGAACCAGAGTGCAGTGCTGTCGCTCATCAATACTCTGCACTCGCTGCGAGCCGTGCGATGGGCTGGCGCAACGAATGCGGTGGAGCAGGGATTAGATAAGCCATCCATCCTTGTCCAATTCACGTTTGCTGACAAAAAAACCGGCAGACTCTCGATTGGCAGCGCCAATTCCGACCTGCTGCGACATGCGACATGCGAGGGCAAGACCGGCACATTTTTACTGAATCAGCCCGATGTGAGTGCATTCGATGCGGTATTGATTGAAGGACAGAAAGCGGCGGAACCTTCGCCTGCTCCCGGTGCTTCCGGGAATACGCCGCCGCCGGCTTCAGGATTGCCACTGCCTCTTGCGCCGCCCGCAGAGTCTGCGTCTCCGTTGCCGAAAGCGAAAGAGTCGCCCACCACCGAATCGAAGTCTGCGCCGTAAACCGAACGCCGTGCTTGAAAGCCGAAAGCGTAAAGGAGCGGCGTGCGTCTCGCCGCCGACTACTACAACGCGAAGCGGAAATTTCTTCGGCGTGCCACGGCTAAAATTGTGCGCTACGCGGTGGCGAAGGTCGGCGGCCAGAGGCACGCCGCTCCTTTACGTCTCCAGTGCTTCGCTGAGTTCAATCGCGAAATTTGGGTTCAAAAAAAGCCGGACAGCATTTCTGCGCGTCCGGCTTTTGAATTTTTAGTGAGTGAGTGAAGTTCCTGCTACTCGCGGGCTTCTTCCTCGCCTTCTTCCTCGTCGGATTCTTCTTCAGTCTCATCGTCATCGTTGACGGCGAGTTGGTGCTCGCTGAAGAAGTGACGCTTCCGCTTTCCGGCGGGGAGTGGGACGAGATTCATGATCACGTTTTTTCCCATCATCTTCGGCGCGGATTCGGGATGGCCCATCGTGATGAGGTCGGTTTCGATACGCTTCATCAACACAATCCCGATGTGTTTGTGGGCCATTTCGCGGCCACGGAACTGGAGCAAGACACGGACTTTATTGCCCTTGTCGAGGAACTCCTCGGCATGGCGCAGCTTCGTCTCGTAGTCGTGCTTATCAATGTTCACGCGGAACTTGATTTCCTTCATCTTCGCCGCCGCGTTTGCCTTCTTTTCTTTGTCGTGCTTGGCGAGTTCGTATTTGAACTTACCGAAGTCCACGATGCGGCAGACGGGTGGGATTGCGTTTGCGGAAACCTCTACAAGATCAAGCCCGTGTTGCTGGGCAGCCCGCAGGGCATCCTGTATTTTCATGACACCGAGCTGCTCGCCGGTGGAGGCCACAATTACACGCACTTCGCAAGCGCGAATGCGTTGATTTACACGAATTTGATTGAGTTGGATGGTATTGATTTAGTGGGACCGTAAGCCGTGGAGCTGGGTTTAGTCCGTTTCATTCTGTCGTTGCCTTTGCTGCGCACGGGAGTTTAACCCCGCAGAGCAGCAGCTCCTTTCACATCTGATGCGGCAACTAATTCAGATGAAGAACTTTTTGCAAAGTCCACGCGGGATTTAGGGGCGTTCGCCGAATACGGCAAGGGATTTTTTGCCATTCCAATACCGAGCGTGGAGGAATTACTGCCAAGAGACGATGTCGTCGGGCTGCTCGTTCACTGCGCCGGGCTTTTTGAATTTGCCCTCGTATCCCTTGCCGCCGAATTTCCTGTCTTTACCAAGGCAGAATGCGGTGGCACCGAAGCGCACTTTGTTGTTACCGGTGGAGTCCACTTTTAGGTCTTCCCAGAATTTCCCCATGTCGATTTCATCGTTACCATCGGCATCCAGGACAACGAAAAACTCCGTGCCCCAAGGATCGTAGAAACGGCCTTCCCGGTCGCCGAACTCTTTTCCGTCCGCAAATCCGCCACGGGTTTTGTTCACTGCGATGTCCTTCGCTTTCTTGCCGTCGGAATAATACTTTTGCTGGCGGCGGTTCAGGACGTGGTCTTTGTTTTTGCCGCTGTCGCGTGCGATTGCGCGGAGAACGTCGAAAATCTCGTTACTATTCAACTTCGCTTTGCCGTTGGAGAGTTCCTTGTCGCCGTATGCGTAGTAGCTTTCCGTGGAGTTGCCGCTGGTGACTTCCACGAGCGCTTCATCAATCGGCGGATACTTACCGTAGTCGTTTGCGTAGGCTTTCGATGCGTTCACGACGCTCTTTATAATGGTGCCAGCTTCCGCGCGGCGGGCATTATCCATTGCACCGCTGATTGCGGTGAAAAGCAGGCCCATCAATATCGCGATGATGGCGATCACGGTGAGGAGTTCGACGAGGGTGAATGCAAGTTGCGGGCGGAGGCCGGAGGTTTTCATGGTGGTTTAAGTGGTGCCGCAAAATACCGCCTTAGTTTTGAGAAACAACTGAATTTCTTGTTGGATTTGAGCTTGGGCACGAAATGCACCTCGAATGGATTCTGGACTCCCGCCGTCAATCCGGCGATGCTTCGCGACACCGCCGACCTTTCTCTCTTGGCCCAAAAAAACAGGAAATCCAGTCGCCGCAAATCCAGCGGCAACCGACCACGCCCGCACTTCCGCTGGCGGCGGTTCTTTTTTCATCTGTGTTTCTGGCCTGTGCTTTTGGGGACGCTGGTGCTGGCGGTATATTATTGGCGGGCGTCGAAGTTTGAAATCAGCCGCGTCACGCAGATGAAGGAGCGCTCCACGGTATATGATATGGATGGCAAAGTGTGGGGCCGGATGCAGGGCGAAAACCGGGTGCCGGTGAGCTTGGGAAATGTCTCGCCGCTTTTCATCGCATCGCTGCTTGCGCGGGAGGATACGCGCTTTTTCAGCCACGGCGGTGTGGACCCGATGGGCCTCGCCCGCGCGGTGGTGCGGACTGCGCAGGGCAAGCAGCAAGGCGGCAGCACGCTGACGCAGCAACTCGCCCGCAACAGCTTCGATGAACTTGGCCAGCGCAAGAGCATCGACCGCAAGTTGCTGGAGGTTTTTGTCTCCCGACGGATCGAAGGCGCTTACTCAAAGGAGCAGATTCTTGAGCACTACGTGAACCGCATTTACTTCGGTAGCGGCGTTTATGGGATCGAGATGGCGAGCAAGGCTTACTTTGGAAAAAGCGCGGCGCAGTTGACATTGAGCGAAGCCGCGATGATTGCGGGAATCATCCGCGCACCGACCCGCGCCTCTCCATTTTCCAACCACAAACGCGCCGTCGCCGAGCGCGATATGGTGCTCGAACGACTGCTCAACAGCGATTGCGACTGGATTCGCGAAAAATACGGCATCACCACCGAAACCATCGCGGCGACGAAAAAAGCACCGCTCAAAATCGTCGCAGCAAAGCGCCTCACCACGCAGGAAAACTACGCGATGGACGCCGTGATGCGAGACTTGGAAATCCTCCTCGACGACGAGCAGCAGGCGCAAGGCGGGCTTCGGATTTACACGACGATAGACCCGGTTTTGCAGGACGAGGCGCAGAAAGCACTGGACCGGCAGTTGACAAAAATCGAAGCGCGTCCGGGCTACGCGCACTTTAAGAAAGCTGCGTTCACCGACGAGATGCGGCAGAACGAACAGGCGACGGACTACCTGCAAGGCGCGCTCATCGTTCTCGATAATCGCAGCGGCGCACTCCGCGCACTCGTCGGCGGGCGCGATTACCGCGAGAGCAAATTCAACCGCGCCCTCGACTCGAAACGGCAGATCGGCTCCACCTTCAAGCCCTTCGTCTATGCGGCGGCGTTTGAAAAAGGATTGTCGCCTTGGACGCAAATCTCGGACGGACCAATCGCCCCCGGCGAAATCCCCAGCGCACCGACTTGGACGCCGGATAATTCCGACGATAAATACGGCGGACTTCTCCCTGCCGAAGACGGCCTCATTCGCTCGCGAAATACGATGACTGTCCGCGTCGGCGAACGGGCAGGGCTGGAAGCTGTTCAGAAAACGGCGAATGCGGCGGGCCTCGATGAAATGCCGCTCTCGGCGGGTGCTTACATCGGCACTTTTGGTGCGACTTTGAAGGAGCTTGCGACTGCGTACTCCGTGCTCGTGAACGACGGAATGAAGCGGCAAAGCTACATCATCGAGCGAATTGACAACGCAGAAGGCGAAGTGATTTACCGCGCATCGCACGTCAAATTCCAGGCGCTCCCCGCAGACGTGACACGCACCACAACCTCGGTGCTCGCAAAAGTATTTGATCGCGGGACCGCCGCTGCCGCGAGGGATTTGGGATGGAAAAATCCCGCCGCTGGAAAAACGGGTACGACCAATGATTACCACGATGCGTGGTTCATCGGCTACACTACGAGTCTCACCTGCGGCGTGTGGATCGGCCTCGATAAACCCGCGACCATCGTGCCTCGCGGATATGGCGCAACGCTGGCACTTCCCGTGTGGGTGGATGTGATGAAACGCGCAACTCTGGACCGCTACCCAGCGCAAGCATTCAAGCCAGCGGAGCCACGAAAGAGCGGGATTTTTGCGGCAAGAAATGAACAGGACGAAAGCCCCGGCGGTCTGCGAAAACCGGAGCCAAAACAAGAGAAGGGATTGCTCCGCTCCTTCCGCGATTTTTTTGGCGGGAACTAAGAATCGCGGGAGATTTTCCGCTTTCTAAAAATGCGAAGTAGAAAAACCACGAGGCGAAAATTACAAACTATTGTGACGTTTGAGCAAATTAGTTGATTGATTTTTAACCATAAGATCACGAAAACCCGCCCCCAACTCTTCAGAAACTTTCCGCTACACCGAAACATTCCGCCCGTGAGCTTTTACCGCCTAGATCGATTTGAAATGAAGTTCGTCATAGACGGTCCCACGCGCTCACGTCTCATGGATTCTCTAACTCCCCATCTGCAAGCGGATGCGAATGCGGACGAAACCGCTTACTACCCAATTGTTTCCCTTTATTACGACAATGATGAGCGCGATTGTTACTGGGAAAAAATTCGCGGCTCGCGCAATCGCCGCAAGTTCCGGGTCCGCGTTTACGGAAGCACCAACGGCAAAATCCCGCCCACCGTTTTCATCGAAGTGAAGCACAAGCAGGAAGGTCGCGGGGTGAAACGCCGCGTCCGAATGCCACTCGAAGAAGCGCTCCGGGTCGGCGAGGGCAAAATGCCAAACATGAAGCTCAAGCCAGTGGACCTGCGCACCTGCGAAGAAATCACAAATGACCTAGTCAACAGGCGCGGCTTCAAGCCAGTCATGGTGATGCGCTACGACCGCCGCGCCTACGCAGCGAAAGACCCGGCCAGCGACTTGCGAGTGACCTACGACACGGGCATCGCCTACCGCTTCGATAACCTCATCCCGCAGCCGGATGACCAGAATTTTCTCGCTCAAAATTTCATGTATCCCGAAGACAAATCGGTGCTGGAGGTGAAAATATCGGGCTGCATTCCTTACTGGCTCAGTGTCCTGCTCGCCAAGACTGGGTGCAAGCTCCAGAGTCATTCCAAGTATTGCAATGCGCTCGAACGCAGCGACCCCGTTCTGCGATCCATGCTTGCGCCGCAATTTCTCAACACACTGCCGGACTCAGGCGACACAGAGATGGATATGGTGACTTCCGATTCCGGCATTTACACGCCGACACCAAATTCCACATCCCTTGTTGGTTAGCCGGAAACTCCGACATACTTCACGAAACATTTTATAATGCTGCAATCCATCATCGCGAACATCGCCACAGAGACATCCTCCACCAGTGATATTGATCCCGAAAAACTCGGCCCGCTTCTCCGCGTCCTCCACGACTCAGGAATGAACGGCATCGTGGAATTTTTTCAAAACACGCTCAAATTTGGCGCAGCCGACGCAGGGTTGGCGGAGATTCTTTTCGCGATCTTCTTATCGTTCATCCTTACCTCGATGATTGCAGCGGTCTATCGTGCAACTTTTCGCGGCGCGAAGCTCTCGCAGGATTACGTCCATACGCTGATGATTCTAGGCACGGTGGTGACGGTCATCATCATGGTCGTGCGCTTTGGCGATAAGGAAAAAGCTCAGGCGACTGCTTTCGGCATGTTTGCGGCGTTTTCCATCATCCGGTTCCGAACTACGCTCTCTGAGGCACGCGACATCGGTTTTATTTTTCTCGCGATGGCGGCTGGTCTTGCAGTCGGTGCCCGCCAATACGGGATGGCTTGCGCGACGACGATTGTGCTTTCCGCAATCATCTACGGATTCTCGCGGGGCAACTGGTTCGCGCCAAATCGCGCCAGCCACTTTCTCCGCATCCGCGTGACGAACGACATCAATTACGACACCGCTTTCGAGCAAGTCTTCACCAAGTTCTTGGACTCCCACGACATAATTTCGGTGGAGTCAATTCAGGCTGGAATGATGACGGAAATTCGCTACAATATCAGCCTGAAACCAGAGCACAAAGCTGGCGAGTTCGTTTCATCCATCCAGCAAGTGAATGGTAACAATCGCGTTCTTATGACTTCCACCGCACCAACCCGCACGCTCGGCACAGATTAAAAAATGAAGCATCCTTCAGCAGCAATCCAGAGCCGCCGGTCGGCGTTCACCTTGATGGAGATTTTGGTGGTGATCGCGATCATCATCGTCATCGCGGCTATCGCGATTCCCGTCATCGCGAAAATCCGCGCAAATGCCAACAAGGCTCTCGCCTTAAACATCATGAGAAATCTCGCCAGCGAAAATGCCAAGTATGCCGCACAGCATGATGGGCAACTTCCCGACGAAGACGGCCAAGGCAAAGAAGACTGGAGAACCGTATCGAATCCAGATCAGGAAAAAGCGTGGTACAATG
>JANMLS010000367.1:0-4062 GCA_031372675.1 Verrucomicrobiaceae bacterium
GGCCCGCGCCCGAAAGCGGAGCAAAATCCATGTCAACGTTTTGTGCGGCAGGCGGAGTGTGGAATGTCTTCACAAACTCCCATACCACCGTCCTCGCCGCGCAAAACGCCTCTATTCAATCGCGGCGTTCGGGTTAAAGGCATCACTTACACGGAGAGTTACTCATCACACCATGTCTGGCAGAGCACTAGAAGGAGCGCTCGGCGGCGATGCGGGATTCTGCGGTGCACCAGTGCTCCACGTCGTTGCCGTGTTGGTGGCCGCTTTTTTCAAACTCTTCGTATGCACGGCTGGCGATTTCGGCTTCGGAGATGGCGTCGCCGGGAGCGCTGATGGTGGGAGTGATTTCGCTCATTTGCCCGTCTTCGGAAAGGATGTGCTGCTGCTGCTGACTACGGTTTTTGGATGATTGTTTTTGTTTCATAAGATTCCAGCAATACTCGGACAAGCAGCGCTGCGGTATGGGGTCAAAACCCCATGTGTGATGGGTAACTCTCCAAGTGAGTGATGCTGTGAATGGTGAATTGTGAATCGTCGCAAGCGAGAGCAGTCCATCCTTTGTCGCTTGCGACCATTCACCATTCACCATTCACAGCTTCCATTGTAAGGGCCACCACCATCATTTCAATTCAGGTGACTCACGAGGGCGGGGTGTTGACCCCATAGTGACATCGCGGAAGGCGGCTATTTTCAGCGCCATGAAACAGACATGCACTAAGAGGAACCCACAGCAGGAGGATGCGCGATGACTGAGATGCCGCATCTTTATCAAACACGAGCGGTGCGCTTCGGAAGCGACGCGGAGGACATCGCCGAGAATCTTGAAAACACACGCCGCATGATCGAGGTAACGCGCGCGGTGCTGGTGGATGAACTGCTGCGCGACGCGGAGATTTCCCAGCAGGCGCAGGAACCGCCGGCGTTTGAAAATGCCATCACGGTTTTGAACCGGAGCGGCATCATCGTCTGCGAAAGCGCACCGGCACTGCGGACGCTGGGGTTTAAGCCGGGTGAGCTGATCGGGAAGCGATTCTTTGATTTCATCCATGCGCGGGAATTGACTGCGACTTACGCAGCGTTTCTGCATGTGATCGAGGGGACGGCGAGGGATGCCGCAGTGAGGTTCCGGCATTTGATGGGGGACGGTGGATTCCAGTGGCTGAATTGCACGGCGGTGCGGATTTTTGAAAAGAACACGCCGCTGGCGGTCTTCCGAATGTGCTCGGGGCCGCAGATGCGAACGATGCTGAGATTATGACGGCGCTTCCCGAAATATGCTCCGTGGCTGGAGAGGCTGCGGACGAGCAATTGATGGAGATGATCCAGTGCGGCAGTATGCTGGGGCTGGGGACGCTGCACTCGCGGTATGCAAACATGCTGCGCGGGGTGAGCATGGCCATTTTGCACAACAGTGCGGATTCCGAGGACTTGGTGCAGGAGGTGTTTGTGGAGATTTGGAATCGGGCCACGCTTTACAATCCGTGCAAGGGCCGCCCGCTGCCGTGGATCGTGACGATGACGCGCCGCCGCTCAATAGACAGGCTGCGAAAGCGCGAGTGTTACAACCGGTTTGAGGATCGGTTCGCGGCGGAGACGGAGTGCCTCGGCGAAAGCTGGTCGCATGTGTACGAAGATGTCTCGCACAGCGAGCAGAACGCACATTTACGCCACGCGATGAATCATCTCCCGGAGGCCCAGCGCGCGGTGATCCAACTCGCATTCCACGAGCAGATGACGCAGCGCGAGATCGCCTCGAAGACAGGCATCCCGCTCGGGACGATCAAGACACGGCTGCAACTGGGGCTACGAAAATTGGCCGTCACTTTAAGCGCACTCGGAGATTTCACCGCAGCAAGCACCCCCACGCGCTGCTGCCAGAAAAATAATTCACTGCGGGATACGACCAGACTCGCCGCCCGCACGATCTAACTATGATGAAAAACAACATACGCACATACACTAGCGCGGCATTTATCTGCCTGACGCTAACCACCGCCAGCATCTCGCAGGCACAGACCGCTGTGAAAGAAACCGTCACCACGACGACCACGGCAGGAACCATCAGCGAATTCGGGGCCGATACGATCATCGTCCGCACGGAAACATCGAAAGAGCCGCTCCGCTACACCTACTCGAAAACGACGACGTATGTGGATGAAGCAGGCCAGCCAGTCTCGATGACGACGGTGAAATCCGGTCTCCCCGTCACCGTTTATTACACACGCGACGGCGACCGGATGGTCGCAACGAAAGTAATGGTGCGCCGCGCACCCGCAGTTGTGGAGGAGCCGACTGTCGTTACGAAAAAGACGACGACCACCACAACCGAAGGCGATACCGGCCAGGGGACCATCAGCGAATTTGGCCCGGAGATGTTTGTCGTCCGCACGACAACGTCAGCCGATCCAGTGCGCTACGTTTACAGCAAGACTACCACTTACGTGAACGAAGCCGGCGAGCCTGTTTCCATCGAAACCGTGAAGTCGGGAGTGCCCGTGACGATTCAATACCGCAAGGACGGCGACAAGCTGATCGCGACCAAAGTCACCGTGCGAAAAGTCGTCACCACCAAGTAACTCAACCCATTTATCACTATGAAAAAAATCATCGCTCTCAGCCTCTGCGCAGCCGCGCTCATCACCTTCCCCGCCTGCACCACAGTCGAGGAGCACTATGTCGCCCCGCCGCGAGTCACCACGACGACCACCGAGGAAACTACGACCCGCCGCCCGATGAGTCAGGCGACGGAGACGACGACTACACGCACTTACTAGGCAGCCCTCGCGACTACCGGAGCAGCGGGAACCCCCGCCCGCTGCTCCTCCGTTTCCAATAAAAACCTCCTCCAGGAGCACCGCAATTTTGCACACTATGAAAACAGCCATCTCTCTTTTCGCCGCCGCGTTTCTCGTCGCGTGCGCACCACCACAAGCTTCCGCAGGCGCGGAGCTTTCCATCAATTTCTTCCACGATAACCTCGGTGCTTACGGTGATTGGCGCGAAGTCGGCGAATACGGCTACGTCTGGCAACCGCGCGATGTGGACCGCGACTGGCGTCCCTACCGCGATGGCCGCTGGCTTTATACGGATGCAGGATGGACGTGGGATTCCGACGAGCCTTACTCGTGGGCCGTGTATCATTACGGGCGCTGGGCGCGTGTGAACCGGGTCGGCTGGGTCTGGGTGCCGGGCACGGAGTGGGGTCCGGCGTGGGTCTCTTGGCGACGTAGCCCGCAGCATGTCGGCTGGGCACCGCTGCCGCCAGAGGCGCGCTTTAATCGGGAGCAAGGCATCACCGCTCGCGTGGATTTTGACTACGACATCGGGCCGGGGAATTACAATTTTGTGGGCGTGCGCGATTTCGGATCGCGGCGGCTGGGAGGCTACATCGTGAACCCACGGGAGAATCTCACCATCATCCAGAATACGACGAACATTACGCGAATCAGCTACACCAACAATGTCGTCTATAACGAAGGCCCGCGCTACGATGTGCTCGCCCGCGAAAGCGCAGAGCCGATTCAGCGGCTGAGACTCGTGCGACGCGAGGACTTTGATGACGACTCGCTCAAGCAAACGCGGCAGCATTTTCGCACCGCAATGGACGGGGACTCGTACCGCGTGGCCGCGCCGAGGTTTGATACGAAACCCGCGCTGGCTCCAAAGAAGGTCGTCGAGCGCATCCAAAAAGCGGACTTGGACCGTGGATGGACCAACGTAGGACCAGCGAAAGAAGTGGAGAAGCAGAGAACGAAAATCAAAACCGAGCGCGACCAGCCCATCCCGGAATTGCCGCCCATTCCCAATAAAATACGCGAAGAAATCCCCGCACCACCGGCACGAATTGTTCCCGACAAAAAACCGGACCCCGCAAAGAAGCCCGACGCCGACAAGAAGCCCGACGCCGACAAGAAGCCCGATGCCGACAAGAAGCCCGACGCCGACAAGAAGCCCGATGCTGACAAGAAGCCCGACGCCGACAAGAAGCCCGACGCCGACAAGAAGCCCGACGCCGACAAGAAGCCCGACGCCGACAAGAAGCCCGATGCCGACAAGAAGCCC
>JANMLS010000377.1:0-3432 GCA_031372675.1 Verrucomicrobiaceae bacterium
TGCCCTTGCCGTTACCGTTGCCATTTCCATTTGTAGGAGCAGGAGTTGGAGTTGGTATCGGTATGGGAAGTGGCGCAGGCGTGGGCGTAGCTATTGTAATCGGTGTGGGAACAGGTGTAGGCGTGGGCGTAGCTGTTATTACAGGTGTAGCTGTAGGAACTGGCGTGGGTGTCGCCGTGGTGGTAACGGGCACGGGAGTCGGTGATACAGATGGCACACCGCTTGCGATTTGCCCAAATGCGGGGAGGTTCATGCGGCTGAGTCCACCATTCGAGAGAATCGCAACAGATTGAAGTTTGCGAGCGCGCGCATCCTTCCCCGTCCAAGAGAGATCAAGAACAGCTTTTGCCATGCGTTGCTCGCTCAGGCCCGTGCCTTGTGAGAGAACGCGAACGGAACCATCCGCATTCCTGCGAACTTGCAGGGGCGTGCAGGCATCTTCTCTCGGATATGCCGTGATTATGATTTCTTCCACGAGTGAGCCGATTGGGTCCGCCGAGCTGGGCCGGGTCGCGAAAAAAGTATCCCGCAGATAGGCTGGATCACTAAGCTGCTTCCAAGTGCCTATCCGCATTTTTTCCACGCGCTCTTGGAGCGATAAGTCCGCCGAATAGACTTCGTGGGTGGAACGCACCATTTTGAGCTGATTGGAGTTCAGAGTCATCACTCCACCCAAACCCAAACTCAGAACACCAATCGCCACGAGACACTCAATAAGGGTTGTACCTTTTACCCCCCCCTTATTATTCTCACTAATGCTATGTATCATTCTCAAAATTAAAGCAGTTCTCAAGCCAGCGAATCTTCGAATTTCGATGAAAAGAAATGAGCGCGTCTGCTGTCCAATTCGCTCGCCGTCGCACGAGGAATTCGACATTTCCGCATCGCTCGCGTATGCACCGCGCCGCTGATGTCTGATTCCGCCAACGCTTCCATTGATATGCCGCCGATTCGTGTGCGGTCGAAATTCTTTTTTGAGGGGGAAAGGAAATGGTTTTTGAAGGGCGTCACGTATGGCCCTTTCCGGTTAAATACGGACGGCGATTTCATCAGCACGCCGGATGTCGCAGCGCGGGATTTCGCGATGATGCGCGAGCTGGGGATCAATCTCATCCGCGTCTATCACGTCCCTCCGCGCTGGTTGCTGGACCTTGCGGCAAAGCACGGCTTGCGCGTGCTCGTGAGCATCCCGTGGACTCAGCATGTCGAGTTTCTCAACTCCCGCTCGCTCATGCGGCAAATCATCCGCGTCGTGCGCGAGACGGTGGCGAAAAACGTGGGGCATCCGGCGATTTTTGCCTACCTCGTCGGCAACGAAGTGCCCACCACGATGATTCGCTGGCTCGGCGTGGACCGCGTGCAGCGGTTTCTGGAAAAGCTCATCAACGTTGCCCGCGCCACCGACCCGCGTCCGCTTTACAGCTACGCCAGCTTCCCGCCGACGGAATACCTGCGCCCGGCGAACGTGGATTTCCTTTCGCTCAACGTCTATCTGGAGCGACGCCTCGACTTCGAGCGCTACCTTGCGCGGCTGCAAAACATCGCCGACGAAAAGCCGCTCATCCTCGGCGAATTCGGTCTCGATACGCTGCGCAACGGCGAGGACCGGCAGGCGGAAATCCTCGATTGGCATCTCGATGTCGTCGTGCAGGGCGGCGCGACGGGCACGATTTTCTTCGCGTGGACCGACGAATGGTTCACCGGCGGACACGAGATCACCGACTGGAAATTCGGCCTCGTTACCGAAGACCGGCAGCGAAAAAAAGCGTTCGACGTTTTGAAAAAGAAGCTCGCTGGCGATGGTCCGATCACCGAGCGAGTCCCGCTTTTGCGCACGCCGAAAGTGAGCGTCATCGTGTGCAGCTACAATGGCGGCAAGACCCTCGGCGACTGCCTCCGTGCGCTCGATAAAGTGCGCTACCCGGACTTCGAGATCGTGCTCGTGGACGACGGCTCGAAGGACAACACGCCGGAGATCGTCAAAACATGGCTCGCCGAGCGCAAAGCCGAAAAGCTCCCGCATTTCATCAGCCATGTGCAGAAAAACATGGGCCTCTCGTTTGCGCGGAATGAAGGCGCACGCATCTCCGGCGGCGAGATCATCGCCTACACGGACAGCGACTGTATGCCCGATGCCGACTGGCTTTACTACCTCGTCTGCACCATCACCAGCGGCGACTACGCTGGCGTCGGCGGACCAAATATCTCGCCGCCTGCGGTGAACTGGATTCAAGCCGCAGTCGCCGCCAGCCCCGGCGGACCGAGCCACGTCTTGCTCACCGATTTCGTCGCCGAGCATGTGCCCGGCTGCAACATGGCGTTTTGGCGCTGGGCGTTTGATAGCGTTGGCGGCTTCGACCCCGAATACCGCAAAGCGGGCGACGACGTGGACTTCTGCTGGCGCTTGCAGACGCAAGGCGGCGTCGTCGCATTTTCGCCGAGCGCAATCGTGTGGCACTACCGCCGCTTCACGCTCGATGCCTTCCGCAAACAACAGGAAGGCTACGGCGAAGCGGAGGCGATGCTGCGCTTCAAACACCTCATCTTTTTCGGACCCACCGGCACTGCGAAATGGAAGGGCCAAATCTACGGCGCACCGCGGCTCACATGGCTCTTCAGCAAACCCGCGATTTACCATGGCGTCTTCGGCCAAGGCTTTTTCCAGTCGCTTTACCCCGCGCCCATTTCCCAGCTCGCCGCGTATCTCAGCAGCATCGAATGGATCGGCCTCACGCTCTTCGTCGGCATCCTCGGCATCCCGCTGGAATGGCTCCGCGCCGTCCCCGTCATCATGCTGCTCGGCACCGTCAGCGTCGCACTTTCGTGGATGGTAAATATCCGCATCGAGCCTGCGTACGACTCCATCCGTGCGCGGTTGCTCGTCGCCTTTCTCGCGTTCATGCAGCCGCTCGGACGCGGTTGGGCGCGCTACTTTACGTGGCTCAAATTCAAGCGCACGCCCTCCGCCGTCATCCGCGCACCCGAGCCGGGAATCACTGCCGGTGCGCATCGCGGAGGCATCAGTCAGATTGATTTTTGGAACGAAACCGGCCAAGGGCGCGAAGTGCTGCTGGAGGAAGTCTTCAAGCTCATCGAGAGCGAAGGCTGGCGCTACTCCACGGACACCGGCTGGAAAAATTGGGACGTCCTCGTCTATGGCACGCTCTGGTGGAGCGTGAGCGTCGCCACCGTCACCGAATACCACGGCGGCCCGAAATGCCTCACCCGCGCCCGCCTGAAAACCCAGATGGTCCCCACCACTTTCCTCATCCACGCCGTCTCACTCAGCATCCTGCTCTACCGCGCATTAGCCATCGGCGGGCGCGACTACTTACTGTGGTCAATTTACGCCATCTTCATCATCTGGATTTCCCTCCGCGCCCACCGCCTCAAACGCCGCGTCGCCGCACTCATCATCCACGCCGCACAATC
>JANMLS010000391.1:0-5473 GCA_031372675.1 Verrucomicrobiaceae bacterium
GTGCTCGAATTCAAATTCCCCGGCGAGAAAGCGGTGCAGACCGTCGAGATCACGCTGCGCGAATCCGACGCCCCCGTGACTGTCGCCAATTTCAAAAAACTCGCCGAAGACGGTTTCTACAAAGGCTGCGCATTCCACCGCGCAATCCCCGGCGTGCTTGTCCAAACCGGCGATCCTCTCAGCAAAAAAAGCGACCGCTCCCGCGTCGGCACCGGCGGCCCCGGATACACATTGCCTGCGGAAATTCGCGCAAAGCATGAGAAAGGCGCAGTCGCCGCCGCCCGGCTGCCCGACAAAATAAATCCGCAACGCCAGAGCAGCGGCAGTCAGTTTTACATCTGCCTCTCGCCCCAGCCATCCTTCGACGGAAAATATACGGTCTTTGGCAACGTCACCAAAGGCATCGAAGTCCTCCAGCGTCTCTCCGAACTCCCCGCCGACCCAAATGATTACCCATCGGATCGCGTGGAACTGCGGCGGGTGAAAATTGTCTCGCGGTAAACTCGTCAGCAACAATTGGAGTCTGCGTGGCTCCGAGCGACTCGCCAAACGTAACGTGCGTGGTTAAATCGCATCATGCTCATCCGACTTCTTCTCATCGCTGCCGCTGCAACTTCGCTTGCGGAGGATCGCTTCATCACCAATGCGCGGCAGCTTATTCTGGAAGGGAAACGGAGTGGCGAGGGATACTTTGATTCCGCCGGAAAGCGGATGATTTTTCAGAGCGAGCGCGAGGAGGGGAATCCGTTTTATCAAATGTACACGCTCGATTTGGAGAGCGGCGATACGGCGCGGGTCACGCCGGGGATTGGTAAGACGACGTGCGGGTTCTTCACGCCGACGGGCGTTATTTTTGCCAGCACGCACGAGGACCGGGATGCCGCCGCGAAGCAGAAGGCGGAGCTGGAGTTTCGGGCGAGCGGCAAGCAGCGCCGGTATGCTTGGGACTACGATGCGGCGATGGATATTTTCGCGGCGAAGGCCGATGGCTCCGGCGCGGTGAATCTCACGAAATCGCCCGGCTACGATGCGGAAGGCGCGGTTTCGCCGGATGGGAAGGAGATTGTCTTTTGCTCGCTGCGCGGCGCTTACGGGCGCGAGCTGGACGCGGAGGAAAAGGCGCGGCTGGAGAAAGACCCGGCGTGGTTTGGCGACATCTACATTATGAACGCCGACGGCTCGAACGTGCGGCAGCTCACGAATTCGCCGGGCTATGACGGCGGTCCGTTTTTCTCGCCGGATGGTGAGCGCATCGTGTGGCGGAGGTTCGATGCGAGCGGGATGAATGCGGATGTTTTTACGATGAAGACGGATGGCAGCGATGTGCGGCAAATCACGGACTTCAAGTGCATGTCGTGGGCACCGTATTTTCACCCGAGCGGGAAATACATCATCTTCACGGCGAACAAGCATGGCTTTGAAAACTTCGAGCTTTTTGCCGTGGATGCGAGCGGCTCTCGCGAGCCGGTGCGAGTGACGGAGACGCCGGGCTTCGATGGTCTGCCGGTATTTTCGCCGGATGGCAAAAAGCTCTCGTGGGCGAGTGGTCGCACAGGCGATGGGAAGTCGCAGATTTTCCTCGCGGAATGGAATCATGGGGCTGCGCTGAAGGCTGTGGAAACTGCGACGCCGCGAAATGCGAGTGTGATGATAGACGCGAAATTCGTTGAGATAGGAGGTGGGACGAAGGAGCTGAATTTTGATTGGTTGTTGAGAACGCCGGAGATTTCCGCCGCCGACATCAAGGCACAAGTCAGCGAGCTTGCTTCCGATGCAATGGCCGGTCGCGGTACGGGCAGCGAAGGTGCAAAGGCTGCGGCTTCCTACATTGCAGATTATTTCAAGCAAGCGGGACTCCAGCCTTTGCCCGGACGCGCAGACTTTTTCCACGAGTTCGAGTTTAACGCGGGCGAGCGGCTCATTCCCGGACAGACGGCGATGAAACTCGGCGGCGAGGCGGCGAAGCTCGACGTGGATTTTCGCCCGCTGCCTTTCAGCTCAAATGAAACGGTGGAGGGCGAAGTCGTCTTCGCGGGATACGGACTCAGTGCGCCTGAGAGCGGCACGCAGCGGCGCTACAGCAGCTTTGAAGGGCTGGATGTGAAGGATAAAATCGTGCTCCTTCTCCGCTACGTCCCGGAAGGTGTGGAGCCTGCGCGACGTGCGCATTTGAACCGCTACTCCGGCCTGCGCTATAAAGTGATGATGGCCCGCGAGCGCGGCGCAAAAGGCGTGCTCGTCGTCACCGGCCCCAGCTCGCCAAACGCTGGCGAACTGCTCCCGCTCACGGGCGACGGCTCCAGCGCAGACAGTGGACTTCCCGCGCTCAGTATCAGCGGCGCGATTGCCGAGCGGCTTTTCAAGCTCGCGGGCAAAGACCTCAAAACGATCCAGGCCGCGCTCGATAGCGAGAACCCGCACGCGAAAGGCTCGTTTGCTGTGCCCGGTGTGAAGGTGAGTTTCACCGCTGGAATCGAGCACATCAAAAAGACGGACCGCAACGTAGTTGCCTGCATCCCCGGCGAGACGGATGAATGGATCGTAGTCGGCGCACATTACGACCACCTCGGCCTCGGCAAAGGCGGCAACTCGCTGGCTCGCGCTGGCGAGGATGCGAAGATTCACTACGGCGCGGATGACAACGCCAGCGGCACCTCCGCTGTGCTCGAAATCGCGCACCAAATCGCCGCCGGCCCGAAGCCAAAGCGCGGCATCATTTTTGCCCTCTGGAGCGGCGAGGAAATGGGGCTTCTCGGCTCCGCTGCGTTTGCAAACAAGCCGCCTGTGCCGGTAGGGGAAATCGCCGCTTACATCAACTTCGACATGGTCGGACGCCTTCGCGACAACAAGCTGATCATGCAGGCCGCAGGCTCATCCACGCTCTGGCCGAAGCTGCTGGAAAAACGGAATGTCGCCGCCGGATTCGCGCTCGTCGTGCAGACCGACCCGTATTTACCCACCGACGTGACGAGCTTTTACCCGAAGAAAATCCCCGTCCTCAATTTCTTCACCGGCTCGCACGACGACTACCATCGCCCGACCGACACCGCCGATAAAATCAACTACGACGGCCTGGAGCGAATCGCGAAGTTTGCGAAAGCAATCACGCTCGATGTCGCGAACGCACCGGAGCGAGCGCCGTTTTCCCGCGTCGAGCGCAGCGACACCGGCGGCGGCTCGCGCGACAATCTCCGTGCCTACCTCGGCAGCATCCCCGATTACGCGCAGGAAGTCGTGGGCGTAAAACTCAGCGGCGTGCGCCCCGGCAGCCCGGCGGAAAAAGCGGGCATCAAATCCGGCGATGTCGTCATCGAGTTCGCCGGGCAGAAAATCAAAAACATCTACGACTACACCTACGCGCTCGACGCTGTGAAAATCGGCCAGCCCGTGAAGATCACCGTGCAGCGCGAAGGCAAGCCCGTGGAAATCACCGCGACGCCGGAAGCGCGGAAGTAGACGCAGAAAACGCCCGGCTATTCCTTCTGCGCGTATTTCTCGTGCAGCGCATTTGCCACGATTTCCGGGACGAAGTGGGCTACGTCGCCGCCGAGGCTGGCGACTTCTTTTACGAGGCGCGATGAGACGTAGCTGTATTCCTCTTTGGGCATGAGGAAGAGCGTTTCGAGGGTGGGGGAGAGGCGGCGGTTCATGAGAGCCATCTGGAACTCAAACTCGAAATCACTCACCGCCCGGATTCCACGGATGACTGCGCTGGCCTGCTCCTGCCGCGCAAATTCTACGAGCAGTCCGTGGAAGGATGTGACGCGGACATTGGTAAGATGGCTGGTGACGGCGCGGAGAAGGACGACGCGCTCTTCCGGGGCAAAGAGGCCGCACTTATCGGGGTTGAACGCGACGGCGACAATCACCTCGTCGCACAGCCTCGCGGCACGCTCGATGACATCAAGATGGCCATTAGTTACCGGGTCGAAGGAGCCTGCGTAGATTGCGCGTTTCACGGGCGGGACTGTGTGGAAGCAGATCGCATCCGCCAAGCGCAAAGCCCGACAAAGGTATGAAAACGCAGCGGTGACAAATGCGATGCCCGCGCTAAGGTCCGCTCCTCAAACCAAAAACTGATTATGTTTCGCGCACTAAAACGACTCTTTATTTACCTCGGTCTCATGGCCGAAAAAGCCACTGAGACAGACGCCATCAACCAAGCCGTTGTCGAACGCGGAATCCGCGATGCGCGGGACAAAGCGGATAAAGCGCATTACGCAAACGGCCAGCTCGCCGGGCAGGTGGCGAATTTGAAAGATCAGGTGAAGCGTCAGAACCGGCAGAAACAGGAGCTTCAAGGTCTGCTGCAAGCAGCGGTGGCTGCGAATGACGAGAGCAACGGCGCACACTACGCCGAGGAGCTTGCCAATATGGAAGGCGATGTCGCAGAGAATACCGAGCAGCTCAATCACCTTGAAACTCTTTACCACCAGAACACCGAAATCATCGCGAACAGTCTGCGTGAAGTGCAGCGTTTTCAGCGCGAGTTCGAGACGCTCAAGACTCGTGTGGCTGTGAGCAAATCGCTCGATGGGCTTGCGACGATGATGAAGGGAAGCATCGGCGAATTGCAGGGAATGATGGGCGGCGAAATCGGGCAAAGCATGGAGCAACTCCGCCAGACCGCCGCCGGTGGCGAGGGGCAGATGCGTGCAACGATGGACCTCGCGAAGGAGCTTGGCAGCAATGTGCAGCACCAGCAGGAGATGAAAAAGGCACGCGGCAAGATGCTGTTCGACGAATACAAAAAGAAGATGAACCAAGTCACCCCCGAAGCCCAACAGCCCGCAGCAGAGCAGGCTCCACGGCAGAAGATTACTGAGGGGTAAGCGCAACGTAGGCGCTGCTAAACTCGAAGACCGTGATTGGAGTCTTGGGGTAACGGAGCGGCGAATTTATTCGCCGACCTTCGCCACCGCGTAGCGGACGATTCTTTTTCATACCGCGCTGATGAGGTTTGCGCTTCGCGTTACGGGTGTCGGCGAATGCCTTTCTTTATTAACTTCTGATGCCTTGCAGCACTGCCAACTGCCTCTTTAGCTACTAGAAATGTCTAAATCTATTTATTTATCCTCGCCTGACCCCATTTCCCGCCTGACCCCATTTCCTGACCCCATTTCCCCGCATCGTTTGCGGGCGAATAAGATGTTCGGCGTTTCCTCGCGCATCCTGTGAACGAAAGAAAGATGCTCTGGCTTATCGTCCCATTCTGCTCGGTCTTCATCGCTGTAGGCGGTTGGCTCGCATTCAAGAGTTCCGCACAGATTTGGCATGGCATGGCTGCTGCCTCTTGGCCTCACACCATTGGCACAGTCACCGCTATGGAGAGCTGAGATGCAACCGATTTCTGGACCATTTTTGGTTCGATGTTTTGAGAGAGATTCGACTCGAATTGAGCTGGGGAAAGGTAGCCCAAAGAGGAGTGTTTTCGATGGGTGTTGTAGTAAGATTCGATGTAGGCGAAGAGCTC
>JANMLS010000415.1:0-6233 GCA_031372675.1 Verrucomicrobiaceae bacterium
ATCTCCCGAATTCAAATAGTAAATCGCAACCGCAACCGCCACGACGCACAACAAAATTGGCAAAATGATTTTCTTCATAAAATACGGCGATTAGAGGAACCCTCGATCATGCTTCAAATTGCGCCTTTTGATGATGGCGGAATTTTTCTGAGGTAAGAAAATTTGGGGTATGAAAATATGCCATTCCATCCGCACTTCCCATTTGGAAGGCAGGAAGAAAATCCGCAACCAGCCCAAAACAAACCTCGCTTTTTCCACCCCACCCAAAACCTAACTCACCGCCCCGACTCCACCGCCCCGACTCCACCGCCCCGACTCCACCGCCCCGACTCCACCGCCCCGACTCCACCGCTATCGCGGAGCACAGCAGCAAACGAATTGGAAGAATACTTTTTCAAAGCCCCGCGCTGATACTCAAGCGCCGCGTTTTTAGCCAAGGAGAAAATTCAACGTAACAGGAAATTCACAATTACTGCGTGCGGCAGATACAGCCTGGAATTTTAGTATTTATTTGAGTGATCCGACATCTGGATAGTTACGATGCTGATTTGGCTGCGAAATTTTTACATGCCTTGAATCTGGTTCTTACCCGCTGTGTTTTTTGAATAGGCATATCCAGCTTGCGAGTAGCCATCCTGATATGGGGCCGACAATCCAAGGCCATGTGACGGTCCACAGAATCCCCATCGCCGTATCGCTGCCAAATCCGGCAAGTGCGACTGCCCTGCTGAAGCACAGAATCCAGAAATGGGTGGCGGCGATGAGGATGAACCACACCACCGAAGCAGCGTTTGTTTTCAGGAATCTCCAGTGCGCGGCAAAAGCTTGCGCGAGTGTTTCTCCATGTAAAGCCAGCCATGCTTGCATGGATGAAAATATGATCAGGATGATTCCGATGAGTATCCGCGCTGCATTCAGGCGGGTTTCGGTGCGTTGCGGGTCGTTTGGGAAAAGCCACTGCCATTGCGGATAATTGGCCAGCACGAGTGGCAGTTCGACTAGCAGGAATCCGGTGAGCAGGACGATGGCTGCCCATTTTGAGCCGGATGCAAAGCGTCGAATGCTGAGGTCTTCCATCGCGCTGCGGTCGAATGTGATTCCGCGCACCCACGCGAAGGCGTGTAGAATCAAGTAAACCTGCACCGCGAGGCCGAATAGATATTCCCAAAGCGACGCTGCCAGCGCGATGATTTGTGCGTGCCGGAACCAGAGTTCGTCGGGTGCATCGGGCGGGCTTAAATAGAATGCTGCTTTTGCAAAAACCGCCGCAGCGCATACGGCGACGAATGCAATGATGGGCCAGTGCCACACGCCAAAACGCTGCTTCAGTGCGCCACGAAGTATCGAAAAATGCCGGTGTCGATTGAGTAGGAATCCAATCGCCGCGAAGACGGCCAGGGGGAATGTGCTGACTGCGTTATTGAAAAGTCCGGCAACCGATTCCAGTGCGGGAATCCACGCAGCTTTGATGCTCTGAGCTACGGCGTCTGCGGGCATTTCCCAAAGGATTGGCGCGCCGTTTGGAGCTTCTCCACGCGTCCATTGTAGTTCTGCCGTCCCACGCCAGCCGGCTGCGAGTCATACGATTGCGTGAAACAGCGCATTTGCGCAGCCGAGCCACGCGAGTGTTTTCCAAATCGCGGGATACTTCCGAATGCAACGCCAGCCATCGCGCAGGCTTCCGCGCACTGGATTGGAAGCCATCAGCAGCGCATATCCCGCAATAGCCAGCGCGTATGCGGTCACTTTTACTCCCAGCGCGAGTTCCGCGCACCGGTGTAGGCCAGGACCAGCCCCAGCACGACGTGCGCGAGCAGCACCCATACGCAAAGCAAGGCTCCCGCAGGCTCCGTGGGCACGACGCCGTAGTTGGTCATGGCGTCGTAGTAGCGTGTGTTTTCCATTGAGCGGATGAAGCCGCTCCAGCTCCAGTAACTCGCGATGAAAATCTGCGTAACTGTCGCGATGACCTTCGGCAGCGCGAGCACTGCGCCGCTGAGTGGAAGCTGAAAACCGACAAGGTAAATCCCCATCAGCGACGCTTGTTCTGCGGTCTTCATCCACGCGGAAATACCGAGGCAGACTGCGGTGATCGCCGCGTTTACCAGCACGAGGCTTGCGGCCTGCGTGAAGAAGCTGCCTTGAAAGCCGACGATCATATTTACAAACAGCGCCATCCACAGACTTTGCGCGAGCACGAGTGCGCCGAGAAATGTCACCTTGCTGGCAATGTATGCGAGCGGGCTGAGTCCGGCGAATTTTTCCTTCTCAAAGAGGTTCCGCTCCGCAGCAATTTCGCGAGAGGAATTATTCGCTCCCATGAGTGCAAGGAGGATGACTTGAAACATGATCAGGCCGGAAACGAGACTGCCTACTTTGGTGATGCTTTTGATGGTCGAGGCTTCCTGTCTGGCCTTGTCAAACATCGTGCCGATGCTGCTTGCCGAGTCCCCTAGCCCTTTCACGTCGGGCAAACCATCGAGCGCAAAAATCACCACGAGACACGGGAAGCCAATCATCAGCGCGAGCTGTAAAAGCAACTGCCCACGGTCGCGGAGAAAGAGCTTCCATCGCCGCGCGAGCAGGACGCTGAATTGAGCCAGCGCACCGGGTAGTGCTGCGCTTTTTTTCTCGCGTGGTTTTTCCTGCTCGGCGGTTTTTCCCTCCACGATTTTGCGCAGGCGCTCCACTTCGTCATCTTCGCTCACCGGCTTTGGTTCATCCTCCAAGCTGGTTTCAGTCGTCGCAGTTTCGCTGGTCGGCTTCAGCTCCAGTGCGGGCAGGCGGCTTTGCTCGTAATAGTTCGGGCCATGCTTCTGCCATGAGCGATGCCAGTCCTCGGCCTTGCGCTCGGAGAGCCTTGGATACAGGTCTTCCGGGCGTTTAATCCCGAAGTAGTGCGCGATAAACTCCGGCGAGCCATGATAAACGAGATGCCCCTGAAAAAGCACAATCACGCTGTCGTAAAGGCTCACATGCTGAAGGCTGTGTGTAACACTCAGCACGATGCGATCGTCCGTCCGCGAAAGATCGTGCATGAGCTTCACGATTTCATCCTCGCTCTTCGGATCGAGGCCGCTGGTCACCTCATCGCACAAAAGCAGATGTGGCTGGCTGGCCATCTCCATCGCCATCGCAAGCCGACGCCGTTGACCGCCGGAGAGCATCGCCACGCGGCGATCCGCGATTTCCTCCAGCCCCGTATCTTTCAGCACCTTGTCAATTCGCGCATCCAGCTCCTCGCCGTAAAGCCCACCTACACGCAATCGCAGCGCACCTTCGATGCACTCATCCACGGCGAGCAAATCGTGCGCGATGCTGAACTGCGGCACGTAGCCGATTTCATAAGGCTCCATGTCGCCATCCACGGAGAGATTTCTGCCGTCCCAATGAATCGTGCCGGTGGTGTGCTCCTTGATGCCCGCGATGACTTTCATCAGCGTGCTTTTGCCGCAGCCGGAAGGACCGATGATTGCGGCAAAATGCCCGCGTGGAATGCGAATGCCCACATCGGCCAGCAGAAACTGGTCGCGTTCGGGCTGTTCTATTGAAAGGGAAATGTCTTTGAGTTCGAGCACGCGATTACTGGAAGCGGTTCTTGCGGAAATGTTCAACTGACAAAGTGGTTACTTTTTTCGTCCTCCGAGCGTTCAGTTGTTGCGAAATGTGGTTTTTGAACAATGTTCCGCCACATTTGAAACAGGATATTCACAATGAAAAATGAGCGCTTTGGCTGGTGCCGCCAATGCGGGCACGAACAAGCATTCAGGCTTCGCAAGCCCATGCACCGCTACCACGCCATCGTGAGCCTGTTGACGCTTGGCTTGTGGCTACTTCCGTGGCTTGCGCTCACGCTTGCTTCAAAATCCCACCGCTGGGAATGCGAGCAATGCGCAAGTCGTCCAGCCTCAGAAATCAAATGGTCCGAAGACCACTAAAGCACTACTTCGACTTCGGAAACTCTACCCGCGCTTTCTGCACCTTCTTCGGGTCCTCATTGCAGAAAACATAACCAGTAAGCCGGTTGAGTTGGTAGCATTTGAGGACGAATTTCCGCTTCTTATCGCGGTCCCCTTCCATCTCCACGCGGGTCGGCGGGCGGGAGAAGTCCCCGACGAAATCGAAAGTCAAATCAAACACCTTGCTCTGGTGCCAAGGGATGTAGTGGAAGCTCACCATCTTCTTCGCCGCCATGTTGTGCCCAGCGGCAGCGCCCATCGCCAAAGCCGCATCCCAGTGCTCCTCGCGCCTCATTCCGCCCATGTGCGCATTGGGATAAAGCGCGATGTCGCCTGCGGCAAAAATGCCCATCTCATCGCTTTCGAGACGCTCCGTAACCGGGCATCCATTCTGCGACCAAAGCGGAGAAGCAGAGACAAGTTGCAGATTCGGCTCCGAACCCATCGCACAAATCGCCAGCGTGGTATCAATGCGCTCGCCGCTTTTTGTCTGCACTCGCTGGAGATACGTGCGCCCCTCAAACCCATTCAGATGCTGCCCAAGCTGGAGCTTCACACCATGATCGGCAAAATACTTCGTGAGCCACGCCGATGTCTCGGAATCAACATACCGGCTCCATATTCCAGTGGAGCGCGTCATGAGCGTGACACCCATCTTCAGCTTGCGCAGCAACGCCGCAGTTTCCGCAGCGACGAATCCCCCGCCAATCACCACACAGTTTTTCTCAAGCTCCAGCACCTCGCGAAAGCCCACGATGTCGCGTGCGTAGCGTAAAAAGAAAATGTTCCCCAGCTTGTTGCCCGCCACATCGGGCCGCCGCGCCCTGCTGCCTGTTGCAAGCAGCGCTTTTTCAAACTTCACCGCCTGCCCCGTCGCGAGCACCGCAGAGCGTTGCTCCAGGCTAAACTGCGTCACCATCGTATTCAGGCGCAGGTCAATTTTATACTTCGCAAACCAAGCCGCATCGTGCGTCGCCAGCTTTTCGATGGGTGCCATTTTCGCCCCAAGCAAAGAAGGGAGAAGGTCTGGTCTGCGCACGCCGCAATGAGGCTCCGCGCTTACCATCATGATACTCCCCTTCTTATCAACTGCGCGAATTGCTTCACATGCAGCCATCCCGGCGGCGCCTGCGCCCACGATCAGATATTCGCGTCGAATCATTACAATGAAGTAAATAGCGTTAGTCTCCGCCATCTTGCGAGGAAAAAGACAGAGCTGGGCGATTTTTTCGGTCTAGACATCACATGCACCCGAAAAACCGCTGTTTCAAAATACAAAAAGGCGGGAAGAAAGTATCTTCCCGCCTTTTGAAGTTTCGCACTAAATCGCGAATGAATATGTGACTACCGAGCCTAGCTGTTGCGACGGCGGCGGAAGCCGAGAAGCGTGGCGAGGCCACCGACGAGCATCAATGCACTACCGGGTTCTGGCACTGCGGTGAGGACGACATCGTTGCTGTCCGATCCGCCTGCGTAGCTAATGGTGTATGCTTGCAGCCCGACTGTGAACATCTCGCCTTCTGTCAACTGATCGCCCACATTGGTGAAGCCAAATCCGCCCAAGGAAATAACATCTGTGCTGTCGTTGCTGATGAGAGTGAAACTGTCATTAAATGCTGGCGTATATCCAAGGCTGATGGTCAGTGCCGTATCCGCTGTGAAGCCCACCGTGCCCGTTACGCTCAACTGGTCGTATTGGGTCCCAACGGTAGTGCCGTTGATTTCATACGCCGCAGTGCCGCCGTTAAATGTCACGTTTCCAGTGTTCAGGATGCCGGGGCTGGTGCCGGGAGCGATGGTGCCTCCGCTCACTGTGACTGCGCCCACTGTGCCGCTACCTCCAAGTGTGCCTCCGCTGACCGTAACCGCGCTGCTTCCGCTAAGGGAGCCGCTGACAAGTAGAGTACCTGTGTTCACGGTGGTCGCTCCGGTGTAGGTGTTGGTTCCTTCCAAGGTCAAGGTGCCTGCGCCGGATTTGGTTAATGCGGTCGTGGCAACCTGCGAGATCGCGCCGGTGACGGTCGTGTTTCCCGTGCCCGCGAATGCGAGAGTAGGTGTGCCGGTGCGTGCCACCGCGACACTCGCCAAGGTGAGCGATCCCCCGCCGGAGATATTATTGGTCAGGGTTTCGGTGCCGCTCGCGGAGTTACCCGTGGTCACAGCTCCGATGCTCAGGCTGGTGTTATTCGCTCCGGTGAATGTGGTGCCGTTGGTGACGGCGGCATTCAAAGCAAGCGTGCCGATGGTCATCGTCTTGGCCGAGATTCCGGCCAC
>JANMLS010000040.1:0-2965 GCA_031372675.1 Verrucomicrobiaceae bacterium
CTCGCGGGCCAGAATGCGACCCTCGCCTGGAACTCAGAGGACTGCGAGAGCCTCTGGACGGGCCGTCGTGAGGGCGCTAGCACCCTAGAGCGCCGTGACCCAAGTCGTGTCTTCCCTGGAGCCACCGACTATCCCGCCGGGCACGCCGAGGGCTACCCGGACTCGTTCAAGCTGTGCTTCCGTAGCTTTTATCAGTACATCGCCGCCGGAGATTTTTCCGCCCCAAAGCCCTATCCCACTTTTGCGGACGGCCACCGGGATAATCTGCTTTGTGATGCGCTGGTGGCAAGCCAACAAACCGGAGGTTGGATAACCCTATGAGAAAACTAGGATTTGTGAGCGCAATCCTTGCGGATCTGACGCTCGAAGAGGTGCTGCAAGTTGCCGTGGAGTGCGGCTACGATGCCGTGGAGCTGATGTGCTGGCCGCGTGGGAAAGCCGAGCGCCGCTACGCGGGAGTGACGCATATCGATGTGGACACAGACGACCCAGCGCAGATTACGGCGCTCTGCGAAAAATATGGCATCACGATCACGGGCCTCGGCTACTACCCGAACCTACTCTCCGCCGATCCCGATGAAGCCGCGCGCTGCAAAACGCACTTGGAGAAAGTGATCGCCTACGCCCCCAAGATCGGTGTCGGCGTGGTCAATACGTTTATCGGACGCGACCCGAAAAAGAGCATCGACGACAACTGGCCCACGTTTCTGGCGATCTGGCCGGGGATTGTCGCCCACGCGGAAGCGCAAAATGTCAAGATCGGCATCGAGAACTGCCCGATGCTCTACACCGGTGATGAGTGGCCTGGCGGCAAGAACTTGGCGATCTCGCCGAGTGTCTGGCGGCGACTGTTTGATTCAATCCCAAGTCTCCACTTTGGCCTGAACTACGACCCAAGCCACCTCGTCTGGCAGTTTATAGACTATATTTCTCCCATCCGAGAGTTTGGTTCACGCTTCGTTCATGTCCACGCCAAAGACGTGCGTTTGGATCGCGAAAAACTCAGCTCCGTCGGGATTCTAGCCGCGCCCTTGGACTACCACCTGCCCAAGCTCCCCGGCCTCGGGGAGATCGACTGGGGGCGCTTCTTCTCCACCCTCTCGGACTCACCGTATAAAGGCCCGATTGTGGTCGAAGTGGAAGACCGTGCCTATGAGGGCTCACTGGAGTCACGAAAAGCGGCGCTCAAGCAGACGGCACGGTTTCTGAGGAACTTTCTATGACGATCAAGCGGGGTGGCTGGCAACTTGATATTCTCGATGGAGCCTTAAGGACGATCCGCTGGCAGGGCGTCGAGGTCGTCCGCGCGATTGACTGCCCGATCCGCGACGAAAACTGGGGAACCTACCCGCAAGAGAGTGTCGAGGAGAGCTGGGACGATGTGGCAGGCACCTACACACGTCACTTTTCCATCGCCGGTGGCGCTCTTACGGGGACGCTCCAAGCCACGCTTGACCCGTCGGGGACGCTCCAAGCCACTCTTGCGCTCCAGGCCCACCACGACTTTCCCACCAACCGAGCAGGCTTTGTTGTGCTGCATCCGATCGCGGGAGTCGCAGGCACGCCGCTGACGATCAATAAAACCGAGCAAACGCAGTTCCCCGCACTTATCTCCCCGAGCCAACCGGCCTTCAATATCACGGCTCTCTCCCATAAATGCAACGGATTTCAAGTCGAGCTGGAGTTCTCCGGCGAGGTCTTTGAGATGGAGGACCAGCGCAACTGGGGCGATGCCTCGTTCAAGACCTACTGCCGCCCCCTCGCGCTCCCGATTCCGTACTTGCTTAAAGCGGGGAAAAGTGTCGTTCAGGAGATTCACCTGCGTGTGCTACAGACGCGCCCCGAGCTTCTACTCGCTGCCGAGTCTGGTTGGAGTGATCCCGGCGATGACCTAGTGCGCCTGCCGATTCTGCTGCGGCTCTATGCCCACGAAACAGGTGCGGAGGCTTGGGTTGGCACCGTGACGAAAGGCCGTGCGCTCGACCTTGAGGTGGTGATTCCGCAGAACGCCGATCCCATCACGCATCTTATCTCCGTTGCGGCGGCGCTCGCGGCGCAGGGAGTGGCGCCCCGGCATGTGATCGCTCTTCCTGAGGCGTATTTGAGGAGCTACCAGCCCTCGGGGCCGTGGCCGACGGGAACCACGCCCGCCGAGGCAGCGCGGGCGGCGCGAAACGCCTTTCCCAGAGCGCGGATCGGGGTGGGAATGCTTACCAACTTCACCGAGGTCAACCGCTGCCCACCGGAGCCAGGCGTGGGCGACTACCTCACTTTCTCGACGACAGCCATTGTGCACGCCGCCGACGATAGATCCGTCTGGGAGACGCTGGAGACACTGCCGCAGATACTAGAGAGCGCAAAATCCCTTGTACCGGGTTTGCCACTACGCCTCGGGCTGGTGAGTATCGGGATGCGAACCAACCCGTATGGCGCAGGTGTCGCGCCCAACCCCGAAGGCGCACGAAAGCCGATGGCCCAGGACGATCCCCGGCAGACCACGGAGTTCGCCGCAGAGTACGCTAAGGCCGTTTTCGCGATCGCGACGAAAGCCGGGGTCGAGGCACTCGCACTCTCCTCACTCGGCGGGCCATTCGACGCCCGCGGAGCGCTACTAATTGAGATTCGGAGACTAAGTACATGAAACAACGGGGTGTTTTGATCGGGTGTGGCTTTTTTGCCAACAATCACCTGAACGGCTGGAAGTCGCTGCC
This sequence comes from Verrucomicrobiaceae bacterium, assembly GCA_031372675.1. GTDB lineage: Bacteria > Verrucomicrobiota > Verrucomicrobiia > Chthoniobacterales > Chthoniobacteraceae > SXWH01. The sequence continues at coordinate 2,712 of JANMLS010000040.1, forward strand.
GGGAGCTGAGCTGGTGGCGGTCTGTGATATCGACCCCGCGAAGGCCGAGCAAGCGGCGAGGCAGTTTGGGATTCCACGCACCTACACCGATGCGGCGGCGATGCTGGAGGCAGAAAAACCGGACTTTGTAGATATTGTCACCACCGTGCCATCGCATCGGCCTCTGGTTGAGCTGGCGTGCCGTGCAGGCGCAAGAGTCGTGATCTGCCAGAAGCCCTTTGCGGAGACGCAGGAGGACGGTGAGGCTATGGTAG
>JANMLS010000100.1:0-2351 GCA_031372675.1 Verrucomicrobiaceae bacterium
CGAAGCGGAAATTTCTCCAGCGTGCTACGGCAACAAATTGTGCGCTTCGCGGTTGCGAAGGTCGGCGGCCAGAGGCATCCCGATACATCGGGACTCCTTTACACCTCCCGCGCTTCGCTGAATCTGGATGGAAATGTTCTACTTTCCAAAAACATCGCTCTCTTTGTGAAAGCCGTCGCGGATGACGGTTTCGCGCAGGTTGTCTTTGTGGACGGCGATGATGTCCATGAGGACGGTGGGCACGTCGCGCTTGCCGTTGGGCGTGGTCGCGGGCGTTGTGATAGGTTGTTTACGGGCGATGGCGACGGCGTTTTCGGCAGCTTGTTCGGCGAGAAGTTTGAGGGGTTTGTAGATGGTCATCGTTTGCTCGCCGCGAACGATTCGGCGGCAGGCTTCGAGGTCGGCATCCTGGCCGGTGACGAGGATTTTGCCTTCGAGTTTTTCTTCGAGCAGGGCTTGGATTGCGCCGCCTGCGGTGCCGTCATTGCTGGCTAAAATGGCGTCGAGCGAAGTGCTGCCAGCCTTTGTAATCGTGGCTTGGGCAATCTTTTTTCCGTTTTCGGGTTTCCAGTCTTCGGCCCAATCCTCGAAGACAATTTCGAGTTGTCCGCTGTCTGCGTACGGCTGGAGTCCGAGGTTTTGGCCTTCGCGGAAAAGTCGGGCGTTGTTGTCGGTCGGCGCGCCGTAGATGCGGGCGATGCGCTTTTTTGAGCCATCTTTTTGCGGGCCATCGGGGAAGAGTCTCTGCATGAGAAAAGTCGCCTGAAGCTGGCCGACTTTGACGTTGTCGAACGTGAAGTAGTAATCGAGTTTGCAGTCGCGAATCAGCCGGTCGTAGGCGCAAACGGGAACGCCGATGGAATGCGCTTCCTCCACTGCGCGGGCCATCGCTTCGCCATTGTGCGGGGCGATGACGAGGACATCAATTTTTTGCGCGAGGAGCGAATTGCAGTCTTTGATTTGCTGGGTGTCGTCGCTGTTTGCAGAAAGGACGATGACTTCCGCGCCGAGAGCCTGCGCTTTGGCTACGAAAGTATCGCGGTCGCGCTGCCAGCGTTCTTCTTTCAAGGTATCCAGCGAGAGGCCGATGCGAGTTTTTGCTGTGGGGTTGGTGACTTTCGTGGGAACGGGAAGGACGGCTTTGGCGGGTGCGTCGCTGATTTTCTCCGCTGTCGTGTTTGTATTCGCGCCATACCAACCGCCTTTGGAAAGAACGAGGCCGAGGATGATGCTGAGAACGCAGGATATGATGGCGAAGGTGAGGCGGATTTTCATGGTGGGCGGAAATTTTGCCGCAAGATAGCGAGGCGCAGCGGGCGAGAGAAAGCGCGAATTCTTGCGCTGCGGCTCACGCTTCGCCACAAAAGGCGCATGACAAAACGCATCGCTATTTTATTCGCAGGACAGGGCGCACAAGCAGTCGGCATGGGCAAAGACCTCGCCGCAGCTTATCCGGTGGTCGCTGCGCTTTTCCAAGAAGCCGACTCTGTGCTGGGACGCTCGCTGAGTGGTGTGGCTTTTGAAGGGCCGGAGGCGGACCTCACGCAGACTGCGAACTGCCAGCCAGCGCTATTCGTCCACGGCCTCGCGTGTCTTGCTGCGCTGAAGGAGCGGGTGGCGAATTTTGAACCTCAGTTTGCAGCGGGGCTTTCGCTGGGGGAATTTACCGCTCACGCAGCGGCGGCGACGTTCCATTTCGCCGATGGGCTGAAGCTCGTGGCCGAGCGTGGGCGCTTGATGCAGCAAGCCTGCGAACGCACAACGGGCAGCATGGCTGCGATGATCGGCGGCGAGGAAGCCGACGTGCGTGCGCTCGCGGCGGAGTGCGAAATTGACGTAGCGAATTTCAACTCGCCCGGCCAGATCGTGCTGAGCGGCTCCGTCGAGGGGATTGATAAGGCAGTCGCCGGTGCAAAAGCGAAGGGCATCCGTATTGCGAAAAAACTGAACGTCGCCGGCGCGTATCACAGCCGCCTCATGCAGAGTGCTGCCGATGCGCTTGCCCCCACGCTCGCCGCGACTCCGATGGTCGAGCCGCGCATTCCTGTCATCGCAAATTTCACCGCCCACGCTGTCGCCAAGCCGGAGGAAATCCGCGCTGCACTTGCATCGCAGGTGACTGGCTCGGTGCGCTGGACGGAGACGATTGAGCACCTCGTGGATGTGGAAAAAGTGGAGCTGTTCATCGAACTCGGCCCCGGCGGAGTCATCGCTGGTCTTGTGAAGCGCACACGAAAAGAGATACCCGTTTTGAGCATCACCGACTGCGCCAGCCTCGATGCTGCGGTTGCGCACCTTTCAGCGTAGCGGTGAATTAACTGCCAGCCGCGATTGGAGCGGCAAAGTAGTGG
>JANMLS010000124.1:0-24076 GCA_031372675.1 Verrucomicrobiaceae bacterium
TCTTCTCGGCCATGACCTCGGCGGCCACGCGGTGGACGATTTCGGCCTGGAGGTCGAATTCCTTTTTGAAGCCGACGAGCGGGATCATGACTTCGGGTTTCACTTTGATGCCCTTCTTTTGCACTTCGGCAGCGGCTTCAAAAATGGCGCGCGCTTGCGTCTCGGTGATCTCGGGATATGCGATGCCGAGGCGGCATCCGCGATGTCCCAGCATCGGGTTGAACTCATGCAGCGCGGCGACGCGGGCTTTCACTTTCTCCAGCGTGACGCCGAGTTTCTTGGCGAGTTCGGCCTGCGCTTTTTCTTCGTGCGGGACGAATTCGTGGAGCGGCGGGTCGAGCAGGCGGATGGTGGCCGGGAAGCCTTTGAGCGCCTTGAAGATGCCGACGAAATCTTCCTTTTGGTAAGGCAGGATTTTCTTCAGCGCGGCGCGGCGGCCCGCTTCGTTGTCGGCGAGGATCATTTCGCGGACGGCGTCAATGCGGTCGCCCTCGAAGAACATGTGCTCGGTGCGGGTGAGGCCGATGCCGGTTGCGCCGAAAGCAATCGCTTGCTGCGTCTGCTCGGGCGTGTCGGCGTTCGTGCGGACTGCGAGGCGGGTGGCTTTCGAGCACCAGCCCATGAGTTCGTTGAACGCTTTGAATTTCTCCGTCTTCTGCGCCGCTTTGTCGCCGCCGATGGTGCCGAGGACGATGGTGCTTGGGCCGGTTTTGACTTGGCCGCCGTAGATGGTGCCGCTGGTGCCATCAATCGAGAGGAAGTCCACGCCTTCTTTGAAGGTCTGGCCCGCGATGGTGACGGTCTTTTTGTCGTAATCAATCTGCACGCCGCTTGCGCCGCAGATGCAGACTTTGCCCATCTGACGGGCGACGAGCGCAGCGTGCGAGGAGACGCCGCCTTTTGCCGTGAGGATGCCTGCTGCGGCGATCATTCCGCGAAGGTCTTCGGGCGATGTTTCGTTGCGGACGAGCAAGACGGTTTCGCCCTTCTCGGCTGCGGCTGCAGCGCGGTCGGCGTTGAGGTAAATCTTGCCGGAAGCAGCGCCTGGGCCTGCGGGGAGGCCGGTGGCGAGCGCCTTGGCCTTCTTGATTTCCGCGAGATCAAAGTCCGGCGTGAGCAATTGCTCAAGCTGGTCGGCTGGGTTGCGCAGAATGGCGGTTTCCCAATCAATGAGCTTCTCCTTCACCATGTCGCTCGCGAATTTCAGCGCGGCGGCAGCGGTGCGTTTGCCGTTGCGGGTTTGCAACATGAACAGCTTGCCGCTCTGCACCGTGAACTCCACGTCTTGCACATCCTTGAAGTGCTTTTCCAGCGTCGCGCGGACCTTCATCAGCTCGGCGTAAGGCTTTGGCATCGCCTTCTGGAGCTTCGATACCGGCTCAGGAGTGCGCACGCCGGCGACGACGTCTTCGCCCTGCGCGTTGATCAAAAACTCGCCGTAAAACTCGTTCACGCCGTTCGCTGGGTTGCGGGTAAATGCGACGCCGCTGCCGGAGTCATCGCCCGTATTTCCATACACCATCGCCTGCACGTTCACCGCCGTGCCCCACTCGGCTGGGATGCCGTATTTGCGGCGATACACGATAGCGCGGTCGTTCATCCAAGAGCCGAAAACTGCGCCCGCTGCGCCACGGAGTTGCTCCCAGACATCGTTCGGGAATCCTTTGCCCGTGCGGTCTTTCACGAGTTTTTTGAAACGCTTCACGAGTTCCTTCTGGTCGTCCGCCGTGAGGTCGGAGTCCACGATGTCTTTGTGATACTTCGCGTGCTTGAACTCCTCGATGCACACTTCAAACGGCTCGTGGTCTTCGCCTTCGCGCTTCTGCACGCCGAGTACGACGTCGCCATACATCTGCACGAAACGGCGGTAGCAATCCCAAGCAAAACGCTCATTTTTCGTCGCTGCGACGAGCGCGAGAACGGTCTCGTCGTTCAGCCCGAGGTTCAAAATCGTATCCATCATGCCGGGCATGGAATCCCGAGCACCCGAGCGCACTGCGACAAGAAGGGGCATCCCCTTCGCATCGCCGAATTTGCAGCTCATGATCTTCTCCATGTTCTTCACACCGGCTTCCATCTCGCCTTGGAGCGTCGCTGGGTAAGTGCGTTTGTTGGCGTAGAAATACGTGCAGACTTCCGTGGAGACGGTGAAGCCCGGAGGCACCGGCAGACCGATGCGGGTCATCTCCGCGAGGTTCGCGCCCTTGCCGCCGAGGAGGGCCTTCATCGTGCCGTCGCCGTCCGCTTTTCCAGCGCCCCATGTGTAAACGTATTTAGTGGATTTGCCGCCAGATTTAGCGGGCTTTGCTGCTGCTTTAGCCATTGTATTTATGTGTGTGTGTTAGGTGAAAAATGACGCACGCCGCGCGACGGGGAACCGCTTTGACGGGCGAAAAGGAGCGCGGTGTATGGCAGGGAAAAAATGAGATTCAAGTCGTTTTCACGTTTGCCCGAACGAATCCCAATTTTTTTCAGCATTTGGGATTGTCGCTTCGTTGGAGAGTCCATATCTCCGTCGCTCTCTCATTATGAAAACCACGCTCGCACTACTCTCCGCACTCACTTTCACCGCAACCCTTCCAGCAGCCGAGGTGAAACCGCTCAAGGTCATGCTCATCACTGGCGGATGCTGCCATGATTATGCAAAGCAGAAGGACATTCTGAAAAAGGGAATCGAGGAGCGCATCAATGCGGAGGTGACGCTGGTTCACACCGACGAGGGCATCGCTGGACCGGACGGGAAGCAGCAAATGACAAAGCCAAAACTTCCGATTTATGGAAACCCGGATTACGCAAAGGGCTTCGATGTCGTCATCCACGATGAGTGCGCTGCGGACATCAAGGACGTGGAGACTGTGAAGGGCGTTCTCAAGCCCCATCTCGACGGTATTCCCGGCGTAAATCTGCATTGCGCGATGCACAGCTATCGCGTCGGAGCCTATAAAGAAGCACAAGCTCCCGGCACTCCCGGTGCGTTGTGGTTTGATTACCTCGGCCTCCAATCCAGCAGCCACGGGCCGCAGGAGCCAATCACCATTTCCTACACCGCCAAGGATCACCCGATTTCCAAATCACTGGAAAATTGGACGACCATGAAAGAGGAACTGTATAACAACATCCAGATCACAACGGGCAAGGAACTCGCGAAAGGTGCGCAAGTCGTGAAGCGGAAGAAAAAGCAGGCGGACGGCACTGAAACCGTGGAGGAGCAGACCACCGAAACCGTGGTCGCGTGGACTAATCTCTACAACAACAAGACGCGCGTTTTCTCGACGACCATCGGCCATAACAATGTGACCGTTGAAGATGCTCGCTATCTCGACCTCGTTACGCGCGGTTTGCTTTGGGCGACCGGCAAGCTTGGCGAGGATGGGAAAATCGCGGAAGGCTACTCGAAGAAGTAGAGCAAAGACACCGTCTGCGGGCGGGAGCGTTTATTTCTGCCAGTCGAGGATCACTTTTCCAGAAAGTCCGGTGCTCATTGCTTGGAAGCCTTTTTCAAACTCGGAGTAGTGGAATCGGTGGGTGATGACGGGGGTAATATCGAGGCCGCTTTGGACCATGACGGTCATTTTATACCACGTCTCATACATCTCGCGTCCGTAGATGCCTTTGATGGTGAGCATGTTGAAAACGACCTTGTTCCAATCAATCGCGATTTCTTCGCTGGGGATGCCGAGCATGGCGATTTTGCCGCCGTGGCACATGTTCTCGATCATGTCGCGAAATGCGGAAGGGCTGCCGCTCATTTCGAGGCCGACATCGAAGCCTTCGTGCATTCCGAGGCTGCGCTGAACGTCGCGGAGTTTTTCGCGGGCGACGTTGACGGTGACGTTTGCGCCCATGCGTTTGGCGAGGGCGAGGCGGTGGTCGTTGATGTCGGTGACGACGACGAAACGCGCGCCAGCGTGGCGGACGATTGCGGCGGCCATGCAGCCGATGGGGCCTGCGCCGGTGATGAGCACGTCTTCGCCGAGGACATCGAAGGTGAGCGCGGTGTGCATGGCGTTGCCGAAGGGGTCGAAAATGGATGCGACTTCGGGGTTCACGCCGGGCTGGTGGTGCCAGACGTTGGTCATGGGGACGCTGATGTATTCGGCAAATGCGCCGGGGCGGTTCACGCCGATGCCTTGTGTATCGGCGCAGAGGTGGCGGCGTCCGGCGAGGCAGTTACGGCAGCGCCCGCAGACGACGTGGCCTTCTGCGCTGACGACATCGCCCTCGCGAAAGTCGTTCACATTACTGCCTACTTTGATGACTTCGCCGACGAATTCGTGGCCGACGACCATCGGGACGGGGATGGTTTTGCTGGCCCAAGCGTCCCATTTATAAATGTGCAAGTCGGTGCCGCAGATGCCGGTTTTGTGGACGCGGATGAGGACATCGTTGATGCCGCAAACAGGCTCAGGGACATCTTGGAGCCAGAGGCCGGGTTCGGATTTCGCTTTTACAAGGGCTTTCATGATGTTGGACGCTTATCCGGTAAATAGGATTTGTGTCGAGTGCGGAATTGCCATTTTAGCAGTGTGCTGATGGCACTTAGTTTGCTTATCTCAAAGATTAGTGCCCAAGCCCAACCAGCCCAAATCCGCCGCTGCGCGAAAAGCAGGCGCGTCCCGCGATGAATCTTCAGCCCTCGAAGTGAAGGGGACAAACACGCCCGCGCCTGCGCCGCCTGATCCGGAAATATCTTCGTCGTCGGGCGCAGCGGGGATCGCTGTGACTGCGGGGGTTTTTATTAGTGCCGCGATTATTCCAGATATTGAGGGAGGGCAGCCGTGGATGCGCTGGGTGGTGGTGCTCGCGGGAATCTATCTGGCCTTTCGTGCATACAAAAGTGCTGTGAACGCCGAGAAATCAACGCGCTCTCTGCTGGCGGATTTGGTGAAGAAAATTCACATTTATGAGACGGACCCGGACCAGAAATTCGATCTGCCGCGCCGCGATGGTGGACGTGGACTTGGAGAGCTGACGGATGCGTTTCGCCGCATCATTGAAATCAGCCGACGGGACCGGCAGAGGCTTTTGAAGAACAATCGCGAGATGCAGGAGGCGAATGAAAAAGTGCTCGCGGCCAAGCAGGAGGTGGAAAGTTATGCGTTTCGCGCGGGGGAGGCGAATGCCGCGAAGCGTGAGTTTCTGGCGGTGATGAGCCACGAGATTCGGACGCCGGTGAATGGCATCATCGGGATGACTGAGCTTGCGATGGCGACCGAGCTTACGGCGGGCCAGCGCGATTATCTGGAGACGATTAACTCGTGCGCGGAGTCGCTGCTTTCTTTGCTCAACAACATCCTCGATTTTTCAAAAATAGAAGCGGGCAAGCTGGAGATCGAGCGAACGGAATTTAGCCTGCGCGAGATACTGGGCGAGACGCTCACGACGCTGGCTTCGCGTGCTCACAGCAAGGGGCTGGAGCTGCTGCTGCACATCCGGCCAGAAGTGCCGGATATGATTGTGGGCGACCCGCACCGGCTCCGGCAGATTATTGTGAATCTTGTGGGTAATTCGCTGAAGTTCACGGAACACGGCGATGTGATGGTGCGTGTGGAAAATTCCCGCTGGGTGGATGGGGATGCCGAGCTTGTTTTTTGCATCGCGGATACGGGCATCGGGATTCCGGCGGACAGAAAAGAGACGGTCTTTCAGGCGTTCAGCCAAGCGGATTACTCGACGACGCGGCGCTTTGGAGGCACGGGCTTGGGCCTAGCGATTACGAAGCAACTTGTCACGATGATGAAGGGCGACATCACCGTGGAAAGTGAGTTGGGGCGGGGGACTGTGTTTCGTTTCACAGCAAGGTTTGGCTATCGCAAAGATGCGCCAAAGTCGGATGCGCTCAATGGTTTCAAAAACCTCCGTGCGCTGGTGCTCGATGCGCATCCCAACAGTCTCCGCATCACCACGGAGCTGCTCTCAGGCTGGCAGATCAAGGCGGATTCAGTCCGGGATGTCGCCAGCGCACTTGGGCAAATGCGACGCGCTGTCGAGAAGGGCGAGCCATACGATTTGTTCATCGCGGATGCAGTCCGCACGGAGAGTCCGGGCGTGAAGCTCGCCTCGGCGATTGATAGTTACCCGGAGCTTGCGTCCACTCGCGTGGTGCTGCTCGTCTCCACTCCGCGACGCGGCGAAATTGACCGCTACCGCCACGCGGCGATCCGGGCGACGTTGATCAAGCCGGTGACTACGCGCTCGCTGCGCACTGCTGTTTGCAAAGCGGTGGAAGACACCACAAAAGAAGGCGGGATGACGGTTCCAAAAAATGGAAACCATCCCGCGATGCGTCCCATTTCCATCCTCGTCGCGGAAGACAATGCGGTGAATTTGCGTCTCGTGAAACTGAATCTCGAAGGCTGGGGGCACAAAGTTTCCGCTGCGGAAAATGGGCAGCAGGCCGTCGAGCTATTCCGCGAAGATCAATTTGATCTGGTGCTTACCGATCTCCAGATGCCGAAACTCAGCGGCTTTGAAGTGGCTCAGGAAATCCGCAAGTTCGAGCGAGTGAAAAATGCTCATCGCACTCCCATCCTCGCGCTGAGCGCAAACGTGCTCAAGGGCGTGAGCGATGAATGCACCAAGGCCGGGATGGATGGCTACGTCTCAAAGCCTGTGCGCCAGCAGGAGTTGATCGACGCAATGGCTGGGGTGATTCCCAACTTGTTTGAGACAAAGGAAAGTGCGCCGAAAGTGGAGCGTCGGTTTGGCGAGCAGGCTGAAACGCCAATCAGCCGGGTGATTAAACTCGTGAACACTCCGAATCAACAAAGCGACCAGCTTTTGGAGCGTCAAAAATCCAGCACTCAAGCTGGGGGAAATCACGAGGCTGAGACATCAAGCGAGCTAATCTCCACAACTCGAAAAAAGCTATTTGATGAAAATGCGCTGATGTCGAACCTCGGTGGGGACTCCAGCGTGCTCGTGGATGTCATCAAGCTCTGTCGCGAAGGGGATGTTCCCCGGCTTTTCAAGGATTTGAGAAATGGTCTCGATGCGAGGGATTGTATTACCGTGTCGAAAGCGGCTCACGGCTTGAAGGGAATGGTCGGCTCTTTTAATGCAACCGACGCTTGGGCGAAGGCGATGCAGTTGGAGGCGACAGGCAGGGATGGCTATTCGGATGCCGTGCAGGATCAGGCAGAGGAGCTTGTGGCATCCGTCCGCACTCTGCTCGCTGCGCTGGAGAAATATGCAGGCATGGAGCATCAGCCGGTCGCGTGGCATTGAGAGCGAGACGGGCACTGATGGCGCGGATTTTTGCTCGCCGACTCCGTCGCCACGATGCACCGCGCGAAAATCAATCCCTTGCGTCAAAAAAGTTTGCCAGCCACAAGATATTCCGCCAAACAGCATTTGTTTTCCAAACCACTAACCCTTTCCGTTCATGAAATTCAGCATCTCAAAAGAGAAATTCCTCGAAGCAATCGTCACCGTTCAAAACGTCGTCAGCACCCGCACGACGCTGCCAATTCTCTCCAATGTGCTCATTCGCGCAGAGGAAGGACGCCTTGTTTTTACCACCAATGATTTGGACTGCGGAATCTGCACCTCGGTCGAAGCACAGGTGGAAAAAACTGGAGGCACCACACTTCCAGCGCGGCGGCTGGGTGGCATCGTGAAGGAGCTGCCATCCTCCGACATCATGATGGAGGTGGACTCGAAAGACCATGCTTCGCTGCGCTGCGGACAGAGCTTTTTCAAAATGATGGGAATTTCTGAGGAGGAATTCCCCGGACTTCCGAAGCTGGAAAACGCAAAGACCTTCACGATTAAGCAAAAGGATTTGAAAGACGCGCTGCGCAAGACTGCCTACGCAATCTCGACCGATGAAACTCGCTACGTGCTCAACGGAATCTTGTTCACTTTCAAAGAAAACAAACTCTCGCTCGTGGCTACGGACGGACGCCGTCTCGCACTCTGCGAGATCGAAGTCGAGTTCCCGCGCAGCCAGGAAATTGACATCATTATCCCCACGAAATGCACCGGAGAATTGCAGCGTCTTTTAACCGAAGTCGGCGATGTGAAAATGATGGTCACCGAAAACCACGTCGGCTTTGAAATCAACGACAAGACGCTCGTTTCCAAACTCATCGAGGGGAACTACCCAAACTACAAACAAGTCATCCCGCAGGAAACCCGCGAGCGCGTAACGGTGGAGCGCGAGCAATTGCAGGCCGCAGTCCGCCGCGTGTCGCTGCTCTCCAGCGAGAAGAGCAATTCCATCAAGCTCAACTTCACCAAAAACAACCTCGAAATCGTCTCAAACACGCCAGAAGTCGGCGAAGCGCACGAATCGCTTGCGGTGAATTACAAAGGCAAGGACATGGCCATCGCATTCAATCCCGGCTTCCTGCTCGACCCGCTCCGCAATTTGTCTGAAGAAGAAATCCACATCGATCTCATTGATGAAATGAGTCCCGGCGTGCTCCGCATCGCGACGCCATTCCTCTACGTGCTGATGCCGATGCGCATCTCGTAATGCTGCGCTTGTAAGCGCACACCAAATCCGCAAACTCTCGCGTCCATGCCATCCGTTTTAATTCCAACACCGCTTCGCAAACTCACCAACGAACTCTCCGAAGTCAGCGCCGCTGGCGCGAGCGTTGGCGAAGTGATCGAGAATCTCGACAAAGCCTTTCCCGGCATCAAAGGACGCATCTACGACGAAGCTGGCGAAGTCCGCCGCTTCATCCTCGTCCACGTCAACGGCGAAGACATCCGCTTCCTCGACGGCGTAAAAACCGCAGTCACCGACCGCGACGAAATCAGCATCACGCCAGCACTCGCCGGAGGTTAGAAAATTCCCGAAGGCAGGCGTTGACAGATAAGGCTCTGGCGTTATTGTCCGCACCCTTTTTCACCACTTTCTTTTATGCCAAAACGCACATATCAAGGTTCCAAGCGCACCCGCAAACAACAATTCGGCTTCCGCACTCGCATGAAGACGAAAAACGGACGCGCGATTCTTTCGCGCCGCCGCCAACGCGGACGGAAGCGCCTCATGCCGAAGGGCGTCGAGGTGCATTTCGCACGTCACACCCTGGCCTGAGTCCTTCTCAGCCAGACGCAGATTTTCGCCACGACGCGGCGGACGATTCCACGAATCGCCCGCCGCGTCTGCGCTTTCCCGGAAAAGCACGGCTGAATCTCGCCTCGGAGTTTGCGCGAGTCCGCACGCAAGGCAGCGCGGTGCATGGAAAGCTGATGCTGCTCGGCGTCTTGAAAGCAGTGGATGAGAAGCCGGCACGCATCGGATTCATCACCTCTAAAAAAGTCGGCGGCGCTGTGGAGCGCAACCGCATCCGCCGCAGGCTGCGCGAGATTATCCGGCTATCGCGCCCTTCGCTGCTCGCGGGAGTTTGGATCGTCGTCATCGCGAAGCCGCGCTCGGCCACCGCCGGGACGGACGCGCTGCGCGAGGAATTGACCGCTTTGGCAAAACGCGCGGGGGTGCTGGCATGAGATGGCTCATTTGCAAACTCCTGCGCGGCTACAAGCTCATCGTCTCGCCAGTGCTCCATGCGCTCGCTCCCGGTGCGGGCTGCCGCTTTGAGCCGACTTGCTCGGAGTATTTTGCGGGAGCGGTGGAAAAACACGGCGTCCTGCGCGGAAGCCGTCTTGGGTTTCGGCGCATCTGCCGGTGCAATCCGTGGTGCGAGCCGGGGTATGATCCGGTGCCGGATTTAGAAAACTCAAACGCGCCGCGTGACAATCCCGCAGAAACCGCTAAACACGCCGCCCCTTCGGAACGACCGCACACAATTCGCTAATTTATGGATCGCAAAGCCTTCTTAATTCTCATCATCGCCGTCGGAGGATACTTCGGATACCACTACGGTGTTTACATGCCCAAATACGAAGAGTGGCAGAAGAAACAGGCCGCTTGGAAAGCAGAGCAGGCCAAGGCCGAGGAGGAGAAGAAAAAGAACGCGCCCGCGACGATTGAAGCACCGGCGACTCCGGCGACCACGCAGCCCGCAATCCCGCAAATTCGCGCAGCGGCTCCGGCGATGCCGCCTGTCACGCTCTTGAGCATTCCCGGCACGGTGGAATACGGATTCACCGCCGAGGGTGGCGGAATCTCGCGCATTTTACTGAAAAACCATTGGGAGGATAAAGATCGCGGCACCCGCGTTACACTCAATGAATTTGGCAGCATACCGATTGGCGCACTCACCGAGTCGGCGGGCAATGAGAGCTTCATCAAGCTCCCGTGGGCGATGCAGGTCGATGAACTGAAGCGCGTCGTCACGTTTGAGCAGTTCGACGAGGCGAAGAAGATCAAGACCGTGAAGAAATTCACGCTCCCGCAAAACGATTCGCTGAAAGACGAGTACGTCGTCGGTCTGGAAATCACCTACACCAATGCAGGCACCGGGCCGATGATGGTGCCTTCCAACTATCTCCACGTCGGCAGTTCATCGCCGCTTCGGCAGGACGACATGTTGATGTATCAGACGTTCAACTGGTGGCAGGACGGCAACAACCACTCCACGAAGGGCGACTGGTTTAACTCAGGCGGCTTCCTGTTTTGGAGCCATCCCGAGCGTCCTGAATACCGCGATGCCGCCGAGCAAATCCGCTGGGCTGCGGTGGCAAACCAATACTTCACCACACAAGCCGTCGTCCTCAGCGAACAAGGCTCCACCGACGAAACATTGCGCAAAACACTCGGCAACGCCGTGTGGGCAAAACGCACCGAAATCCCCACAGACACATGGCGTGCCGCAAACCACGCACTCACCGGCAGCCACCGCCTCTACCGCGTCGATGGCGCAATCGCTATGCCCGAACTCGCCCTCGTCGCGGGAGCCAGCGAGACGCGCCGCATCCAGCTCTACGCCGGGCCGCGCGAACTCCGCCGCCTCCGCCTTTTTGATAACCACGAGAGCGACGTACTCGACTACGACTCCTTGATGGGAATCCCTACCGGCCCCTTCAGCAAGCTCCTGCTGAACTCCATGAACTGGCTCTACTCCACACTCGGTAGCTACGCCCTCGCCATCGTCCTCCTCACCATCATCGTCAAAGCCATCCTCTGGCCCCTCCAAAGCAAGGCCAACAAGAACATGAAAAAGATGGCCGAGCTGAATCCTGAGATCAAACGCATCCAGGAAAAGTACAAAGAAGAACCCGCGAAATTCCAGCAAGAGATGAGCAAGGTTTGGAAAAAAGCCGGCGTCAACCCGCTCTCCGGCTGCTGGCCTATCTTTATCCAGATACCCATCTTCATCGGCTTCTACAACATGCTCGGCAAAGCCGTCGAGCTGCGCCACCACGGCTTTGCGTGGGTGAAAGACCTCTCCGCGCCCGACACCATCTTCCACATCCTCGGCCTGCCCATCAACCCGCTCCCGCTGCTCATGGCAGTCACCATGTATCTTTCGATGAAGCTCACGCCCAGCACCGGCGACCCGATGCAGCGGAAACTCTTCATGCTCATGCCCCTCATCTTCATCGTTATGTGCTACAATTTCGCCTCCGCCCTCGCGCTTTACTGGACGGTGCAAAACATCATTTCCATCGTGCAAATTATGATCAATAAGCGTAATACACCGCCCGTTGGCTCGGTCGAAATCCTGCCAGCAAAATAAACACGCATCGTCCTATGAATCCAACGCCCAAGGAACTTCTCGACACCATGCTGGGGCATCTTGATTTCGCATTTGAAATCAAAGAAATCCCCTCCGGCACCGGTATCACCCTCCAAATCTACACACCCGAAAAAGAGCGCCTCATCGGTCGTCGCGGCGAAGTCCTCGAAGACCTCCAGCTCATGCTCAACCGGATGATTACCTCCAAAGACCCCAAGGCCCCGCGCGTCACCGTAGATGTCGAACACTACCGCGAAATGCACGACGACGAACTCATCGCCCGCATCCGCCAAATGGCTGAAATCGTCCGCACCACAGGCCGCTCCTACCAGCTAGAGCCGATGAACAGCTACCAACGCCGCATCGTCCACAACGCATTCAAAGACGACCCCGAAATCATCACCTGGAGTCCCCCCGACGATTCCCGAATCAAACGCATCACCCTGCGGAAAAAATAGCCGCAGTTCCTTTAGATGCTCCCATGAAAAAACCGCACGTCCTCATTCTTTGCACTGGCAACTCGTGCCGCAGTCACATGGCGGAGGGGATTCTGCGAAATGCGGCGGGCGATCTTTTTGAGGTGTCCAGTGCTGGCTCGAAACCGGCGGGTTATGTCCACCCGAAGGCTATCGCGGCGCTGGCGGAAATCGGTATCGACATCGCGCATCACACGTCGAAGCACATGAATGATTTTTTGGCCCGCGAGGTCCACACGGTCATCACGGTTTGCGGCAATGCGGACCAAGCGTGCCCGATGTTTCCGGGGCAGGTGAAGCGGTATCATTGGGGCTTCAGCGACCCGGCTCATGCGACGGGGACGGAGGAGGAAATCATGGCGGAGTTCCGAGTGGTGAGGGATCAAATCAGGCTGGTTTTTGAGGCGTACGCGGCGGGGTTTCGTGAGGCGGCGCGTTAGGGGAGAATGATCCCGATGTATCGGGAACGAAGCGCAAACAATCGAGTTTGTTATCGGCTATTTGCGATTGGCCAATTGCAAATAGCCGATAGCCAACACGCCCGCTACTTCGTCATTCGCTCATCCGCTCCTTGCAATAGCGGGCGCGGCTATCTAGGTTCCGCTCCCATTTTATGAGCAACAAACGAGTTACACTGTACGACACAACCCTCCGCGACGGCACGCAGGGGACGGGGATTTCGTTCTCGGTGCTCGATAAAATTCGCGTCGCGGAAAAGCTCGATGAATTTGGGATTGATTACATCGAAGGCGGCTGGCCGGGCAGTAATCCGAAGGACGCGGAGTTTTTTGCCGAGGCTGCAAAGCGCAAGTGGCGGCACGCGAAGCTCGCGGCGTTTGGCATGACGCGGCGCGGCAATGCAAAAGTGGAGGATGATGCGCAGGTGAAGGCGCTGCTCGATGCGCAGACGCCGGTGGTCTGCGTCGTGGGGAAAACTTGGCCGCTGCACGTCACGCATGTCTTCAAAGTCACCACGGAGGAAAATCTCGCGATGATCCGCGATACGGTGGCGTATTTGAAAAGCAAGGGGCGCGAGGTGCTTTATGACGCGGAGCATTTTTTCGATGCTTACAAGGACGACCCCGACTACGCGCTGGCGACGATCCAAGCAGCCACGGAAGCGGGCGCGGACCTCGTGATTCTTTGCGAGACGAATGGCGGAAATTTACCCGGCTTCATCGGCGAAGTGACGCGCAAGGCTATCGCGCATCTTGGGCGTCCGGTGGGCATCCACACGCACAATGATTGCGGACTCGGCGTGGCGAATGCGCTGGCAGCGATTGAGCAGGGAGCGTGTCAGGTGCAGGGGACGATCAACGGCTATGGCGAGCGCGTGGGAAACTGCAACCTCATCACAGCCATCGCGAATCTTCAGCTCAAGCTCGGCATCCCCGTCTGCGCGGACCTCACGCGGCTGCGCGACCTCGCGCAATTTGTCGCGGAGCTTGCGAATGTCGCGCCGGATATTCGTGCGCCATTTGTTGGCGTCGCGGCCTTTACGCACAAGGGCGGGCTGCATGTGGATGCGGTGCAAAAACTCGCGAGCAGCTACGAGCACATCGATCCCGTGCTGGTGGGAAATGAGCGCGTCATCGCAGTCTCGGACATGAGCGGACAGGCGAACATTCTCCATCGCGCCGAAGCGCTCGGATACCCGCTGGAAAAGGGTTCGGCGGAGGTGAAGAACGTCCTCAACGAAGTGAAGCGACTCGAAGCCGAGGGCTATGAATTTGAAGCAGCGGAAGCATCGTTCGCCCTGCTCCTACGCAAGCTCACGGGCAAACACGCCGCGCTCTTTGAACTTCAGGAATACCACTGCACCTACCGCCGCGCTGGCGATGGTCGCTGGGATAAATGCGAGGCCACGGTGAAGCTCCTCATCGGCGGTCGCGAGAGCTACCAAGTCGCCGAGGGCGATGGCCCCGTGAATGCGCTGGACGCCGCGCTTCGCAAAGCGCTCGCGCCTTTTCATCCCGGCATCGCGGCCATCCGGCTGGAGGATTACAAAGTGCGCATCATCAATGGCAAGCAGGGCACTGCGGCGAAGACGCGCGTCCACATCACCAGCAGCGACGGCCATGATACGTGGGGCACCGTCGGCGTGAGCGATAACATCATCCAGGCAAGCTGGCTGGCGCTCGTGGACGCCCTCGAATACAAACTTGGAGCACCCACCAAATGATCCCGAAGAAAAAAAATCCCGCTACTAGCGAACGCGCCGAAACCATCAACGAACACCTAGGTCGTCGCGTGAAAAAACTGCGCGGCGATTGCGGTTGGTCGCTCGACAATCTCGCGCAGGCCAGCGGCGTCTCGCGCTCCATGCTCAGCGAAATCGAGCGCGAGAAGGCGAATCCCACACACGCCGTGACGTATCGCATCGCCAGCGCATTCGGCCTCGGAATCGCCGAGCTGATCGAGAGCAGCGAAAAGCTCGCAGCGATCCAAGTCGTCCGCGCCTCAGATCGCGGGCAGGTTTATCGCTCCGATAAAAACTGCCAGATTCGCACGCTCTCGCCGCTCAATTTGGAAAAGGATGTCGAGTTTTACGAAGTCACCGTGCGCAAAAAAGGCGAGCTGCGCAGCACTCCGCACTACGAGGGAACGCGGGAATTTCTCACCGTGGAAAAAGGAACCATCCGCCTCGAAAGCTCCGATGACGCTGCGGAACTTGGCGTCGGCGATTCTGCCACCTACCGCGCAGACGTTCCGCACTGCATCACCAATATCGGCGAAGGCGAAGCCGTTCTTTTCCTCGTGGACATCTATCGGTGAAGACCGTTCTGGAGGTCATCACCGCGACTGCGGATTACTTCGCCAAAAACAAAGTGGCGAGTCCCCGGCTGAACATCGAGCATCTGCTTGCGCACGTCCTCGGCAAAAAACGGATGGAACTTTACATGGAGTTCGACCGCACGCTTTCCGAAGAATCTCTCGCGCCACTCCGCGACCTCGTGAAGCGACGCGCAGGCGGCGAGCCGCTCCAATACTTGCTCGGCACCGCAGAATTTCTCTCCCACACGCTGAAGTGCGACAAGCGCGCCCTCATCCCGCGCCCCGAGACGGAGGAACTCGTCGAGGCGCTCATCCTCGATGCACGCGCCGAAGATTGTGCGTGGAAAAGCGGGCACATCGTGGATGTCGGCACCGGCACTGGCTGCATCGCCCTTGCGCTCGCCGTCGCATTCCCCGAAGCCCGAATCACCGCCGCCGACTGCTCCGACGACGCCCTCGCTCTCGCCGCCGAAAATGCGGAAAAACTCGGCCTCGCTGGGCGCGTCACGTTTGTAAAAAGCGACCTACTTTCCGCAGTGGAAGGCCCGATTGATTTGCTCGTCGCCAATCTCCCTTACATCCCCAGCGCAGAAATCGCGGCTCTTGAGCGCGAAGTCCTCCGCGAGCCACACCTCGCCCTCGACGGCGGTGCCGATGGGCTTGTTCTCATCCGCCAACTTCTCGCGCAATCCGCGAGCAAACTTTCTCCCGGCGCAAGGATCGCGCTGGAACTCCACCTCGATCATCCCAGCCTACTTGCCGCCGAGTTTCCGGGATTTGCCGACGCGAAAACGGTGCAGGACCACAGCGGGAGAGAAAGGTTCTATTTCGCAAAAGCAGCGAGGTGATTCCGTAAGCGCGGATTATTGCACGCTGCTTATCGGCGTCGCTACTGCGGGATTTCCGCGTGCGATGCAGGCGGGCGGGATGTTTTGAGAAACTACACTGCCTGCACAAACGCGACTCCCCGGCCCCACTTCCACACCGGGGCCGATGAATGCAAGCGCCGCGACCCACGCGCCTTCGCGAATGGTGGTCGGCTTCACGATCAAATCGAAGGTTTCCTTTTGAAAATCATGCGAACCCGTACACAGAAATGCCCGCTGCGAAATGCACACGTTGTCTTCGATTTTCACCTGCGCCAGCGACAGAACGATCACTTCCTCCCCAATCCACACATCGCTCCCAATCACCACTCGCCACGGAAAAGTGATGTTCACATTTCCTCGAATAATCACGCCACCGCCCACCGCCGCGCCGAACATGCGAAGTAGCGCACATCGGAGCGCCGAGGGCCACGGAAGCGGCGTGAGGAAAAAAAACCACTTCACCAAAAACCACGCCGCTTCCTTGGCTCGTGAGGCTCCGCGGTCGAACCCTTTTGTGGAATAACTGGCTAGTCGAATCATGCGTCGTGCGAGGCTATATGCGCATTGCGGTGAATCAGCAATCTCGATGGATGACTCTTGAGCTTAAACTGAACGCCGTGATCGGAGTCTTGGCGCGTAAAGGAGCGGCGAATTTATTCGCCGACATTCGCCACCGCGTAGCGCACGAATCTTCGTCGTGTTGCGCTGAGGAAATTTGCGCTTCGCGTTTTGGTTTTCGGCGAGTGAATTCGCCGCTCCTTTACGTCTCCCCAGCTTTGCTGGCTTCAATTGCGGCGTTCGGTTGAAAACAGTTTCTAAGACTGGAAGGGAATGCGGTTATCTACGAACTCACTATGAACCATATCCTTACCAGGGCGCTTTTGCCCGCCCTCCTCATCACATCACTGCACGCAGAGCCAGCTTGGATTTGGCCCACGAAGGGCGCGAAATCGGGGGACAAGGTGACGATGAAAACGGAGTTCACCGTGGAGGGCGAGGTGAAGGCGGCGAGTCTTTCGGCGAGCTGTGGCGATGCGGCGAAGATTTTCATCAATGGAAAACCCGCTGGCGAAAGCGCTAATGTGAATGAGCCGTTGCTGGCTGCAAATGTGAAGGCGGCGCTGCGGGCGGGGAAAAATGAAATCCGCGTGGAAGCGAGCAATCACGACGGCATCGCGGCGCTGGTCGTGCGGCTCCAGCTTTCTTACAAGGACGGGAAGAATCAAGCGGTGGAGAGCGATGGCGCGTGGGTCGGCGCGACGGCGGGGACGGATCAATTTAAGCCCGTCACGGTGATTCATAAATACGGCGAAGGCCCGTGGGGACGTGTGCTGGACCCGGCTGCGAAAGCAGCGAAGCCCGGCAAGGGTGGCAAAGGCGGCGGCGTGGTTTTGGCGCCGGATGCGCTGAAGCTGCCGAAGGACTTCAAGGCCGAGTTGCTTTATACCGTGCCAAAGGCGGAGCAGGGTTCGTGGGTGACGCTGACGGTGGACCCAAAGGGCCGCCTCATCGCGTGCGACCAATACGGGAAGCTCTACCGCATCACCGCCCCGACCATCGGAAGCACCGACGGCGAGACAAAAGTGGAGGAACTCGCGGTGCCAAATGGCCCGGATAACAAGCCCATCGGCGGTGCGCACGGGCTGCTCTACGCATTCGAGAGTCTGTATGTGATGATCAATGAGCAGGGCGGGAAAGGGCTGTGGCGCTTGAAAGACACGGATAACGATGACCGTTTTGATAAGGCAGACTACCTCCGCAAAATAGATGGCGGCGGCGAGCACGGCACGCACGCAATCGTCGTCTCCGGCGATGGGAAGGGGCTGGTTTTCGCCAACGGAAATCACACGCGGCTACCCGATAACATGGAGCTTTCCCGCGCTGCAAAAGCGTGGAGCGAAGACCATGTGCTGCCGCGTCTGTGGGACGGCAACGGCCACGCAAAAGGCACGCTCGCGCCGGGCGGATACATTTGCAAAACGGACCCGGATGGAAAGACGGTGGAGCTTTACAGCCTCGGCTATCGCAACCAGTACGACATCGCGCTCGATGCAAACGGCGAGGTCTTCACTTACGACAGCGACATGGAGTGGGACATCGGGATGCCATGGTACCGCCCGACGCGAATCGTCCACGCGAGCAGCGGCTCGGATCATGGCTGGCGCAGCGGCGCGGGAGTTTGGCCGGAGACTTATCCCGACTCACTGCCCACTACGCTCGACATCGGCCCAGGCTCGCCGACGGGCGTTGTGTTCGGTACGGGCGCGAAATTTCCCGCGAAATATCAGCGCGCATTTTTCGCCTGCGACTGGACGTATGGCACGATGTACGCCGTCCACCTCACGCCGGATGGAGCGTCGTTCAAGGCGGAGAAGGAGGAGTTTGTCGCGGGCAAACCGCTGCCGCTCACGGATGCAATCATCAGCCCGAACGATGGCGCGATGTACTTCACCACCGGCGGGCGTCGCTCGCAGTCCGCGCTTTATCGCGTGACATATTCCGGCGCGGAAAGCACGGCAGCAGCATCGCCTTACACGCCGACTGTGGAGGCGAAACTGCGCAAAGATTTGGAGAAGCTTCACGAAGACGGCACCGGCCCGGAGGCTATTGAAAAAGCATGGCCATCCCTCAGCCACGCAGACCGCCGCGTGCGCTTCATGGCGCGTGTCGCCATTGAGCGGCAGCCCGTGGAGAAGTGGTCTGCAAAAGCACTCGCCGAGACGAATCCGCAAGCGGCAATCGAAGCGCTCGTCGCCCTCGCCCGCATGGGCCGCAGCCCGGAAGCAGCGGCAGCGGCAGCAGCGCAGCAGACGAAAAAAGACGCATCCTCCGGCGCAGTCTTCCCCGTCGGAGCAAAGGACGAGGCGCTTCAAAAACAAATCTTCGCAGCACTTGCGCGGCACGATTTTACCAAGCTCCCGCTCGCACAACAGCACGGCCTCCTCCGCGCTTACCAGCTCGCCATCACGCGCCTCGGCAAGCCCGGCAGCGCAGCGGCACAGCCGATTCTCGCGAAGCTCGACGGCATTTTCCCAACGCGCGATGCTTTGCTAAACCGCGAGTTGATTCAGCTTCTCGTCGTCCTCGATTCGCCGAGCATCGTCGCGAAGACGGTCCCTTTACTCAGCACCACCGCCGACGCTGGCGGTGCAATCGCGACCGATGATCTCCTCGCCCGCAATGACAGCTATGCCAACGCCGCCCGCGCAATGGCCGCCAGCCGCCCAAATCGTCAGGCCATCGCATACGCCACCGCGCTCCGCGTCGCTAACACCGGCTGGTCCCCCGTCCTGCGCAAAGCCTACTTCTCGTGGTTCCCAATCGCGACCACTTGGAAAGGCGGCAATAGCTTTCCGAAGTTCATCAACAACATCCGCACCGAAGCCCTTCAACTCGTCCCCGAAGCCGACCGCCCCGCGCTCGACGAACTCAGCAAAGCCAAGCCTGCTGCAACTCCCGGCGTGACCGTCGCCGCCAAAGGCCCCGGTCGCGCTTGGACCGTGGACGAAGTGGAAAAGCTCGTCGCTGGCGGACTCACAGGCCGCGATTTTGCCAACGGCAAAGCCATGTATGCCGCGACGCTCTGCGCCTCCTGCCATAAGTTTGCAGGCGAAGGCGGCAACATCGGCCCGGACCTCACCGGCTCCTCAAACCGCTACACCATTCGCGACCTCGCGGAAAACATCATCGACCCCAGTAAGGTGATTTCCGATCAGTACGGCACCGATTACATCGACCTAAAAGACGGCGGTGTAATCGTTGGTCGCGTGACCGGCGAAGAAGCCGGTAAGCTCATGGTGATGACCAGCCCGCTCGCGCCCGACGAACTCACGCCCGTCCCACTCGCCAACGTAAAATCGCGCAAGCCGTGGACTGTTTCCATGATGCCGCCCGCCCTCATCAATTCGCTGAACGAAAACGAACTCAAAGACCTCATCGCCTACCTCCTCAGCGGCGGAAACGACAAAGACAAAGCGTTCGCCAAGTAAACAGCGTTGCCTCACTAGGATTCGAACCTAGACAAAGTGAGTCAGAGTCACTTGTGCTACCGTTACACTATGAGGCAGTCGCGGGCGGGGAAATTAAAGTCGAACCACGAAAAGTAAATCACATTTCTGCGCATCTGTGGTTTGAAAATGTCCCGCTCCCGCGAATACACGACATCACCTCGCTACGTCTGGCTCGGGTGAAAATGTCGGTCCTACGATAACGCCGCCGCGAACATCTCCACGAGTTCGCGGACTTTCTTTGGGCCGAGACCTGGGCGCAGCCGTAGCTGCTCCCACGTCAGGACAGCATAGGACATCACTGTGTCCGTGCGGCGAGTGCGGACCCAGCTTTTGCCGGTGAATGCTTCGAGCGCCAAGATGGTGCGGTCGTCTTGGATAAAGCTCTGGCGCAGCTTCTCCCACTCCGCTGCCAGCAATTCACTGCCCGAACTCGGCGCGACGAACGCACTCTCTGCGAGTTCCCTTTCCCACGCTTCGTTCAGTCGGATATTTTTGTCGCGAAAGCTCTCCCAGCACTCCGCCTTCTTCGCAAACTCGCTCGGGTTACCCGGCTGTCGGGTGAGAAATCCGTGCGCTTCCTTCAGCACAGCGGGAATCGCATCGCACAATCCCGGCGGACATTTTTGCGCCTTCCAGATTTCCGTGAGATCAATCCGACGACCCGACTTGTGCGCCAGCCAGCCCAGCGCAAACGCCACGGACTGCGCCCGGTATTGCGGCAGTTCGAGCGTGGAAAACAGCTTCTCCGCCGTGCGCCACAGCACCGCCTTGGCGATGAGCTGCTGAAAATACCCACCGCTCACCAGCGGCGCACCTTCTTCTTCCTGCCGCTGGGCAAATTCGATAAAATTCTTCTCCGCCCCTTTGCAAACGAGGTGCGGCAGGCCGAGCCACGTGTGCTCATACTTCGCCAAATCCGTCTTCGTGAACTTCTGCTCCGGCGGACGCTCCGCCGCCCATTGCTTGATTCGTGCAGGCGTGCCCTGCCTCGCTTTGTCGTCCATGTAAGAGCCGCGCGCCCGCTCGTAATACCACTGCGTACCGCGCTCCAGCCCACTGCGCGGCGGTGCCCACATGCTGCGCGAAAGCTGTTCGAGCTGGTTGTGATAGGGGCCGTTCGCCGAGAAATCTGCCGCGTTCACCTTGTTCTGGCTGTTGGCAAATTTCGAGATGAGCGGCACGAGTTCCCCGATGCGCGAAGCGTCGCTGAGCACCGTCAGCTTCACCTGCACGACCACACCCGTCACGTCCACCTTCTCCTTTTTCTGCGCGTGATAGATGCTCGCCGTCGTCTGCCCACCGTTCACGATTTGAAAATCGCGCACCCGTTTCAGCCGAACGTGCCCGTCCTTCCCCGGCTCCACGTCCACCTCGGCAGCGGTGCAGCAGAGGCCGTTATTGTAGGCGAGGAAACGATGCGGTTCCTCACGCAGGGTTTGTTGCAGCCCCTTGTTCACCTTTCCCTTCGCCTGCAAAAAGGCGCGCACGTTGCGCTCCAGCAGTCGTTGCCCGTGCTCGCCGTAAATGCGCGAGAGAACTGGCGCAGGCAGATATAAGAGAAAGGTGCGGTATTCGTCCGTCTTCGTCTCCAGCGCGGCCACCGCGCCGCCGTAATTCTTCACGAAATTCAGCTCAATGGCCTCGCGCTCGCCCACACGCAGACGGCTCAGCTTTTTGATGTCCCAGAAAACGTAGCGCAGGTCGTAGCCGTCAATTTGCTCCTGCTCGACAGACGCCGATTTCACCACGCCATCCGTGAGGAAAAACAGCCGCACCGTCGTCATATTCTCCCGCGCTTCGTGGATGCGGCGCATCCCCTCAAAAACCACGTTTGCCTCTTCGACTTGTTGGTGAAAGCCATCCAGCGCCCGGCGGAGAAAGCCGCGAGCCAGCTTGTAGTGAACCTCCGCATCCGCCTTCGACACCGACTGTGGGCGTCCACCGCCCTGATACAGCGCGACGAATAAATCCAGCGTCGCCCCATCGCCCGAAAGCGCCCACGCATTCACTTTGGCAGCGAGTGCGCTCCCTTGCCTCTTGGCGTTCCAGTAGCAAATCTCCGCACTGTCCGCCTCGTTGTGCTCCGAGAGCAATTCAAGCACGACCTCCGTAAAGGCTTCCTCACGGAGTTGCGGGTCAGTGTCATCGGCACACTTCGCCAGCACCTCTTGATGGAGATCGTAGGCGAATTGTTCCAGTGGCGATTGCGGTTCGGTTTCCTCGTCGTTGTTTTTGCTCATGGGTGTTGTGGTTTGCGTTTTGTTGAAAGTGGCGGCTTCGCCAGCGTGGCGATGGCCTTCGCGGGTTCGATGGCGAAAGGCTCGCACGCGGCGAGACTCAGCGCGTAGTGGACATCGCCCACCCCGGCGCACAGCCCAGCCTCGACGATGCGCGGAAATTTCCCTCGCACGCGGAACCAGTGCGCCGCCCGAACCGCATAACCCCGCCCAGCATAGCGCGGCGCGTGCGCATCAAAATACTCGGAAGCCATCAGCGCATCCTCAAACTGCTCGCGTGCGCCCGCATCCATCGCCAACGCCGTGCGAAGGCTATCCACCATCGCAGGCAACGTCGCCGGGCCTCCTTCGCGCACTTCCAACACGAGGACGTGCAGGAAAAGCTCAGGCCACGGAGCATCGTCGAGCTGCCGTTCGCTCGTGATTCGCACAGCTTGCGGCTGCTTCGCCGTAGTCGTTTTCACCTCCAGTGCGCCGCTCGCAAATTGAAAATCCTGCTGCGCCCGCTCACCGCCTTTCCAGCCCGCTATCGCCTCCGCGCCGAGCGCAGGAATAAGTCGTTCCCGCAAACAATACAGTTCGCCCCAAAGCCCGCGTTGCGCCTCATCGCTCAGCCCCTCCACGGATGACGCGAGGAATCTCTGCCAGCGCCCAAGTTGGCCGAGCAGAGTCGCCACAGCCTCCGCCGCCGTGCCCGCCGCCGCCACACGCCGCGCAAGGTCTTCCGCCAGCGCGGCAAAGACATCCGCAAACCGCGCCTCCTTCAGCGCCACACCACAATGCGGCAGCCCGTTGATCGTCTCGGTAAAAAGCAGCAGCCCACGACAAGCGGGCCATTTCTTCCGAGGCGGGATCACTTCAGCCGGGACGCGCAACAGCAACGCCCGCCGCCGAGTCGTCCCATCCAGCGCGACGTGCAGCGGAAAGCCCTTACGCGGACGCGCCAGCCGCAGCCGCCAGCCCGCAGACGGTGCCTCCGCCTCCAGCTCTCGCCACTGTGCGTCAATCGTCGTCTCCATAAGCATCGTCGTCTTCAATCATCGCGTCCCACACGCGGTTCACTCGATATTCCACCCGCACCGCCGTCTCGCTCGTGGGGAAACTGAACGCATCACGGACTTCTTGCCAACTCCCGCCAGTCACGGCGAACTCTCGGCATGGAAGAAACCGATAAAACTCTATGGGCGTTTGGTGCCGCGCTGCGAAAAGAGCGCGAAGAACGTAAATTCACCATCGCCGCCGTATCCGCAAAGACGGGTATCTCCGCAGAAATAATTGCCGCATACGAAGCAGGGACCGAGGAGATACACTTACTGGAAATCTTCAAGCTGGCGGAGGCATTGGGCGTCACAGCGCAATCGCTCCTCAGCAAAGCCGGGATGTGACCTTTGGGGCGCACAGAGCTATCGGGGGAAAAAGCCGCAAATGAGGGCCAAAGGCCCGGCCCCATTCCAGCCTAGGCCAAAGCGAGGAACGAGCGTCGGCCTAGGTCCGGGTTGTAACAGATTGCGAGGGCTGAAAGCCCGATTCATGCGCAGGCGGCGTGAGATGCGGAGAGTTGTGACAGTCCGTCTTCTCCATTCATTACGGTGGGCAACGAAAGGAGCTTGCAGGAAATGCCGGTGCCTGGTCGCCTGGCGAATGATGAATGTGACGTTCTCAAGCATTGCAGTCGGCTCAAAGTGGACACGCCAAGAACTCGCTGCCCGCTGGGATTGCGAGGCTTACCAAGCCATCGCACGCGGTGTCGTCACGCCACGCGACAGCCGTTTCATCATCCTCTTTGTGCAAGAAGATAAACCAGAGGGCTTCACTCCATACGAGAACCGGCTGGATGGAAGGAGGCTGCATTGAGAGGGCGAACAAAAGCATGGCAACGACATACGCATCGCCAACGCCGAGAATGCCGGGGATGAAATCCATATCTTTCATCGCGAGCAGCACCGAGACCCTTTCACCTATTTGGGTCGAGCCCGACTCATCCGGTTTGAGCATCGGACGAACGCTCCAAGCAAAGCCGAATTCGAGGTAGCCGACTAAATAATCATGCCGCCATCGTCCGACCCATTCATCGCCATTGGAAGCAAGGGAACCTCGCTCGCGCTCGAACTGAGC
>JANMLS010000239.1:0-1967 GCA_031372675.1 Verrucomicrobiaceae bacterium
GACGTCGTCAGTGCCGAGGAAGCGATTTTCTCGGGCGAGGCGAAATTCGTCGCCCTGCCCGGTGAAGCCGGCGAGCTTGGCATTTATCCCAAGCATGCCCCGCTGATCACCCGCATCAAGCCGGGCGCGGTGCGCATCCTGAAGAGCGACGACACCGAAGAGTTTGTGTTCGTCGCCGGCGGCATCCTCGAAATCCAGCCGAATGTCATTACCGTGCTGGCCGATACCGCGATCCGCGGCCACGACCTCGACGAAGCCAAGGCCAGCGAAGCACTCAAGGCGGCTGAAGAGGCGCGCGCCAATGCCAAAAACGAAATCGACTTCGCCAAGGCGACGTCGGAGTTCGCCATCATGGCGGCGCAGATTGCGGC
Source organism: Verrucomicrobiaceae bacterium (assembly GCA_031372675.1). Taxonomy (GTDB): domain Bacteria; phylum Verrucomicrobiota; class Verrucomicrobiia; order Chthoniobacterales; family Chthoniobacteraceae; genus SXWH01. Next base: position 372 of record JANMLS010000239.1, read on the forward strand.
GATCCGGAAGTTGCGCGGTAAGTAACGCCCGTCCCACGAAAAACAAAGCCCGCTCAATGCGGGCTTTTTCATGCCTGAGCGGCGCGACATTGCGCGTCAGGTGTGGAATTTGGACCGATTGCGGACCACCCGATAAGAACGAAAGGCCAATCGACCTGTGCTGATCGATACGCCGCTGTCTTCTGGAGAAAGGACGGATATGAGATCGCGCTCCGCGAGCTTGCTACGAAGGCCGGTGACAATCTCTCGCAATACAAGTGCATCGCCGCAAGGAAAAAAGTATTTCTGGAAGGGAATCGGTGATTGGAACCCACTGTGGTGGGGATCGTCACGCAACAATGTTTTATTGAACGCCTGGTCTGCAATCTGAAAATCAGCAGCGTCCGTAGTGCGTCCGACGCATTGCAGCTTTAGGTTTCACTCGCATGGGACAGCAATATATGAATGTGTTTGATGGCGAGATCGTGCGCCAACTCAGCTTTGAAACCATGCCATTCATCTGAATATTGGAGAAAGCGGAGTCCAACTTCTGTCGTGGCAGCTTTTTCCGGGGATAACGGGCTTCCATCTTTCTGCTCGCCGTAACGGTAGCGATTCCAGTCAGCAACGAAGCTGCGGCGACGACGCCGGGAAAGGAACGGCTCAAAAACCAAAGCAGCTTGAGCGTGCCTTTCGGTATAGGCGACACCCAAGTAGTCCATGAGATCACGATCGCCAAAGGAGTTTGCCTCAATGGCGGCCAGATCAGGGGCAAAGGCAGCGCGGAACGCAGCAGCGGCAAGGGCTCGACGGGCAAGAAACGCGTTGTGATAGTGAAGCCACGAACCAATAGCGGCAAGCAAGAGAGCCCCAACGACTGGTGTCGGATTGGACAAAAAGGCTTCAAACATTAGCTTTTTTTTTGGTTCGGTCTAGCAGTTTGCTTAAAGTCAATTTTTAAAGGTGACAGACATGATTAGGGTTCATACTTATCGGTTGGAACAAACTTCCGGCAAAAGAGAATCCGTACTTTACCGCTCTATATTCGTCCGCATCCCACTTGTAAATCCCAAACTTTTTCATTTGCAGGGCAGTTGGCGACAAATTGAAAGAAATTGGAAATGAGCCAAATACCCATTGTCCATAAATCGGTAATTCAAAAGGCCTATGTTCGTTTGAAGGTACTTGCCCCCACGATACGCGGAGTAGCAGAAAAGAGCCGGTGGACCGGTTGGCTAAAGTTTGCCGGGCTCTTTTTTCTGTTTTGCGGAATTTTCAACTTGGCGTCCCCAGGTTCCTATAAGGTGGGCGGAGAGATGGTAATTGGGGGCCTATATGCCTTTATTGCGGGTTGGAAGATGCAGAGAGACTATGATCGCCTCTGGAGCGAACTGCACAATGAAGAAAGGGAAATACGCAACAGAATGGAAGAAATTAAAGTGTTCCCAGGCCTGTATGCGAGCGAGTGGTACTACGAAGATCGTTGGAACGATTTTGATCCGCTGAGCGATGATAGCTATCGCTAAGAAGTCGAGGGAAAGAAGGCGCCGCCAAGATGCTACCCCGCATGGCGCTCCCCGGCTTTGATTTCTGCCAAAGCGATGTTGTAGAGCATCG
>JANMLS010000071.1:0-14866 GCA_031372675.1 Verrucomicrobiaceae bacterium
GCATCAGCCTGTGCGCCGCGTGTGCCGAGGTGAACGTCCGAAATCCATGCAGTGCGGAAATTTTTTTGTTGCATGGAGACGAAAAGAGGGAAAACGGCATGTGGATCAACTGTGAATTGATTGTGAATAACTTATTTTACCTCGCTGAAACTTCGTTGATTCAAAACTGTCACAAATCGAGCTTTTTGGGGCTGTTTTTGAAATGAGGTAAAGACAACCGGGGCTTTGGCGCGTATAGCAAGCGGACCGCAGTTTTATGAAAAAATCTCCACTTTATCCTGCCTGCTGTCTGGTGCTTGCTGGTTCGCTGGGTCCGTTGCTTTTTGCGGCTGGGGTTTCTACGGAGGTGGTGCGGGATGCGGAGCAGCGGCAAGGGCAGATCGGGGCGCAGACTCGGAATCTTGTTTCGGCGCTGGATGCGATGTTGGGGGAGTATGAGCGGAATAATTTGGGCGGCGATGAGGCGATGATGGTGAAGGGGCTTCGGGCGAATTTGGAGCGGTTGAGCGTGGAGGAAATGCGGACGGTGGTGGACCTTCTCCAGCAGGCGCGGGCCGTGCAGGATCGCGGGGCGGCGGCGCAGACGGTGGCGGATGCGTTTTCCGCGCAGAAGCGTATCTCGGTGGAAATGGCGCGGATTTTAGCGGCGCACTCGCGTCAGGCTGAGGCTGCGGAGATTTCCAAGCGGCTCAACGATCTGGCGGACCGGCAGGCGCGGAATCTTCGCGATGGCATCCAGCTTGCGCGGATGACGCCGTTGGCGGGTGGCGGGAATTTTGAGGCGATGCGGAATGCGCAACTGGAGGTTCAGCGCGGGGAGCAGGAGGCGATTGGGCAGGAGGTGCAGCTTGCGGCGGGGCGGTTGCAGAAGCTTTCCGAGGGGGCGATGGATGCGGCGGTGGAGCGGGATTTGCAGAAGGTGGCGGCGCAGTTGAAAAAAGTGGAGGCGGATACGCAGTCGGCGGCGGAGCATTTGCGGCAGGGCAGGCTTCAGCCCGCTCTGGCAAATGAAATGACGGGGCGCGATGAGCTGCGAAAAGCGGCGCGCGCGGTGGCTCCGAGAGAGCGCGGCGCGGAGGCTTTGAGAAAGGCGGAGACGGAGCTGACGCGAATGATCGGTGAGCAGGAGATGGTGCGCAGCTCGACGGCGCGGCATGTGGTGGAGAAGGATTTTGGCAAATGGCTGGCGGACCGTGCGGGTTCCAGCGACGCGCAGAAGGCGCTTGGGCCGGAGTTTGCGGGGAAGACGCTGGAGCAGTTGAAGCAGAGCGCGGAGTTGCAGGCGAAGTTCACGCAGGAGATGAATCAGAGCAGTGCGGTGCTTGGGCGGATGGAGGATCAGCAGGGCGAGCTTGCGATTCAGAATGATTTTCTGGGGCAGGATTTGGCGGATGTGCCGAAGGCTGCTGGCTCGCTCAAAGAAGCAAACAAGGCGATGCAAGATGCGCGCGCCGCTTTGAAAAACATGAAAGTGCCGGATGCCGCCGCGAAGCAAAGTGCCGCGCTGGAAAGTATGGCTGCGGCCCGCGATGAAGTGCGGAAGCGTGCGGAGGAGGCGGAGATGCTCGCGGCGCGTGGCGGAGATAAGGCCGCGAATTTGGAGATGCTGAAAAATGCGGTGGAGAATCTCGCGAAGGAGGAGGCTGCGATTGCGAAGGACGCCAAGCCGGATCGCGCACAGCAATCGGATGTCGCACGCCGCGCAGAAAAGATGGCCGAGCGTGCGGCGGAGATGGCACCGAAGGCGGCGGAGTTGCTGAATAATGCGGTCGCGAACGCGAAGAAAAGCGAGCAGGCAATGGCGGATTCCAATTTGAACAAAGGCCGCGAGGAAGCCGCGCAGGCTGCGGACAATCTCGCAAAAGCTGCTGCGGAAATCGCGAAGGAAATCGCAAAGACCGATGCTGCGAAACAAGTCGCGCAGGACGCGCAAGCGGCGCTGGGTGAGCTTGCGAAGCTGATCGAGCAGGAGCAGGCGATTGACCTGAGTGCGGCGAAGGCCGGGGCGCTTGGCGAAAAGGGGAAGAAGGAGGGACTCGAAAAGCTGGCGAAGATGCAGGAGGCGATTCAGCAGAAGACGGAGGAATTTAAGTCCACGCTCGGTGCAGCGCAGCTCGGCGCTTCGCAAGCGCTGAACGACGCAATGGCCGACATGGGCGCGGCCCGCGCCGAACTCGAAGCAGGAAACTCTGCGCCCGCTCGCGAGGCTGCGCAAAAGGCGATTGAGAAGATGCTGGCTGCGAAGAATGCGATGGGAAGTCAGGTCGCAGAGGCGATGAAACAGATGGGCGAAAATGCGCCCGCGACGCCGGAAGAAATGGCGAAAGCGGCGAACCAAATTGCGCAGGCTTTGCAGGAGGTGAACGCCGCGCAAGATACGCTCGCAAAAGCCGCAGAGCAGATGGGCCAAAAAGCAGCGCAAAACGCAGCAGAGGCCGCGATGCAAGCTGCACAAGCAGCGCAGCAGGCCGCCGATGCAGCAAAGGCAGCGCAACAGCAGGCAGCGCAAGCCGCGAATGCCGATGCCGCGCAGCAGGCAGGAGAAGCCGCGCAATCCGCGCAGGCCGCACAGCAAGCCGCGCAACAGGCGGCGAAAAACGCAGAGCAATCCGCAACCATGCCCGGCCAGCAGGCGATGGCTGCCGCGCAGCAAGCCGCTGAAAAAGCGGGTGAAGCAGCGCAGGCCGCAATGCAGGCCGCGCAAGCCGCAGGGCAGGCGCAAAAATCCGCACAGCAGGCAGGAGCGCAACCCGGAAACGCCCAAGCCGCGCAACAAGCCGGAGCCGCGCAGCAGGCCGCAAACAAAGCCGCGCAAGCCGCACAACAAGCACAGCAGATGGCCGCAAACGCAGCGCAAATGGCGCAGAACAGCGCTCAAGCCGCACAGCAGGCGATGCAGCAAGCTGCGCAGCAACTTTCACAAGCCGCGCAGCAGGCCGGACAAGCCGCCGCGCAAAATGGCGCGATGTCGCCAGAAATGATGCAGGCCGCGCAACAAGCCGCGCAGCAGCTCGCCGACGGCGCAGCGCAAGCGATGAGCGGGCAAAATTCTCCAGCCCAGCAAGCCGCTCAGCAAGCCGCGCAACAGCTTTCACAAGCCGCCGCGATGATGGCCGCGCAGCAGGCGGGACTTTCTTCGCAGCAATCTGCGGGGCAAGGGCAGCAGCCGGGGCAGGGACAAGCACCCGGACCCGGCATGAAAGGGCAGGGGCAGCAGCCCGGTCGCGGCTCCGGCACTGGAAAAAAACCGACCGCAGCAAACGAGGCACCGTCCGAGGGCGCGGAGGATTACAAGCCCGGCTCGGAGGCGCAGGCAGTCGAGCGTCAGGCGCGTCAGGCGGCTTTGAAAAAGGCGAATTTCATCGGCCTACCTGCGCGTGAGCGGGAGGCGATCCAGCAGTCGCTCGGCGATAAGTATCCCACGGAATACGGCGCGATGGTCGAACAATACTTGTTGAATCTCGCCAATGAAGCGGCGAAGAAGAAGTGAAGTCGGCGCTTTTAAAAAAATCCCAACTTTTTCCTAAATAAACCCGCACACGCGGATAACCCAAACCAGACACACAATATGTTTCAATCAAAGGCCAAGAAAAAATCAGCATGGGTCCAGAGCGCGCTTGAGCGCTTCGAGCGCCCGCTCCTGCAATATGCGTTGAGCATCGTGCATGACTTGGATCGCGCCAAAGACACCGTGCAGGAAACCTTCATGCGCCTGCACACGCAGGAGCAGGCGAACATTGAGGGACATCTCTCGCAGTGGCTTTTCACCGTGTGCCGCAACTGCGCACTGAAATCGATCAAGAAAGAGGATCGTTATATTTACGTGGAGAATCAGGAATTTGAGCACCACAAGGTTGAGAGCATTTCGCCGCTTCAGGACATGGCGCGGCGCGAGCAAGTCGAGCGGCTCATGGAGCATGTGAAGGCGCTCCCTCGCAACCAGCAGGATGTCGTGCGGCTCCGCTTTCATGGCAACCACAGCTACCAGGAAATCAGCCAAATCACGGGACTGAGCGTTGGAAACGTGGGCTTTATTTTGAACGCAGCGATGCGGAATCTTCGCACGAAGATCGAGCGCGACGAGAAGGACGAAAAAATCATTTATTTAGCAAAACAAGCGGCCTCCTAGAACCGATATAATGAGAGGAAAAGTTACAGATCAGGATTTAACAGATTACGCACTCAACGAGCTGCCTCCCGATGAGCGGCTTTACGTCGAGAGTATGCTGGCTATTTCAGAGGAATGCCGGAATGACGTGTATGAGATGCTGGATATGTCCGAGATGCTGAAAGAGGGACTCGAAGCCGAGGAAATCCCCGATTTCACACTCAATGAAGATCAGCGCAGCCGCGTGCTTTTTGTCCCATCGTGGACCTTCCGGGGATTCTTTAGCAAGGTGGCTGCGATTGCCCTTCTTGCGGTGGGAACTGCTTACGCGCTCACCCGTCCCGGCGTCTGGCAGGAAGGCGGCACGGTGGATAAACTCGCGACCGCAGGCCAGGCCGTGCATACGCTCGTGGGTGAATTTCAGACAAGGGACCTTCCGAAAACTGCGGAGGAATTGATCGCCCGCATCCAAGCCGCGTCGCCGTCCGTGGATAGCGGGGCTGATTTCCAATTGGTTTCCGCGCCTGCGGCAGTCTGCACGCCGCCGGTATTTGTCGAAATGCCAGCAGTGGCGGACATCGTTGAGATGTAGTCGGAGTGGAAAAAAGGAAGTCCCGCAGTAAATTGGCTGTGAGTAGCGACCACATAAAAGTGTGAAGCCATTCATTATCCACCGCAGCTTTTAGAAGTCGTTCATGGCAATTGCGCGAAGCGCACAAATTTTTGTTTGTGGCGTCTCGAAAATTTAGTGCTTTGCAATACTTCAACGTCGGGGATTTGGAGCCGTAAGACCGCCGAAGTCAAAATCCCCGCTCCTTTCGCACTTCACGATGGTCTGGTTAATTTTATGAGATGGTATGAGTCCATCTGGCAAGGGGATGGTCGCGTGAAAAACACTTGAAGGCCGACAAGTGTATGATATATCAATGTATCATGAACACTGTCACTACCGCAGATTTGCGCAACCACTTCCGCCGCGTTTCCTCTTGGCTCGACAATGGGGAATCCGTTGCAATCCTAAAAAGGGGAAAGCACTACGCGACACTTTTGCCTGTGACGAAAGCCACGCCGTCGCGCCCGCCCCAAATTGATTTTGCTGCCCAGCGGCAGACCATTTGGAAAGGGCGGCGCTTCAGCTCGGACGAGGTGGCAGAAATGCGGGCTGCTGAACTAGAGGGTGAAGAGTAAGATGCGCTGTTTTACTGACACATCCTTCCTCTGTGCTCTCTATCGGGAGCAAGACAACACCGAGCGTGCTGATGCTTTCGTGGAGCGGTTCAAAGGTGAGATCATCGTCTCGTCACAGGTCTTGTGGGAGTTCCGGCAGTCGGCCAGATTTCAGGTTTTTCGCTACCTGAGCGATAAGACGAAGGGTTTTTCAAAATCGGAAGCCGAGCGGATGATGGGAGTGATAGCAGCCAATGTGAAGGCCGGAGGTTTGGTATTGGCGACGGTGGAATGGCCGGATGTCCACAGCATTGCCGAGACGCTGTCAGCCACTCACACCATGAAGGGAGGTCATCGCCCCATGGACATTATCCACCTCTCTACCGCCAAGCATCTTGGACTGAAACACTTCCTGACATTCGACGGGAACCAGAAAAATCTAGCAGAAGCCGAAGGTCTCATAGTGCCAGTATGACGAAGCAAATTTCCTATCAACTACCTTTTTAGCTACAAGAAATGTCTAAATCTATTTCTTTATCCTCGCCTGCCCCCTTTTCCCCAAGGAGCACCGCCGAAAAAAGCTTGGCAAAGCAGAGCGCAGGAACATGCTCGGAAGCATCTACATGAGCACATCAATCTCCACGGGACCGACGAACAGTTCCTCTCTCCCCAATGCTGATACGCGTTCTGACCGTTTCCGGTGAGGCGGTCACGAAAGCAAATTCCCAGCAGCCAATGATCAAGTTTCAATGCGGCAATTGTGGGCAGCAAATATCGTGCGAAGACGTAGATTCGGGAACGTCAGGCTTTTGTCCTCAATGCCAATCCCCGGTTGAAGTCCCAGGCTCGGCCATAAACGCTCCGGATGTTGCTGGATCGAGAACCGCAATGTTGTGGTGTTTTGGACTCATGGTTGCGTGTGCGCCATTTGGCCAGATCGGCCTTGTATTTTCTGCATTTTTCCACATCGCGGTTGCTTGGTTTATGTTCCAAACTGGCTCAGCTCTTCGTTGGCGATTGTGGTCATCAATTTCGTTGTCGCTCATCGGTTTGATTCCGATTGTCGGAGCAATCGGATTTTTGATCGTAAATGCCAGAGCCCGAGAATTCCTGAAGCAGCGCCCGAAGGCAAATGAAACAGCCAGTGAACCTGATCCCAAATCGGAACGCAAAGCAGAACAAAGTCGCGAGGTTTACGTGAGCAAGCGCGTCGTTTTGACTCCAGAGGAAGAGATTGCCTATCGAATTGCCAAGAGCGAGAGATCGACACAGCGCACCATTGAGCGCCCCGACCTCTCGCTAGACGCGCTCAAGAAACTCGTGGATGACGTGGATGCGCAGAGAAAGCAGGAATCCGATCACCGGCTCGCGTGGTTCATTTCTCTGGCAGTAGCAGTTCCACTACTGTTCGCGCTGACATTCGACACGAAGCACGCAAGCGCCGCCTCGATACCGTGGGTGTTTGCTGGATTCTTGTTTCCTATCCACGGAGCGATTCTACTGCTTCGGAGGGGGATTGGATATTCCGCCACGCTCGCTATTTTGATTTTCGTGTCGGTCGTCGGAGTTGGGCGTGAATTTTCATTGCTCGCGGCCAGTCCGCTCATACTGGTTTACCTGATTGCGTTCTGCGAATCCATCTACGTGATGTGCCAGCCCACCGAAACCTCTTCGGCAGGTCCGACATCCATCGCTGCCCTTAAGTGGACGTGCATCACAATTCTGGCGGTCGTCGTTGCGGTTTCATTTACATGGATGAACCGCCTTCAGTTTGTGACCGAACAAAACAACGGGAAGTCGCGGACGCGGGTCTTTAATCGGTGGTCTGGTGAAGAAATCGGTTCTCCGAAACCGTGGGGGCTTTGAGTCAGTATCCGCACAGGAAGCCAGTGCTGTTCTATGGAAACCGTGCTGCTCAACTTCATGCCGAAACGTGCGGCTCATGATGCAAATCTGAAAGCGCACGGCTGGCAAGCGACTCAAAATAAGGCGGTTACGAATTGGCGCTAAATTACGCACAATTTTCCTCGCTTCACCACCGGCTAATCTCTGGCTGTCCCTTCGGGACAATCGCTCGGCTCCATCAGCCGCACGCATCCCGGCGATAAGCCTGTGGATTACGTCCTCAACGGCCCCGGCGTGCCGCCCCACATCGCGCTCATGGGAGCGATTGGCAAAGGGAAGACGACGACGGGGGTGCAAATCGCCCTCGACCTCGCACGGCAGGCGGGCATCCCGTTTTTGATGATCGATCCGAAGGGCGAATTTGTCCGCGATGGACGCCCGGCTGGACCGTTTGCCGACTTTGGCAAAGTCGGCGCTATCGAAGTCGGCACCGATCCTATCCCGCTCGATTTCCTGCCACGGGCCGATGTCCAACCGCTGAAAATCACCCGCGCTGCCATGCGCTTGCGGGATACGCTCGTCCTTTGTTGCAAAGCCCCCGGCGACCTTCAGCGCGACTTGCTCCGCACGGCCATCGAAGCCGTCATCGCCGACAACGGCGACCGTAGCCTCGAAGCCGTCCGTGCCTCCTACGAACAAGAACTCCGCACCGCTGGAAAAGACAACGACAGCATCGTGAGCCGTCTGAACGAACTCACCGGCCTCCGCTGTTTCGAGCCCAAATTGCCTCCGGGGCAGTTCTTCAACCAATCGTGGATCATCAGCCTCAACGGACTGCCCGAAGAACTCAAACGCCTCGTCACCCTCGTCCTGCTCGATGCTGTGAGCGCCTTCATTTTAGAACAAGCCGACTCGCCCGGGGAACTGGGGGTCAGGCGATAAAACGTAACAGAAAACCCCGCCCAGCAAGTGCTGAACAGGGTTTTTTATTATTCGCGAAGAACATAGCGCGTCATTCCAGCAAAGCGGCTGCTTCCACCGCCGTGAGCGAATCGGGCTGTGCGCCTTCACGCTCAAAGCGATGGATTCTCACGTAGCAATGCTGCGCGAGACGGTGGGCGATTTGCACTCGCGCATCGCGTCCGGCGGCGTCCTCATCGAGCATGAGGATGATGCGACTCGTGGGCTTCACCACGCGAGCGATCAGTTCCTCTTGATGCGCCGAGAGCGAAGTGCCCATGAGCGCGACCACACAGCGGATGCCGTGTTGCCAAAGCGCTATACAGTCGAAGAATCCCTCGACAATCACCAGCGGCTCATCACGAACCGCAAACGCACGGTGAGCATTGAAAAGCTCGCGTGCTTTGCGAAAGCCGGGCGGCAATTTGTAGCGTGGCGTATCGGCATCCGGCGGAGTGCCGGGCCAGCGCCCCGCGTAAGCGACGAGCTGTCCATCGGCATTGTGAATCGGGATGACGATGCGTCCCGACATGCTGCCTTTATCGCAAAACCCGAGTCCGAAATGCGCGATGCACTCCGGGCTTAGTCCGCGACCTTCCGGCGAAACGAGATACGGATGCGCCGTATCGAGATGTTGCAGGGCAAAACCGAGCGGCTTGTTTGGCTGGTCGGCGTCGTCCGGCGGCGCGTCTGCTTTTGGCTTCGACGCACGTTCCCGTCGCTCACTGTCGGGCGGCGACTTCGGTTTCTGCGCACCGGGTTCACGCTTCGGTTTATTCGACTGCACGGCGGACGAGTTGCCTGTCCGCACATTGAACCACTCGCAAAGCAGCAAAGCCGCATCGCGAAGTCCGACACCTTCTTTCCGGGCGACGAAATCCAGAGCATTCCCGCCACCCTTGCAGGAGCCGAAACAGTTCCAGCAGTTCTTATCGAGTGAGACGCGGAATTGCGTCACGTTCTGTCCATCATGAATCGGGCAAGGCCCGCTAAGGTTGTCTCCAGATCGTTTGAACGAATCGGCAATGCCGTAATGTTCGAGCACCTGAAGCATTGAGACGTGAGCGACCCTAATTTTGTCCCCACCGATAAAGCTGCCGCCGAAGACATCGCCGCATGGCGCGAGTGGCTGGAGCAGTTTTGATTTCATCTCGCGCATTTCCTTTGAGGCCGAACGCCGCGATTGCGCGTCGTGGCTCACGCAGCCCCCTGCGTGAATATCAATACGCGAAGCGCACTTTTTCTATTCGCACGCTCATTTGATCTGACCCCTTCCCCTCTTTTCCGTTTATCCTCGAATGGCCCCTTTTCTCTCTTTTCTCTCGATACTCAGCTCCGGCTCCGACGTATTTTTGCGTCAGTTTTGCCATCACTTCTTGTTTAGTTTTAGTGCTCATTTCCGTGTGTTTCACGGGTAACACTTTACTTTTGGCGCAACGACCCGTTCACACGAACGTTTCGTCCCAGCTCGGGTAACAATACTTTTGGATCAATGCGTGCCTTTATTTCATCGCGACGCTTGCTTGAGAATTTTGGGCGGCGCGTTAGCATCCAGCTTATGTCGTCAAACCGATTCACTCACTGCATACTCGCCGCTCTGCTTGGCCTGCCGTCTATGGCGCAGCAACCGGAGGGGACTTCGAGCATTGCGAGGCCGGGTGAGCCGGAGGTGCGCAGGCCAGTTGTGATTGCGCGTCCGGGTGCGGGGACTGCGCCTTCGCATGTGCCGGTGATGTCTGTCCCGGCGGTCCCGGCTGTGGCTGCGATAAAGCCTGCGCCGGTCGCGCCGGTGACGATTCAGCCGACTTGGGAGACGCAGAAGCACGCTAGGAGTTTCACGTTTGCGATTCCCGCGCCGCGTGGTCAGATCACGGATAGAAACGGCATCCCGCTGGCGCGAAATCGCATGTCGCAAAATCTGGCGATTGTTTTCCCGACGCCGCCGAAATTCAGCGATGCGGAGGCGCAGCGGTTTGTCGCGGATCAAGCGGCGGCAGCTTCGCGGATGCTTGGCCGTCTGATCACGGTGGACCCGGACAAGGGGCTAAAACATTACCGCAATCGCGGGATCGTGCCGCTGGTGGTTACGGTGGATTTGAGCGCGAATGAAATCGCCGCCGTGCAGCGTGCGAATTTGCCGGGGCTGATGTTGCAGGCGGTTTATCAGCGCGAGTATCCGCAGGGGAAAACGGCGGGGCATGTGGTCGGCTACGTCGGGCGCATGGGGAATTTCCTCACGGGTGTGGTGGAGAGTAACGAGCTGCTGTGGCCGCAGGTGGAAGGCCGCGACGGGCTGGAGCTTTCATTTAATGAGCAGCTCACTGGGAAAAACGGCGCGCTGTTTGTCTCCTACGATGCGCAGGGTCGCAAATCCGAGGAGCGCGTGATGGTCCCGCCGACGCCGGGGCAGAATGTAGTGACGACGATTGATTTGAAAATCCAGCAGGCTGTGGAGAGTTCGCTCGTTGCGGCAAAACGCCCGTCGGCGATGGTGGTGACGGATTGTAATACGGGCGAGATTATGGCGATGGCATCGGTGCCTTGTTACGATCCGAATGTGTGGGTGCCGTCCATTTCGCAGACTGAGCTAAACGCGATGAATGATCCAAAGGCGAACAATCCGCTATTTCCACGCGCCTTCCGTGCGACCTATCCGCTCGGCTCGGTTTTCAAGGTTTTCACGGGGCTTGCGGCTTTGAATGAAGGCAAGGTGGACCCGGAGGATGCGTTCGGCGGCGAGGCGTTTATCGTGATCGAAAAGCGGAAGTTTTCGGACCACTCGAAAAAGGAGCTTGGGCCGATGGCATTCATCCGTGCGATGACGATCAGCAACAACCCGTATTTCTGGCGGATGGGCTTGAAGACTGGCTTCGCGCCGATCACGGAGTATTCGCACAACCTCGGTTTTGGCAGCAGGACGGGCATCCCGATCAACGGCGAGGAACCCGGATCACTGAACGATGTGGAGACGATTTTGAAGATCGATAAACGGAAAGCGGGCCTTGGCGATCTCGCGAACCTTTCCATCGGGCAAGGGCTGACTGCGGTGACTCCGCTCCAAGTGGCAAAGGCGATGACTGCGATTGCGAATGGAGGAACGGTTTATCAGCCCCGACTCGTGCTCCAAGTGCAGGGCGTGGATGACAAGGTGACCATTGGCTACGACGTGCGCGTGCGGCATCAATTTACCATCGAGAAAGAAGTCATGGCTGCGATGCGCAAAGGCTTGTTCAGCGTCGTGAATGGTAAGGGCGGCACGGCGCACGCAGCGCAAAATTCCAACATGAAACTCGCTGGGAAAACCGGCACTGCGCAATGGGGCGCGGGGAGCAAAGAGCGCGTCGCAGCATGGTTCGGCGGTTACGCGCCAGCCGAGAAACCAAAGTGGGCGTTTGCCGCTGTGTATGAAGGCTTGCCGGGGAATGACGCGGTGCATGGCGGCTCGCACGTCGGGCCGATCATCAGCCGTGCGTTAAAGAATTTTCCCAAAGTGGAAGTGGAGGAAAAAACCGACGCAACCGGAAAGAAAAAGCCGCGCAAGAAAAAGAAGACCGATGAGGAGAAAGCTGCGGAGATGGATGTGGACTCGGACCCGCCGCCGCGCCCTCGCGTGATTCGCCGCGAGGCCGAGGAAGTCGTGCAGTAAAATGGAGACGGCATTTGTCCTCGGAGCCGGGCTGGGCACGCGATTGCGTCCGCTCACCAACCGCCGCCCGAAGCCCCTGATTCCGCTCGGAAATCGCCCGCTGATTTCGTGGGCGTTCGATCATCTCATCGGCTGCGGCGTAAAGCGGTTTGTGGTGAACACGCATTGGAAAGCAGAACGCTACGCGGAGTTTTTTCCCGCGAACGAATGGCGCGGATGCCCGATTCAGTTCATCCACGAATCTCCCGAAGTCCTCGAAACGGCGGGCGGTATCTGGAACGCCCGCGAGCTGCTCGGAGACGGCCCGTTCATCGTCTATAATGGCGACATTCTCAGCGACATCCCGCTCGACCGCGCCGTCCAGCACCACCGCGAGAGCGGCAATGAAGTGACGCTCATCCTGCGCTCGCAGGGCGAAAACCGGAATGTGACTTTCGACGAGCAAAGCGGTCGCATCCTCGACCTGCGGCGCGTGCTAAGACCGGAGCTGGAAGCGCGTTTTCTTTTCACCGGAATCTACCTCGTGGAGCCGCGATTTATTCAGCGCATCCCGCCCGGTGTGAAGCTCTCAGTCGTCCCCGTCTTTCACGAAATGATCCGCGCTGGCGCAAAAATCGGCGGCATTGTTTTGGATGAAGGAAGCTGGCGCGACCTCGGCACACGAGAGGAATACGTCGCCGCAAATCGCGCAGTCGCGGGTGCTGGGAATACCATCCATCCAAGCGCGATCATCGGCGAAGGCGCACAGCTCCGAGAGTGCATCATTTGGGAAGGCGCGACGGTCGCTCCGGGCGCACAGCTTTCGCGCTGCATCGTCACCGACGGCGCATCGGCTTCGGGAGTCAGGAGCGATGAAGATATTGAACCCAGCGCGGCATAAACTTGCACTCAGGCCGCCTAATCCGCCATCACTGGAATGATGCAAGTACCGCTGCTCGATCTCCGCGCACAATATGCGCCGCTCAAAACCAAGTTTCTCGCCGCCATCGAGGAAGTGTGCGATTCGCAGGCACTGGTTCTGGGGCCAAAGACGGAGGCTTTTGAGCAGGAGGTTGCGAGCTACTGTGGCGTGCAGCACGCAATCGGTTGCAGCAGCGGCACGGATGCGCAGTTGATGCTGCTGATGGCGCTCGGCATCGGTCCCGGCGACGCGGTCATCACCACGCCTTACACATTTTTTGCCACTGCGAGCTGCATCGCTCGGCTCGGTGCGCGTCCGGTTTTTGCGGACATCGATCCGGTGACTTACAACATCTGTCCTGTCGAAGTGGAGCGCTTGTTGAAAGAAACCAAGAACGTGAAAGCCATCATCCCCGTGCATCTTTACGGCTGCTGTGCAGACATGGCGGCGCTCAAGGTGCTCGCGGAAAAACACGGCGTCCCGATTCTCGAAGACGCGGCTCAGGCGCTGGGTGCGCAGCATCCGCTCGGCGCTGCGGGAGCGATTGGCGAGGCGGGTTGGTATTCGTTTTACCCGACAAAAAACCTCGGTGCGTTTGGCGATGCCGGGATGGTTGTGTGCCGCGACGATGCGCTTGCGGAGAAGCTGCGTGCCTATCGCAATCACGGCATGGAAGTCCGCTATTACCACAAATACGTCGGCGGCAATTTCCGCATTGATGCGATCCAAAGCGCGGTGCTGCGGGTGAAACTGCCGCATCTCGATTCGTGGAGCGCAGGCCGTCGCGAGCGAGCGGCGAAGTATCGCGAGCTTTTTGAAAAGCATTCGCTGAACCGCTGGCTGGTTTCGCCCGTCGAGCCGTGGAATGGCAGCGGGCTGCCAAATCACCACATCTACAATCAGTTCATCGTCCGCACTCCGCGCCGCGATGAACTCCGCGCCTGCCTTGGCGCAGCGGCCATCAGCACGGAAATCTACTACCCGCTTCCACTCCATTTGCAGGAGTGCTTCCGCGACTTGGGCTATCAGCACGGCGATTTCCCCGAAGCGGAAAAAGCCGCGAAGGAGACGCTCGCGCTCCCGATTTTCCCGGAGATTTCCGATGCCCAGCAGGAATACGTCGTGGAGAAAATCGCCGCATTTTTCCGCTAAAGAACATGCAAGCGTATCTCGATCTCCTCCGCCTCGTTCTCGACAAAGGCCGCTTCAAGCCCGACCGCACCGGCACCGGCACCTACAGCGTCTTCGGCGCACAGACGCGCTTTGATTTGTCCGCAGGCTTCCCCGTTTTGACGACGAAGAAACTCCACCTCCGCAGCATCATCCACGAGCTGCTCTGGTTTCTAAAAGGCGAGACCAACATCCGCTACCTGCGCGAAAACGGCGTGACGATTTGGGACGAGTGGGCCGACGCCGAGGGCAATCTCGGTCGCGTGTACGGTGCGCAGTGGCGCGACTGGATCACCGCCGATGGCCGCCATGTGGACCAGATCGCAAACCTCGTCGCGCAGATCAAAAAGAACCCCGACAGCCGCCGCCTCATCGTCAGCGCGTGGAACCCCGGCGAAGTGGACTCGATGGCGCTGCCGCCGTGTCACGCCATGTTCCAGTTCTTCGTCCTCGAAGGCCGCCTGAGCTGCCAGCTCTACCAGCGCAGCGCGGATTTGTTCCTCGGCGTCCCGTTTAACATCGCGAGCTACGCGCTGCTCACGCTCATGATTGCGCAAGTCTGCGGCCTCCAGCCCGGCGAATTCGTCCACACCTTCGGCGACCTGCACCTCTACTCAAACCACATTGAGCAGGCCAAACTCCAGCTCACCCGCGACCCGCGACCACTGCCCGCGATGAAGCTAAACCCCGCAGTCACCGACCTCTTCGCCTTCCGCTACGAAGACTTCACCCTCGAAGCCTACGACCCGCACCCCGCAATCAAGGCACCGATTGCGGTGTAGGGTTTTCCAGCGGCGGGAGATTGCCGCCGGTGATTGCGTGGTCCATTGCTTTGTCGAAATCCATCGCTTTGAGCTGTGCGTTGAACTCGCTGTCGTTTGCCAGCGCGACGACTTTTTCGTTTCTCAAAAGGCGGAGGTAGCTTTTGCTGGTGAGCAGTTCTGTGATGGTGGGGTCTTTGGTTAGCGACTTGAGTTTCGGGTTGCTGGCGAGCGTGGATACGCCGGGGTAGGACATGAAGCGCGACATGGCTTCATCGCTGGAGGCCATGATGCCGAGCTTGAAAAGC
>JANMLS010000270.1:0-1548 GCA_031372675.1 Verrucomicrobiaceae bacterium
GTCTTTCGCTCCTACTCTCAAGTCATCTCAGGTTTTTTCAACAACCACGAGTTCGGTCCTCCACCCAGTGTTACCTAGGCTTCAACCTGCTCAAGAGTAGATCACCTCCGCTTCGGGTCTATTACCAGTGACTAGTCGCACTATTCATACTCGCTTTCGCTTCGCCTTGCTCTCAGAGAGAGTTAGGCAGGCCACTGATAATAACTCGCAGACTCATTATGCATAAGGCAAGCAGTCACACCTTGCGGTGCTCCTACACATTGTAGGCTTATGGTTTCAGATCTATTTAACTCCCCTAACCGGGGTTCTTTTCACCTTTCCCTCACGGTACTTGTACACTGTCGGTTGCCAGTTAGTATTTAGCCTTATCCAGTGGTCTGGACAGATTCATGCGGAGTTTCACTTGCACCGCATTACTTGGGATACCTCTAGGTCTCTTTAAGCTTCGCTTACCCGACTATCACGGTCTTTGGTCGATTGTTCCAAATCGTTAAGCTCGCTCTCGAAGTACCATGTTAAGGTCCCGCAACCCCACGACAACAAGTTGTCGTGGTTTAGGCTGTTCCGCTTTCGCTCGCCACTACTTACGGAATCACGTCGTTTTATTTTCCTGGGGTTACTGAGATGTTTCACTTCACCCCGTATCGCTTCATTGGACTATGAATTCATCCAATGATACCTGGCTTTAGACCAGGTGGGTTGTCCCATTCGGAGATCTGCGGGTCAAAGCCTGCTCAACGGCTCACCGCAGCTTATCGCAATTTGCTACGTCCTTCATCGCCTACTGGCACCAAGGCATCCACCATAAGCCCTTAGTAGCTTGATCACGAGTTCTACATTGAAAAATCAATGCAAACCAGCGAACATTGTATGCCCATATTTCGTCTACGTGCAGTTGTCAAAGAACAATGTAAAATCAGAACGTTGGTGGGCCTGACCGGATTCGAACCAGTGACCCTGCGCTTATCAAGCGCATGCTCTAACCAACTGAGCTACAGGCCCACAATACCCTATTGGCTGCGGACCATCCTTCTGCTTGAGATCGCTTTCTCAGTCAGAGGCGCTTCATGAGCGCTCGGTTTGGTGGAGCTGAGGAGAGTCGAACTCCTGACCTATAGCTTGCAAAGCTACCGCTCTACCAACTGAGCTACAGCCCCATGCAAACGGTGCGTCACCAAGTTGAGCTGATACCAACATTGACTAACAAGGAACAGCGGATTCCTTGGTAACTGAATTGTGCGATAAATCTGAGCAGTAGCGACTCTTGCGAGTCGATCGACCATAGTCGCCCGATTTCTCGGGGACGTGGTTTCTCCTTAGAAAGGAGGTGATCCAGCCGCAGGTTCCCCTACGGCTACCTTGTTACGACTTCATCCCAATCACCAACCATACCTTCGGCACCTTTTGAGGGGCGACTTCGGGTACAAACGGCTTTCATGATGTGACGGGCGGTGTGTACAAGGCCTGGGAACGTATTCACGGCGCCGTAGCTGATGCGCCATTACTAGCGATTCCAGCTTCATGCCGTCGAGTTGCAGACGACAATCT
>JANMLS010000276.1:0-1712 GCA_031372675.1 Verrucomicrobiaceae bacterium
GGGAATTTCAAACCGAACACCTCACGCGCAAGCCGAGGGTCTGCCTGCGAATTTCGATGGAGCGTCTGCATGGCCGGGCCGAGACCTTTTAGAAAAGCCATCGCGAAGTGATGAACACGCTCCGCATCGAAGCGGAACAAAATCGGGCGAATAAGGCGGCGGTATGCAAAACTGAACACGCACGGAGAAAAGCCGATGTGACGGCGGATGAAAACGGCGAAAGCGCAAAATTAAACCGGACGCCGCGATTGGAGTCAGCAAAGCGCGGGAGGTGTAAAGGAGCGGCGAATTCATTCGCCGACGCCCCAAACGCGAAGCGCAAATCTCATCAGCGCGGCGCGAATAAGGATCGTGCGCTTCGCGGTTGCGAAGGTCGGCGAATAAATTCGCCGCTCCTTTACGCTTTCCGCCTTCAATCGCGGCGTTCGGTTTAATAATTCGCAAATGCCGCCGTGTTCAGTTCGGGGAAGCGGAAGGCGAATTTTTCTTTGGTCGCGATGGCGGGGAGGATGCGGCGCGACCAGAGCAACTCATCGGCGAACTCGCGGAGGAAAAGGCGCATCGCAAATGCGGGGGCGCGGAAAATGGCGGGGCGGCGCAGGCTTTTTGCGAGCAGCCGGGTGAAGTCGGCGTTGCGCGCGGGCCACGGCGCGGTGGCGTTGAGCGGGCCGCGAATGTCGAGATTGAGCACGGCGAAGAGGAGGAGTTCGGCGAGGTCGGTGATGTGAATCCACGACATCCATTGCTGCCCGTTGCCAGCGGGACCGCCGAGGCCGAGTTTGAAAATGGGGCGCATGACTGCGAGTGCGCCGCCGTCGCCGAGGACGATCCCGATTCTTGCGCGGACGACGCGGCAGAGCGGCTCGGCTTCGAGGATGACGGCTTCGTTTTCCGCGCAGGTTTCGGCGAGGTATCCTTTGCCAGCCGGGGTTTGCTCGGTGGCATCGGCATCGCCGCAGTCGCCGTAAAAGCCGATGGCGCTCGCGGCGATGAGCACTTCGGGCTTTTGCGTAGCGGCGCGAATTCCTTCCACGACGCGGCGTGCGCCTTCGATGCGGCTGTCGCGGATGCGCCGCTTTTTTGCTGCGGTCCAAAGCCCTGCGACGTTTTCTCCGGCGAGGTGGATGATGGCGTCGCAGCCGTTGAAATCGGGCGTTTCATCAAGCGAGAAACGGCGCGTCTCCACGCAGTCGCGGATGGGCTGCGAGGGATTTCGCGTGTAGCCGATGACTTCAAATCCACGACGGAGCGCAGCCTGGATGAGCTGTTTTCCCACGAATCCCGTCGCGCCGGTGATGCCGAGTTTCATGCAGAAGTTACGCGCCCGCTGTGCCGCTGGGCGCGGAGAAAATCAAAACCGCCGGAGAAAGCTATACGGGAATTCGTCGCCGGGGCAATCGGTGGGCCAGCGCGGGGGATTGATATTGCGGTGCGGCTGCACGACGGCCTTTTGTCCGTTCACGCGCCCGACGCGCTCGCGGACGACTTTGATGAGTTCTTCCAGCGATGCGAGCTGGCCTTTTGTGGGGACGTGTTTGTTGAAATCGCCGACGAGACAAATGCCCACGGAGATGTTGTTCAAATAATCGCTGTGGACGTGGCCACCCTGAATCTGCCGGTGCCAGCGGTTGCCGACTTCGATTTTGCCGTTGCCGGTGGGCCAAATACGATCGCACCCAGATCGTCAGCCACCTTCCCCGCGGGGGCCCCCT
>JANMLS010000073.1:0-1651 GCA_031372675.1 Verrucomicrobiaceae bacterium
GCCACTTTGGCGTCCTTCTTCGGGCGCAGCGTTTCGAGTAGGCTGAGGCCGGCAGTGTGGAATGTCGGCATGTGGGCGTTGGCGGCGATGTGCTTGCGTACCACGGCGTCTGCGAATCGCCCGAGCTGGCTTTCTTCGAGCATCGCGGTCGCACCTGTTTTGTCTGCCTCGGTTCCTTCGGCGTTTCGCATGATGGCCTTCATCACCGTCCATTCCTGCGCGTGGGTGAAAATCTCTGCACGGCCTACGAAGACGCGTCCTGTTGGCAAATGCGACAATTCATCGAACCAAAGTGGATGAATGCGATTCCAAGTCAATCGGGCGATTACCGGCAGCAAGGGAAGCTCAGAAATTCTCCATTGCCACATTGTTTTCGTCCCATTATTGGAGCACACATCCGGTCTGACGATTGCACCAGCCAATAACGCCCAAGCCCACAACAGAGCTGGAATCGCACTTCTTAGAATTATGTCCAATTTCTTCAAATTTCTACGCCGCCCTCCAAGCATCTCCGAAGAACGCGACTGGGAGCGCGAAAACATCCGCCAAAAAACGGAACGCTACCTTCAGACGAATCCCATGGACCGATTTGAAACGGATGCGCCTTGGCGTGCAAAAGTGCTCGCGCTCGAAGCTGCACTTTCGGGCATCAAGGGGCTGATTCTCGACATCGGCGGAAACACTGCTGGCGAAGCAACCGTGCTGGCGCAGCGTGGCTCGCGCATCGTCGTTTCGGACATCAATGAATACGCGCTGGATGTGTCCCGGCAACGAGTGCGCAAGTTTGAGCTAAAAAGCCCGTGGTTTGTCGCGTGCGACGCACATCATTTGCCGTTCGCAGATGCGTCGTTTTCTGCGGTGACAGTCATCGAGGCGCTGCATCATTTCAGCGACTACGGGCAGGCATTGCGGGAAATCCACCGCATCTTGAAACCGGGCGGGCGGTTTTACTCCACGGAGCCCAATGCGCTGAATCCCTTGCGGCGAGCATCCGAAATCCGCGACCGACTTCGGGGGACAATCGAGAAAAGTTTCACCGTCGGGCAGCTCAATCGGCTCTGTAAGGAGGCCGGGTTTGTAAAAGTGAACGTGAAGCCTTTCGCGATTGGGCGCTCGACTTGGAAGCTGAAGGAAGTCCCGCTCTATCGCCGCTCGTTAGCGCAGTTTCACGGCTGGTTGGCGGTCAACGTGCCGCGATTTTTTGCGGGGCACGCGATTTTTGCGGAGAAGGCGGGCGTTTTGGAATGCGATGCGACAAGCGAGCCGTTTGAGAGCATTCGCTGCCCGAAAAACGGCGAGCCTCTGCAGCTCGATGCCGAGCGCAAATGCTGGGTCGGTGCATCGGGAGGGCTGCGCTACCCGGATATGGATGGGATTCCTGTGCTGATCGCGGACGATGCGAAGGCGGCTGATTGAGCGATGCGATTCTCCATCGTCACCGCTAGTTTTAACCAAGGCCGTTTCATCCGCGAGTGCATCGAAAGCGTGCGCTCGCAGGGCGTGGAGTTTGAACACATCGTCGTGGACGCTTGCTCGACGGATGAGACGCTGGATGTGCTCCGAGAGTACCCGCACCTCCAGTGGACCTCCGAGCCGGATGAAGGGCAGACCGACGCGATCAATAAAGGGTTCCGCCGGGCGACGGGGGACT
>JANMLS010000307.1:0-2740 GCA_031372675.1 Verrucomicrobiaceae bacterium
CACAGCGGGCCGAGCACGGTTTGCTTATACTTCGCGAGGAAATCCCGCCGCACGAGGATGCGCAGCAAGTCGCGGTATTCCCAAAGTTCGCGCCAGTTCACGCGCAGCCATCCGCGATTCGGTTGGATGATGATTTCGTAGTTCGCAGGTGTCTCGCTGCTGCTGCTTGGTGCTTCGGGCATGGATGAATGAACGCGGGGATTTACATGCGCCATTCCCAATAGGCGAGCTTCCAGTCCTCGCCCTCGCTGGCCACCGCTCCGGAATAGCCAGCGGCGACTTCGAGCTGCTGCACGCGCCAATCTGCATCGCGACGTGGCGTGCCGCAAAGTCCGATACCCTCAGCTTTTAGGCGCGCCTCCTTTTGCGTCCAAAGCTCGAAAAACCGCGATGCACGCTGCTCCTTCGGCATGGATCGAAGCGACCAGTTTTCCTGCGGCTCGAAGTAGTAATCGGCAATCGGCTCAAACTCGATGTCTGGCTGCACCCACTCCAAATCCACACCCACTTCGCGCCCTCGCGACACCGCGATCATCGCCAGTTCGTGCGAGTGGCTGATGTTAAAACGGAGGTCCATAAACGGATGCACGACGAAAGGCTTTCCGTGCGGCCCCGTGTCGAAGCGCACTTCCGCAGCGTCGCAAGCCAGATACCTAGCGAGGATACTCCGCGCCGCGCCGCGTGTGGCGATAAAGCGCTCCGCATCCTCGCTAAAATGATACCGCGCAGCACGGAGCAGCTCATCTGCGGAGAGCAGCGAGCGACCCACGCCCGATGTGCGCGGGCTTTTGAGCGCGATTTTCCAAAGGTGGATTTCGCCTTGTGCAAGATGGATGCGTTCCGGCGCGGCGGGCCAGTTGGGCAAAAGTTGAATCATGGATTTGGGCTGCGGTGGCTGTGTGTGGTGGTTTGCTCCCGCCTCGTAAAGCGGACTCTGTGCCAGCCTCGCCATGCGAAGCAAAAGGCGCGGATGATTGCTTACCCAAAGAAACCACAATAATTTCCATACTGCGGCACGCGGGTAGCTAACTCAGTTCATCGTGAACGTTAGCCCAATCACAAACCAACATCAGCCCGGCCTGCAAAAGCGGGCTGTTTGCGTGTTTGGCGTGCTCATCGCGATGCTGCTTGCGGCTTTCACTCCAGCCCATTCGCAGGTTCTCAATTCGCAGGAGCAAGGCGTGGCAAACCTGCTCACCAGTTCATCGGGCCAGCTTCGCAATCGCTCGGTCATGCGGCTCGACTCTGCGCTTGCGGCGGTTGCGCGTGCGCGGGCAAAGGACATGGCCACACGCGGGTATTTCGCCCACGTAAATCCGAGCGGGAAAGGGCCAAACTACCTCGTCCGCGCTGCGGGCTTCCCGCTGCCGGCGTGGTGGGGGACGGATGCGACGGACAACACGATTGAATCCATCAGCGCGGGATATTCCTCCGCATCGCAAACGTGGAACTCGCTGCTGGAATCCACATCGCACCGCAATCACCTCCTCGCCACGTCATCGTTTTACCGCGACCAGACGGACTACGGGATTGGTTACTATTACAGCGAAGCGTCGCAGTATAAGCACTACTGGGTCATCATCACCGCGCCGCCGCGTGCGCTTTCCACGCTGGCGATTACCTCCCCAGCTTCCGGCGGAATCGTCTCCGAGTCGCAGGTGAGCGTTGCTGGAAATGTCGGCGGCAGCGAGCTGGTGTCATCGTTTGAAGTGCGCGTGGAAAATGCAGCAGGCAGCAGCGCATGGGTGCGGCCCGCTTTACCCGGCGGACGCGGAATCGGCGCGTGGCAGGCTGCGCTCTCCGGCTTTGTGCAAGGCAACAACGTCATCCGCGCCCGCAGCACCACCAGCCAGGGCGCACTGCTCGCGGAGACGACACGCACCGTTCGCTACGCCATTTTGAAACCCCTCGTCGTATCCGTCATCGGCGAGGGAAAAGTGACCGCCGGTTTCCTCGGCACCACGATGCGCGAGGTCGGCGTGAACTACGCCATCAACGCCACGCCGCTCGATAGCCGCACGATGTTCAGCCATTGGAGCGTGCTGCCTGCGGACGCCACCGCTTCCACCGCACGCTACGCATTTAATATGCAGGAAGGCATCTCGCTCGTCGCCCACTTCAAGCCGAACCCCTTCTGGATACTGCGCGGCGTTTACCAAGGCGCACTCGTCGGCGGCGACACGACGGGTTCCGGCCAAGTGCAGTTCACGCTCTCCTCGGGCCGCGCATTCACCGGCAGGCTGGCCTACCAAAACGCCAGCTACCCATTCACCGGCGTCATGTCGCAAGACGGCATCGGCAGCGTCCGCCTGCGCAGCGCGGCGGGCGAGTTGATTACCCTCACGCTCACCGCCGACATCCTCAGCTACTCGCCCACCATCACAGCCAGCGTCCTCAGCGCGGGCGTGGAAACCACCCTCTCCGCAGAGCGCCGCATCGCGCCGCAATCGCCGGGCACCGACGCACAGTTCAACCTCGCCATCCACCCCGATGCCGCAGTCCCCGCAACGCCCGTCGGCTTCGGATACTCCCGCCTCAGCGTGGATAAAAACGGCGCGGTAAAAATCAGCGGCAAACTCCCCGACAACACCCCATTCACCGCCAAAACCATCGTCACCACCTCCGGCAACATCCCCGCATTTGTGCGCATCCCCGGCGGCAAAGGCGCGATAGTCGGCAGCCTGCAACTCAACGAAACCGCAGGCTCCGACATCAGCCTCGGCATCTCCGCCGATCAGGT